>JBHYDF010000033.1:0-55242 GCA_051861145.1 Nostocaceae cyanobacterium
TTAGGAGTTAGGAGTTAGGAGTTAGGAGTTAGGAGTTAGGAGTTAGGAGTTAATAACTAAACTAACCACTATCCACTAACCACTATCCACTAACCATTAACCATTAACTATTAACCATTAACCATTAACTATTAACCATGAACCAATCCAAAATCTAAAATCCAAAATCCCTAGTCCCTAACGTCTGCAAATTATGATTTTCCCTGATTTCTCCCAATTCTCCGCATTAGCTAATGATGGTAATTTTGTACCGGTGTATCAGGAATGGGTAGCCGACCTGGATACGCCGGTATCTGCTTGGTATAAGGTATGCGCTGGACAACCCTATAGTTTTTTGTTGGAGTCGGTAGAAGGTGGGGAAAAACTGGGACGTTATAGTTTATTGGGTTGTGATCCACTGTGGATTTTGGAAGCAAGGGGCGATAAGCAAAGCTTAACGCCAGAGGCGTATCGCACCACTCAAACACACCGTGACGGTTCACAGGTGGTATTTACAGGCGACCCCTTTTCAGCTTTAGCTAGTTGTCTAGAACCTTATCACCCTGTTAAGTTACCTCAATTACCGCCAGGAATTGGCGGTTTGTTTGGTTTTTGGGGCTATGAATTGATTCAGTGGATAGAACCGCGTGTGCAAGTTCATACACAGGATGAACGTAATATCCCTGATGGTTTGTGGATGCAGGTAGACCACCTGTTGATTTTTGACCAGGTAAAGCGAAAAATTTGGGCGATCGCCTACGCGGATTTACGTGATCCAAATGTAGATTTAAAGACGGCGTATGAAAAGGCGTGCGATCGCGTTACGCAAATGGTCAGTAAGTTATCTCTACCTCTATCGCCGCGAAGTACTTTATTAGAATGGAAACCGCCAGAAAACAGGGAAAAAGCAGGAATAGAGGAATATCAAAGTAATTTTACTCGTGAAGAATTTTGCGCCAGCGTCAAAAAGGCGAAAGAATACATTAAAGCTGGGGACATTTTCCAAGTCGTAATTTCCCAGCGTCTCTCTACAGAATATACTGGCGACCCCTTCGCTTTGTACCGTTCCCTGCGACAGATAAATCCTTCGCCCTACATGGCTTACTTTAATTTTCAGGATTGGCAAATCATTGGTTCCAGTCCGGAAGTGATGGTAAAAGCAGAACGCGACCCAGAAGGAGGGATAATTGCCACAGTACGTCCTATTGCTGGGACACGTCCACGCGGTAAAACTCCGCAGGAAGATGCAGCTTTAGCTGAGGATTTACTCAAAGACCCCAAGGAAATTGCTGAACACGTCATGTTGGTAGATTTAGGGCGAAATGATTTGGGGCGAGTGTGTCAAAGTGGTACAGTGAAAGTTGACGAATTAATGGTAATTGAGCGTTACTCTCATGTAATGCACATCGTTAGTAATGTTTTGGGTAAATTAGCACCTGGAAAAACTGCGTGGGATTTACTCAAAGCTTGCTTTCCTGCTGGTACGGTTAGCGGCGCACCCAAAATTCGGGCGATGGAGATTATCCATGAGTTAGAACCTAGTCGGCGGGGTGTGTATTCTGGTGTGTATGGGAATTACGATTTTGAAGGACAATTGAATAGTGCGATCGCGATTCGGACAATGGTAGTCCGGAATAATACGGTAAGTGTGCAAGCTGGTGCGGGTTTGGTAGCCGATTCTGAGCCAGAGAAAGAGTATGAAGAAACTTTGAATAAGGCTAGGGGATTGTTAGAAGCGATACGTTGTTTGCAGTGATATAAAAATCAAAATAAATATTCACTAGAGTTTGTAATGAGCGCTTAAGCGCTCACTACAAGCTTATTTAAGTATTTGTAAATTAGGTATCAAATTATATCTTTTGTATAGCTAAATTCCGAATTTACTGGTATTCATTTCAGTATAAACATCCAGGATAAAAACTTCTTTAGTTTGGGTGCATCTACCCGTTTGCGGATTTACTGAACTAAAGGTATTTGATTACTCCACATATGAAACCTCGGAAAACAAACCCTAAAACTCGTGTATTTAGGGGATTGTATGCTTTTAAAGCACGGATTTTCTTATTAACCTTCGTTTTTGTCATCAGTTTTTTTGGTATTCTGCTATCAAATTGGTTGATGGCAAGTCAAACGACTTTAGCGAATGTAGACCTTCTGCAACCTGCGCCAACTCAACCGGTAGGCTATTACGACTATTTTGGTAAACTGCTTAGTCTGCAAGAAGCGGCGGAGTTAGTAAAAAATGAAGGACTCAACCCTGATGATCCAATTTCCTATCAAAGAGTAGGAGCAGTTCAAATCACGCCAGAATTAATTAAAAAAGGTGAAGATATATTTTTCGACCGTAAAATTGGCGATAATTTTGGGTTGCAAAGAGTATTCGGTTTTACAGTCGGCTTAGCTCGTGTTTTGCCCGAAGTAAGTGTAGCAATTGCGAAATTACACGGACAATCGACAAACAATTTACAGATTACCCTGTTGAGAGACATAACTTTAGGTAGTCGAACTTTTCCTAAAGGAACTGTTGTTAATACAGGCTTCAAAGTCGAAAAGGGAACATTGTTTCCCTTGGGAATAAAATCTAACGGCGAAATTAGCTGTGCAGTTTGTCACGCAGTCCTTTCTAATCAAGGTAAACGCCTTGCAGGCCCACCTAATGGCGAACTTGCTATACCTTTATTAGTAGCCTTAGCACCAAACTCAGCTGCGGGGTTTGCGCGGTTAAACTTCAATCCCCTAGACCCTCAATACCAAGGCAACGGTAGGACTATCATTGATAGTAAAGGTCAACTGGTGAAATTGCCCGATCCTCGGAAGTTTGAAAAAGCTTTTGATGATGCTGTATTGGATGTACCTTTCGGTCATTTCGAGAGTTCACCAGATAGCATCGACAATACCACCCAAATTCCTAGCGTCTTCACTTTTCAGACGAATCCTTATTCAGCTGATGGACAGTTTGCAGTCGGTCCGTTTGCTGGACTTAGTGCGATTAATAATGCTGTTCACTCTTCAGAAATTAACCTGCTAGCAGCTGCCCAACTGAGTGCAGACACTCTTAAAATTGACCCAGAAGTTTATATTGGTACATTTCTGCAAAATGCAGCCGATCCACGTTTGCGTTTACCACCAGGACAACCAGTAAAACCTTCAGAATGGCTGCGGAAGGTTGTACCAGATGTTGCACAAGCAGAATTAGAAGACCAAGTTTCCGCGCCTGGTACAGGAACTTATCCAAACCTGCGACCTAGCTTGTTTACATATAACGGTTTGGTTTTCAGTCCCAATACTGGAAATCAGGATGATATCGCTAGCGGTACTTTCCTATTTGCTAACAACGCGATGTCAGCTTTCCAAAATAGCTTAGTCCCACCTGCGAACCGCACTCGTGAAAATAAGCAAGCGCTGAAAAGTGGTTCTGTGGAACGTGGTGCAAAAGTATTTGAGCAAGCTAATTGTGCTACTTGCCACATTCCACCCTTTTTCACCGATAATAAAATTCATCCTATCGAGGAAATTGGTACTAATTCAGCGCGTGCTAAGTCTCGTCTAGCGCTGAATAACTTGTTAGTTCCACCCAAAATATATAGTTTAGATACTCCTGTTCCCATACCTGCTGGCGCGCAAGTACTGGATGTACCAACAGAGGGTATCTCTGATAGTCCTACGAGTTTACCCAAAGGTCTATTACCGAATGGTGGTTACAAAACTACTCCTTTACGCGGTCTTTATTTAAGCGCACCCTATTTACACGATGGTGGTGCAGCTGTACGCGCTGGAAGTTTGGAAGTTGCGCCGGATGGTAGTTTTATTGTTGTTGATCCGAGTGGGTTAGGACTGACTGGTACTCTTAGCAGGGGTATACCTGCTGATGCAGCTAGTAGCTTACGTGCATTGGTCGATCGCAATCTTCGCAGTTTAGTTGTAACGGCTAATAAAGCTAACCCGTCTTTGGTACGGAGTAATCTTGATGGTACAGGTCATGATTTCTACGTCGATAGTCAGACTGGGTTTACTTCACAGCAGCAAGCTGATTTGATTAATTTCTTATTAGCGCTTGATAACGAACCTGGTCGGTTTTAATTAGAGGAGCGATCGCGATTATAACCAAAATTGGCGATCGCTCTTGTTTAGATTTTGCTTGCAGTCTAAAGCATCAGAACTAAACTACGTCTAATGTGAATTAGTCGAATTCGTCGTATTTAACTGTACCATACAATAGATTTATGACAAAAATCCAGTTTTACGGTAATAAAAACCACAGATGGACACAGATGAACACAGATGAGTTAAGTTATCTGTGTCCATCTGTGTCCATCTGTGGTTAATTTCCACGCACTTAATAATTGCCATAATTTTAATTCACATGGCTGCGTAAACTAGAAAATATGTCTGAGGGTAAGCCTATGGACACCACTGCAATTTCTTTACCTTCCACCGTAGAATTAAAAATCGATTTAACTGACGAGCAATTTTGGCAACTTTGTCAAAATAACCGTGATTTGAAATTTGAACGCACTGCAACCGGGGAATTACTGATTATGTCGCCAACTGGCGGAGAGACAAGCAATCGTAATATTGAGTTATCGTATCAAATTCAAGCTTGGAGTCGTCAGAACAAACTAGGTAAAGCCTTTGATTCCTCTGGTGGTTTTAAACTACCTAATGGCGCAGACCGTTCTCCTGATGCTTCTTGGATTACCATTGAAAGGTGGGAGTCTCTTACGAGAGAACAAAAACGAAAATTTCTGCCTTTTTGTCCTGATTTTGTAGTGGAATTGTGTTCTCCTACTGATTCTCTAAAGAAAACTCAGGAGAAAATGCAAGAATATATTGAAAACGGTGCGCGTTTAGGCTGGTTAATTGATGCGGAAGCACGCCGAGTAGAAATTTATCGTCCAGGTAGAGATGTGGAGATTTTAGAAAATCCTTCTTCTCTATCAGGTGAGGATGTATTACCTGGATTTGTATTAGATTTAAAGCAAATTTGGGAACTCTCTTGAAAAGTGCGATCGCTCTTTTATTGATTTATTCCTGACTCTATTCGCTGGAAACATTACCGCCATCTTCTCTAAACTCATCTATGACAGACCTAATTTCCTCTGCTGCAACATCTGTCTAATCAAGCTTAGAGTAGATAAGCAGCAATACAACTTCTGTTGGTGACTCCAACTGATAAATTAGTATATAACCAGCGCTTTTACCCTTTTGAATATCACTGTTGAGAACTCAAACCTTAAAAACTGTATAGCCTGTTCTGGGTATCTGGTCGCCTATAAACTCGCCTGCTTGAAGTTGTTCAATAATTGGCTGAATATTAGACCGAATTTGGCAATCTTTTTTAGAGAGGTTACGTAGTTGGCGCTTAAATTCATCGGTGAAATTAACTTGAACTGAGGATTATTCATTCGGCATCTATTCCATCCCACAGTTCAGAAACAGGTCTTGTTTTGCCTGTTTTTGCTTCTGCAAACGATTTACGAAGGCTGTCTAATACAGACTCTTTGAGTTCATCATTTTCATCCATCTCTTCTTCAACGAATAAAACAATCACTCGGACACGGCTATGCTTTTGGGCTGTTAGTGGTTCGTCTAAGAACAGTTAGTTGCCCGTTTTCATCAACGCTTCCCATCACTTCTTGCGCTTTCATTTTTCTCTCCTGCTGTAAGGCTGCCTTCTTCAAATTTACTACTATCCTTTGTTGCTTTGGCTAAGGCGATCGCTTGTTTACTATGACTGCTTTTCCTATTTTCGGACAAGTGTAATAGAGTAAAAGATTAAGGTGTTGGTGTTGTGGCAACAGACATAGCAGAATTAGTAACATTAGGGGGTGGCGAGTTTAGCCAAGTATTAAACATTTCCTGAAGAGCAACCTGAAGTTGTCTGTCAAGAAACTCTGCTTCTTGAAAAGTAATTTTCTTCGCGTGTGATTTGGTTTTTCTATCTATCGGATGGTCTACACGATTTCGCATAGATCCGAGTTGTTCCCAAATAATGATGCCATGTGGAAGGATATCTCTAAACACTTTTCGGTAAAGCAGTTCCGCATAGCCTTTGTCATACAATCCTGTTTCTGAAGGTAAGACAAACTCGTAAAAAGCAATAATAGTTATGTGGGCATATTGATGAAAACTGCTGATATAAGAACTAGGTGATTTTTGATAGTTGATTACAGACTCGCGCAGTTGTTCAACTGCTTTCTCATAGTGTTTGTCATAAAATCGACGCAAATCATATTCTGATAAAGAAACTTTATACATAGTTGATAGCGTCTGAAATATAAAACAAGGAGTTGGCGCATCTGATGATAAGCCTAACTTTTTGATTAATTCTGAAATTTTACTCATCTGGTAATGGTATTGCTTTAAATTATCCCAAGTAACTTTACATTGAGGTTGTTGAAGAAGATAAACTGCCAAATACTGAAGCAAGGGGCTTTTGTCTATACAAATCAAACTAAACAAAGCCTTTTGCTTGTTGAGTGATTTGATTTTTTGAAAAGCAGCATGGGCTAATTCTTGCCGGAGAATTGCTTTTTCCTCTGCATTGCAATTCAATATATTTTGCTCACGTTGCAAGCATTCCATCAAGTAAGCATGTTGTCCTGGGACTTCTGCCAATATCCTGGCTGCTATTACTCTTGCGTACCAGTCAAATTGAGTGTCAGTTAGCCAAGCCCTACATAGTGGTGCAACACTTTTAGCCCCACTTACTTGATATAGTGCCCATAGTAAATTAGCACGATGCCAGGAATACACGTCATGTTCAATGATAAAAGCTCTCAATGTTTTAATAACAAATGAATCATTTTTAAAACGTCCTAAGCATAGCGATATTGCTTCAGAACGCCAAGGTAATTTAGGAAGTAAGTCGAGTACTTGCTCACGTATGGATACATGTGGTTCAAGTCGATACAAGCAAAAGGTAACATTTGACTCAGCTTCCTTTCCTCTATCTGGATCATCTAACAGTGCAAAAGCTTCTAAAAACGTATCACGTAGTTGTTGCTGTAGATTTTGATTTATGTTCTGTTCAAAATCACATTCTTCATTAGAGGATAAATCAGCTGTGTACTTATCTTCTTCTAAAGGATTATCCTCATCTTCTTCTAAATAGCTATTATCAAGTATTTCGATTTGAGTTTCTACATGAGAACTAGGTGTATTTTTTACATACTCTACACTTGCTGACTCAGCTTGTTCACTTTTAGGTAAAGATGGAAGAGTAATTAGAAAGCAATTCCCATTTCCTGTTGGATCGGTAATAATAAAACGTAAGCGAGAAATTTCTGTTTCAATATCTTCAATTTCATGAACGCTTGTCTTAGTTACCTGCGCTACTAAACCAGCACGTTTTAATTCTAAATCAAATAGAATTAATCCTCTTTGAACAGTTGACTTATCTGAACCAAGAATTCTAATATCATCTACATATCTAACATAATGATAGCCATTAACTATCATTTCTTTATCTATTTCATATAAAAACAAGTTAGCAAGAAAATCAGAAGCATTGCTACCTTGAGGGATTCCACGACCCATCGTAATATTTGCATTGTGTACTGCCCATGTTGCTAGACACTCTCGTAAAAGTTTTTCAAATTGCTCATCTTCTCCGCAATATTTACGTATAAGACTTAATAAACGTACGTGATCAATTGTGTCATAGAAGGCGACAATATCTGTCGAGGCAATCCAAGGATTTCCAGCATGATATAAGTTTTCAATGCAGTTCACAAAACGTGTATACTGTTTCTTCCAAGGTCGCAGCATCCAACGTTTACCTGGGCCAGCATATATATTTCCTAGAACACACTGATTCTCATGAGTTACAAGATAAGAGTAAGCTTTATCGGCAATGACATTGACCAGTGCTTGATATACAATCACGTCTGGTACTGCCATCAGTGACATTGTTCTCAATGTAGTTGAAGGTTTTGGTACATAAACTTTGTGATCAGCTAAAGGTTTGTAAGGAAAGTCTTTAGCTTTGACTTGCTGTACTAAATATTCAAGATTAGTTTGAAGATTATGTGCAAATACTTTCATCCCTAACTCGTCCCGAATCATGCGACTAGTAGTATTTACAGTTCGTTGCCAGGCAAGCAAAAAATTATCATAAGTAGCAAAATTATCCCAGAGAGACTGATTTAATGCCATATTTTTATTTTTGAGCTTGCTAAATTTCTTACAAGTATAGCGATGCTTACCTTTATTCAATTATTAAATCAGTTACAATATATACCAAATTTTCCAGGCTTGTGTAAAATAAATTACTTAAGGCTTGAAAGTATAACTAACTCCTGTCAGCATAAACCTATGGACGTCTTAATTTTAAACTTAAGCTCTTTCGTAAACTTGACTGATGAGCAATTGTTTGAACTATGTCAGCGTCACAAACTAATAATAAATGACTTTTGTCTGAGGGACACAGGATTACTGTGTCCCTATCCTTAATTACACCAACGCCGCGACTTTCTCCACCAACCCAGCAAACAACTTCAACCCATCCGTACCACCTAGCACTGGATCAGCTGCCCTTTCTGGATGCGGCATCATCCCCAACACGTTGCCCGTAGGATTGCAAATCCCGGCGATATTATTCAGCGAGCCGTTAGGATTTTCCCCTTCGTAGCGGAACACCACTTGAGCGTTATCTTCAATCTTTGCTAAAGTCTTCTTATCTGCATAAAATCGTCCCTCTCCGTGGGCAATTGGTAAAGTGATAATTTCACCAGCAGAATAAGCTTGCGTCCAAGGTAAATTAGCACGCTCAACTTTCAAGGGAGAACGATCGCATATAAAATGCAAATCCCGATTTCTCACCAACGCCCCCGGTAATAGTCCAGCTTCAGTTAATACCTGAAAACCGTTACAAATACCGAGGACGAATTTACCTTTTTGTGCATGTTCGATAACCTGCTGCATTACCGGTGAGAAACGAGCGATCGCACCGCAACGCAGATAATCACCGTAACTAAAACCACCAGGAATGATAATTACATCCAAATCGGCGATATCCGTTTCTTGATGCCAAACCATGCGAGTAGGTTGCTTTAATACGTCTCTGGTTACGTAAGCAACATCGCGATCGCAATTAGACCCTGGAAAAACAACAACACCAAATTTCATAATTAGTCAATAGTCAATAGTCATTAGTCAATGGTCATCGGTTAGTGGTTAGTGGGCATGGGGCAATGGAATGGTTATTGGGAAGAAGTTTTTTACCAATGCCCAATGCCCAATGCCCGATGCCCGATGCCCAATGCCCGATGCCCGATGCCCACTCCCCACTCCCCACTCCCTTAATAAATTACTCCCGTCTGGGTTTCCACTTCAATCAAATCAAAACGATAATTTTCAATTACCGGATTCGCTAACATTTGGTCACATATCCGATCCAAATCTTGACGTGCGGAAGCTTCATCTGTTGAAATAATAGTCAACTCAATGTATTTACCAATCCGCACCTGTTCAACGTTATTGTATCCCAACTGCTTCAGCCCCGATTTTACTGCTACTCCAGCAGGATCTAAAACTGAAGGACGGAGTGTCACAAAAATTTTGGCTAGATACTTCCTTTGCACCGGTTTACCCTGAATACTGCGATCGCTATACTAATATTTTTCTGTTGCCGCTAAACGATAATGAGAATAAACAACCATTAGAGTTAAGCTATAAAGTAGCCAAGATATATAGTTTTAAGGAAATTGGCATTCTTTCAACAATTGACTATGAAAGCCGTACGCACTCGGAGTCAGGAGCGAATTCTGAATCTGCTCAAAACCCTCAAACAAGCTATTTCTGCCCAGGATATTTATGTAGAATTGCGTAATCGCAATCAAAGCATGGGTCTGGCAACAGTTTACCGCTCCCTAGAAGCCTTAAAGCTCGAAGGCTTGGTGCAAGTGCGGACTTTAGCCAACGGTGAAGCCCTCTACAGCCCAGCCCAGCAAGACAAGCATCACCTAACCTGTCTGCAATGCGGTACTTCTATTCCAATTAATCAATGTCCAGCCCATGAACTGGAAGAACAATTGCAATCCTCGCACAACTTTAAAATTTTCTACCACACTCTAGAGTTTTTTGGTTTGTGCAACCAATGCCAAATAACTCAAGTTGTTGGGGAATAAGAAAAGTTAGGAGTTAGGAGTTAGGAGTTAGGAGTTAGGAATTAACGCCGGACGCAACTTTTTCTTAGCCCCCCTTTTTAAGGGGGGTTGGGGGGGATCATCAGCGTGAGTTATAAATTTTTAACTCCTCACTCCTAACTCCTCACTCTTTCTCATCAGCCTAAATGTTTGCTATTCGCTTCTGAAACGTGACTGTCCAAGATTGGGTTAGAATCTGTGGGGATATCTCCAACTATAGAGCGTATACCTTCCAATGTGGCGGGAATCGTGCGCGGATCCATAAACATGACTTTGCTGCTTTCACTCTTGCCAATTGTCGCACCCATATCCAGATAACCCAAGGCAAGTAAAACTTCTAAGGCTTGGTGCGCTGTGGTGCTGGTTTTGATTTTTTGACCAATAATTTCCGCTGACTCTGCGATCGCTTGGGCTTTAAGAACCTGTTGCTGACGTTCGGCTTGGGCTTTGAGAACAATTGCTTTTTGTTCTGCTTCTGCTTGCATCACTAATGATTTTTGACGCGCTTCTGCATCCAAGATTTGCGCTTCTGCTTTACCTCTGGCGCTGTTAATTGCAGCTTCCCTTTCACCCTCAGAAGTTAAAATTGCCGCCCGTTTGCGTCTTTCCGCTGACATTTGCAATTCCATTGACTCTTGCACCGCCTGGGAGGGGATAATATCTCGCAGTTCTACCCGCGTGACTTTTACACCCCAAGGATCTGTAGCAATATCTAAATCTCGTAAGAGAATTTCATTCACTTCCGAACGGGCGGTAAAAGTTTGATCCAGTTCCAATTGACCCATTTCTGCGCGAATTTGCGTCAGTACCAAATTCACCATCGCATTTTGGAGATTTTCCACTTTGTAGTAAGCTTTCTCCATATCAACGATGCGCCAGTAAACTACCGCGTCAACGGTAATGGCTACGTTGTCACGGGTGATGCATTTTTGTGGGGGAATGTCCAAAACTTTTTCTCGAATTGTTTGGCGGTAAACGACTCTATCGAAGAAAGGAACAACAAAATTTAGCCCCGGTTCTAACTTTTTGTTATAACTACCTAAACGTTCTACTAAGGCTTCATTACCCTGATTGACAACTTTTACAGAGCCTATTAATACAGAACCACCAAAAACTACACTTATAACGAATAATAAAGGTTCCATTGTTTATCTCCTGATTTTTGAATAGTTAAGGATGTTGTTGGCAAATTATGGAAAATTCCAAATTGTAATACCGTTTCTCTAAAAAATGACTACAAATACTTATGGTTTGTAGTCAGCACTTAAGTGCTGACTACGAACCATATGTAGTTTTAATTTTGAGAATTGGTATAATTCACCAATTACCTCCAAAAGTGGGCATAGCCCTGCCTACTGATTGTTGAATAGTAAATAAGTAGGAAACAGTGATTTATCAACGAGTTAAAGCAAGCAATTTATGATGTATTCAATGTTCCGGAATGGAAACGGGCATGACAATTAAGGTTGTACCTTCGCGCCTGACTACATATACTTGTTGACTGGGTGCGATCGCCAAATGCTCATCGTAACATCGCGCCCGCCAAGAATTGCCTTCGTATAACACTCGCCCTGTTTTCCCCACTGGTATCTCTGTTAAAGTTTCAGCTGTGAGTGCATCCTGAATTTTGGACTTTCCTTTTACTGGTGTCACAAATCGACGGCTAAGCACAATTAACAATACTGAAAGCAACAGCCAAACTACAACTTGCAGCCATAACTTCCCTAAAAACACACTAGACAGCAGCGCCACCACAAGGGCGCTAATTCCCATCATCAAAGCAACAAAAGCCGTTGGCAGGAACAGTTCCATTAAACACAGACCTGTTCCTACTATGAGCCAGATAACGTTATAAGTTGGCATAGCGCCATCCTAGACACTACATTTACGTAAATGCATTTCTGTGATTAGATACAGCCATACATTAACTCTTTCCAGAAACAGGAGCTAGTATTTTTACGTAAACTTTTACTAACTGCAAATAACAATTGTTTAACACAATCATATTCAGCTATTTTCAGGTAAACAGACCACACAAGATTGTAGGGGGCGGGTTTAGCAAACATCTTTTCGGCAATAGTTCGAGATTGAAACAAAACCCACCCCTACGAAAAATTGTCGTTCAAACAAATGAAATTTGCTGTAAATCCAGTCTAACTAAAATTTCAGTCTTTGACAGCTAGATTTTATCGAATATCACCTATCAATTAGTTCAGAAAATTACACTTGCATGATTTCTACTCAGCAGAAAATTTATTGTCCAAATCCCGTCTGTACTAACCCGATTAATCCTGTAGGCAACAGTCTTTGTGCAAGTTGCCAAACTCCCTTAATTCACCGCTATCTCTGGGCAGTTGGCAAACATCAAGACAAAGTTCTTGCTAAAGAAAAAGTGGCAGATAGATATGAGGTAATTTTACCGCAAATTTGGTTGGATACTCAACCGGCAAAATTGCCAGATATCCCTGAAGAAATACCAAATGAAATTATTCCTTACCTGCTTTTATATCAACAGCGGTTGCACTTACCGCAAGTCTACGGATTTGTTCGTTCCCCAGCCCAAGGTAATATTCTCTTGCTGGAAAATGTGCCTGTAGATGAAAGGGGAAATCTCTATCCAACAATAACAAACGCATGGCAGCAAGCAACGGCGGTAAGACAAGTTTACTGGCTGTGGCAAATTCTCCAATTGTGGATGCCTTTATCAGAATTGGGAGTTGCAGCCAGTCTGCTAAGTCCAGACAATTTGCGAGTGCAAGGTTGGTGTGTGCGACTTTTGGAACTTCACCAGTTAGGACAGCCTAGTTTAAAGCAACTGGGAGAATGTTGGCAACCTTGGGTAATAACTGCTAAATCAAAAGTAGCAGAAGACTTACAGAAAATAGTCCAGCAAATGTGTGGTGAAGAAGCAGAGTTAGAGGAAATTTCTGGTAAATTAAATACTTTATTGCTAGCATCAGCAGCGGAATTACCCTTAAACCTAAAAGTAGCAGGTGCAACCGATACAGGTTCGGAATTGATGCAAAATGAAGATGCTTGCTACCCCAGTTTTAATGATTCAGTAGATAACCCTATATTGCCACGGGTATCGATTATTTGCGATGGTATTGGCGGACACGAAGGCGGCGAAGTCGCAAGTCAATTAGCAGTGCAGTCTGTGAAATTGCAAATCCGCGCCTTACTGAAAGAAGCAGCCGAACAAGCTCAACCTGTACCGCCAGACTTGCTACAGCAACAAATAGAGGCAAGTTTGCGGGTTGTGAATAACCTGATTTGCAATTGCAATAACGAACAAAAACGCGAAGGTACTCAACGCATGGGTACAACGATCGCGATCGCAGTCCAAGTACCACAATGCATCCAAACTATTTCTGGATGGCAGTCAGATAATGCCCATGAACTGTACTTAGCTAGTGTCGGCGATAGCCGTGCTTACTGGATAACCCGTAACTATTGCCAACAGCTTACAGTTGATGATGATGTCGCAGCGCGGGAAGTACGCCACGCCCGCAGTACGTATCGCAAAGCACTGCAACGCCCGGATTCTACAGCCCTCACCCAAGCACTGGGGACAAAAGATGGCGAATTTCTCCGTACTTTGGTTCAGCGCTTCATTTTGGAAGAAGATGGTATATTGCTGCTGTGTTCCGATGGCTTGAGTGACAATGATTTGGTAGAACAATCCTGGCAGGATTTCGCCGTACCAGTGTTAACTGGTGAACTTTCTGTTGAAGATGCTGTTTCCTCTTTGATTAAGCTGGCAAATCAGAAAAATGGGCATGACAATATATCAGTGGTTCTCACCCATTGTCGTGTTTCTCCAGATTATCCAGTTCCCGTGACTCGCCAAAACCCATATATAGAAATTGTCGAAGAAAAACAAGTAGAGATTGTTGTAGAAGAACCAGTGCTGGAAGAAGAATCTGAATTCACAGAAAGTTCGCAAGCACTGCTAGATATAGACATTCCAGCAACACCTGCTACCGAAACTCCTGCTAAAAGTCAACGTCAGCGCAGGTTCGTGGTATTACTGTTAGGATTATTAGCTTTGTTGGTAGGAGGCACAGGAGTAGGATTATTAGTTTGGTGGCAATTGAGTCCGCAAACATTCCAGCAGATGTGCCGACAACTTCCCCAAAGAGTGCAGCAGTTGTGTCCACCTGAGAAGTAGGGGCGCTTGGACTAGGGGCGCTTGGGCGCTTGGACGCTTGGACTAGGGGCTAAGGGTTTGAAACTGTAAGCTAATTCCTATCCATATTAGGCGTTGCTGAATTTGGGTATTAAATCCAAAAATCAAATATTCTAAACTCTTACTGTCATACCATTTCACAAAAACTCTGATACAAATACAGATGGTAGACCAGACGCGAAATTTCGCGTCTCTACAAGATTTATATGTATCGCAATTAACGTGAAATGGTATCAGTGGTTGGAAGTAGTTCCTTGTGCCGGAAAGTTTTATGAGCTTGGATTTACAAGTAATGATGTCAATTTTCAGGGAATTAACAAAAGAGTTGACCAGAGGAACATAGTAGAGTGAAGATTATAAAAAGGTAAAACCTCTTGCTAAAGTACCAGGCGACTATAATATCGCCTCATCTCCTTTATTCTCTCCATATAATTGGGAAACAGGGAGGGTAAACCAGAGGGACAACGAATTAATTCAAAGCCTGCACAGGCAGGCTTTGTTTGTCTGACAGGTATACAGGCGTCAAATCAAGCCTAAATACCGATTACTACCCAAAGGTAACTTTTGCAAGCAGTCTACTTTTTAAGAAAAGCAAGTTCAGTGAGGGATGGCAGTGGAGACACTTGTGGAAAAGCAGAAGCAAGGTGTAAAGGTTGATATGAAAAAAGGCGATCGCGTTCGTGTTCAAGAATCCGTTGTAGTTTACCATCATCCCGAGCATCGCGGTAATGCCTTTGACCTCAAAGGTTCAGAGGGGGAAGTGGTGGACGTTATTACCCAATGGCACGATAAACCTGTTAGTGCTAACCTGCCGATTGTGGTTCAGTTTAGTAAAAAATTTAAAGCTCACTTCCGTGAAAAAGAGTTAGAAATTATTTAAATCTCTCATTGGCAGCGCACTGATTTAGTAACGTCAAATCAAGGCTTGTAGGCATCAAACTACTATTGCTACACGCTTGCTACACAAACAGATTGATGTTTCAGTGTGTAGCAAGTTTATCAAAGTTAAATTTTAAATACATTTTTTCCGTAATACTTTCTTCTCTAAACTTCCTTGTTACGTATGCATTTGCTACTAAAAATATTTAGCAAAACCCTGTAAAACAAAGTGTATAAAACATTTACCTTCTGCGAAACCACTGCATAATATTCAATTCACCACGCATTCTCTGTAGCTCTTGACGATTGCGCTCTGCTGTTGTATAATACCAATCACAATAACGCTGAAACTCTGATCGCGCTTCAACTTCCCGGTAAAACTGATGGGTTGTTTGATAGGCAGCAAAGCCTTCCTCAACTTGGGGTTGAGGTGAAGGAATGATGAGTGGTAAGTCTTTAGACATAATCTCAATATCAAGTTAGGAATTAGGAGTTAGGAGTGAGAAGTAATAGTACAACACCTTATCCATTATTACGTAGTCAATGAACTACCCCGCCGTGTAGACGGACGGGGTTTCTAATTCCCCATCGGACTTGAGGCGAGATTTTTGACGTTTCTTCTGCCCAAGTTGCCGCATCGAGCCAGTATGCTTACGCGTATGGCGCGAATTGGTAGAGCTTAGACATCCACAGTCTGCGAGGCTAGTTCCTAACCCCGGTTGCTTACTGGTTGCAACGTTGTACATGACCATCACAGAACCTCTATCACGTGGTATTTCAAATCCACATGCATCGCAAATGTGATATCGGTTTGACAATTGTGCCCAGTGTTTATGGATTTTCCCACAATTAGGACAGCGTTGTGATGGTTTGATTTGTTTAGTAGGTAGCGTCAACATCAAGCCTCCTTTCTGCTCAATTTTGTAGGCAATCATTTTATTGAGCGCTCCAAAACCAACACAAAGGATGGATTTATTCAACCCGGCTTTCTGCTTTTTACGCGAAGTCTGCCGGACAGAAGATTCTCTTGAGCGAGCTTCGCGCTTACTACCTTTCTTGAGGCAGCCGCGTTGCGGTGAGACCAGCGCTCTTTGGAGGGTCTCCCTCCGCAGGCGACTGGTGAGACCAGTCCTGGAGGCGGGTTTCCCGCCGTAGGGAACTGGCGAACCCGAAGGGCGAACCCGAAGGGGGGTTTCCGAGGCAGTGCGTTGCGGAGCCAGTCCTGAAGGAGGGTTTCCCTCCGTAGGGAACTGGCGTTGGGGTTCCCCCCGTTGTAGCAACTGCCGTCCCGTTGAGCGGACTGCCGTGGCTTTGCGTGTCATCCCCTTAGTATTGAGTTGTTCAGTTACACCGATGTCATGACGACTTGCGATATCTGATGTAACTTTGTGCTGCCAGTCTTTACGCTGGTTAGAAACTTTTCGTTGTAGCTTAGATATTTGTTTTCTTGCTCTGTTCCAGCGTCTAGAACCTTTAACTTTTTTGTTTCTATTTGGCGCACGTTTACGACGCAAAGCTTTAGACTTTTGTTTTATTTTCTGCTCGGCTTTTTGGGTAAAGCGAGGGTTTTCTAGCTCGGTAAATTCTTCTCCGTTGTAAAGAGTTAGGGCTGTTTCAGTTCCTAAATCAAAAGCGACAATTGATTCATAGCTCAAATCAGATTGAGAACCGAATTTATTTTCAACTGTAGGAACATCGACAGTTATAGATGCAAACCACTGATTTTTATTTGGTCTATAGGCAATGGTTAAAGTTGTAGGAACACCCCATTGTAAAGCTCTCCCACGCATTTTTAGCGTGATTCCTAAATCATTTAAGGTAACAGTTCCATGTTTGCCATTACTGCTTACTTTCCACCCGGATTTAGCGGGATAAGTCCAACCAGAATAATTACGAATTGACTTGAACTTAGGGATTCCTCGCAATCCTTGGAAGAATGCACCATAAGCCAAATCAACACGTTTTACAGTGGCTTGCATTGCTTGCGAGTGAAGGTAGGCAAACTCAACCCATTCTTTTTTGAATGCAGGTAAACAATTCTGCTGTTCAAAATAGGTAACAGTTTTCTTGTTCGCTTTCCATTCATAACGGCGGTGAGCAATACAAGCGTTGTAAAGATAGGCATGATTTCGCCGTGCTTCAAACAGTTTGTTTTTTTGTCCTTTGTTTGGGTACAACCGAAAACTGTATCTCCTTACTGCCATGTATTGCTCACCTCCTTTCGCTATATTATAAAGCAATATGCTTTATGATTTTCTGGAGAAGATATGGCTGAAAGTAAAGATATTGTGAACTTTAGAGTAACTAAAAAAGAGAAAGAAGTTTTACAAGAGTACTGTGAACTAACAGGTAGAACACAGACTGATGTGTACAGAGAGTTTATTCGTAGGCTGGAAAAGAAATTGCTAAAACTAAGGGCATCGAACCCTTAGTTTTAGCCCGCTATTCATCCCCAAGAAAGCTGCGCTGAGGGTGGGGAATTTCGCGGGTTAGGTTAAATAGTTAGCCGGCAATTTTAACTCCTAACTCTTAACTCCGCGCCTCCTAACTCTTCTTCACACCCACCCGCGCAAGCGATAAATAAAAATACCAACGTACTCTTTTAAAGCAGCAGTCAACCTTTGGAGATTATTGCTATCAGGTAAGACATTCAGAATGGCGGCTTTGGGAGTGCTAGAGAGTGATTGCATATCGTTTTGAGTAATGAGAAAGTCAGTCGGTGCAGGAATAGCGTCAATACCTTGACGCTTGAAGATAAGGAACGATCGCGGCATATGTATTGCCGATGTTACTAGCAAAACACGACGAATACCACGAGAATCAAGAATTTTCCGGACGTTTACCGCATTTTGATAGGTGTTGAGGGATTCAGATTCTTGGATAATTGCCTCTGGTGGTATACCAATTGAAGTGAGGACTGTTTGCATATCTTCTGACTCTGCTAAACCTTTGTTATCGCCCCAATCAATGCGACCACCACTGAGAATAATAATAGGTGCTTTTTGTTGGCGGTAAAGTTGAGCAGCATAAATAACGCGATCGCCACTTTCATTCAAATCTACACCTGGTCTTGGTGGCAAAGCAGGTCTAGTTGCACCTCCCAACACGACTATGGCATCTGCATTTGGTAGTTGTGTAGCTGGGAGATATTGCCATTCGAGCGATCGCACTAGTAAATTAGGAATCCAAGCATTACTGCTAAATAACAATAAAATTAGCGCTAACGCAATGGCGATCGCTGCGGTTCGGGGTCGTTTCCATACCATGAATAGCGCTACCAGCAAACATACACACGCTAAACCCAAGGGATAAAAAAATAGCGGTAGCAACTTAGAGAGATATAAAAACATGAGAGTTAATGGTTAATGGTTAATGGTTAATGGTTAATGGTTAATGGCAATGAACTATGAACCATGAACCATTAACCATAAACAACCAACTATCAACTACTAACTTTACTGCTATCTCCGCCAAAACCAGGGGAAATTTATATTTCCAGGTTGACGACGGAAACGGCGAGTGGTTTTTCTGCTCCGCCGTTTGGTGTTGGAAGTAAGTTGTCCTTCTTCGCCGTTTTCTAAATCTTCTTCTGGCAGTTGAGTTACGTATTCTCCCTTACTTTGCCACCAAGCAATTATAAAGCCTGCACCGATACCGGCTAATGAACCTAGCAAGATACTTGTGGTTGCTTGATATCCTAAAAGCACAAAGCCAAGTAAGAAAAATAACCAGTACTTCAAGCCTGCATCAATACCCTCAGAAGAGGCTACGGGTGAAGCCTTAGGACCCTTTTTGCTTGCCGTGGCCGTTGAGCCGATAGCTACAGCAGCTAACACACCCAAGAAAATGCTTATGGGTAATGGGTTCCCTAGTACCCATAACAGCAGCGCTAAAAATACCGCAAACAGTATCTGAGTTAAAAAGTTGGGCGAAACGGCTAGTAAGTTGCTGAAGTTGTTTTTGTCTGGTGCCATAAGGTCAACCCTCTTCGGGGGAATTTAAAATTAAGCAAGGCTATTGGCTACATACTTTCTTTAATTGTGCCTGTTGTGGTTGAGTTGTGTCCAAAATCTTAACTAATGGTTTTTCATTTTCAGTAAACGGTTCTGCCAACTGAAGTTGTGATGCTAATAAATCAGCGGTAGCATCAGCAATATCACCAGTGCGGTGATGTAACCTTTCCTGTAAAACTTCTAGCGGTGCGGTGCAGTAGAGAATTTGTAGGGGAATTTGCTTTTCTTGTGCTTGAGCGATCGCTTCTTGCCGCAATTGCTGCCGATCATACTTAGCATCCAAAATCACAGTAAAACCCTGACTAGCCAGCATAATACCCAACTCTAACAGCCGTGTATAAGTTTTCTGAGTCATTTCCGGAGTATATAAATCATCTCCACCCCGTTGCATCAAGGGAACTCCTGCCAAATGCTTACGCACCGCGTCCGAACGAATGTGAATAGCGCCTACCTGCGGAGCCAAAAACCGCGCCGTGGTACTTTTTCCAGAACCAGACACCCCCGACATCAAAATTAACTGTCCCTGACGGGGTTTAGTATACTCCCACGCCTGTTTGTAATAACCAGCCGCAGTCTTTGCCGCTTCTTCCTTTACCTCTTTTGGTACACCAGGATCATCCAGCAAAAATGAAGTTACCTTTGCCCTCACATACGCCTGACGGCTCAAATACAAAGGCAGCACTTGCAAACCTTCCCAGTCTCCAGTTTGCTCTACATAAGTATTCAAAAACACATTACCAAAATCTTGACGTTGCCGTGCTTCCAAGTCCATTACCGTAAACGCCACATCATACATTACATCGACAAAGCGAAACGGCTCATTAAACTCAATGCAGTCAAACAGCAACATTTTTCCCTGCCACAGAGCAATATTTCTCAGGTGTAAATCTCCGTGACATTCCCGAATATAATCGTTTTCTATACGACTATTAAACAATTCCGTACGTTCAGCAAAAAACTTATCTGTATATAGCTTTGTTTCCTCAAACTGTGCCTGCGTTTGCGGCCCGCCAATATAATTTTCAGTTTGCTGGTAATTTTCATCAAACGCCGCCCGTACTTTCGACACCTCTCCAAAAGAACGAATGTAATCATTCGTGACACTTTTCGCGTGGTACAGCGCCAGCACTCGTCCCAACTCTTCTATGTGGGACTCCTGCAACTTTCCCTGCTCAAACATTTCGCTCAGCAAAGCCTCTTGGGGAAACTGACGCATCTTCAACGCATATTCTACAACTTCACCCGTTCCCCCAAGCTGGAATTGCTCCCCATTTCCAGTAACAGGCAAAACCTCCAAATACAATTCCCCCGCACCCCGTTGATTAAGCCGCAACTCCTCCTCACAAAAATGCTTACGCTTCTCCAACGTCGAAAAATCCAAAAAGCCGAAATTCACCGGCTTCTTCACCTTATAAACATAATCCCCAGTCAAAAACACATAAGAAACATGCGTCTGTATCAACTGGATCGACCCCTGCACCGGGTGAGGATAAAACCCAGGCTGCGACATCTGCTCAATTAAAAGCGGAATAGAAACCTTTGTCATCTCTCTCCTTCGCGTTCTTCGCGTTTTCGCGGTTCAATAATAATAAAAAACCAGGGCTTTACCCTGGTTCCATCAGCAAAATATCACAAATTTTACTCAACAGTAGCAGCAGATTCTGATTCTGTACCTGCATCAGCGCTCTTTTGCGGAGGCAAAACATTAACAACAGCTTGCTCCATCATTTCATCGCTTACTACCGTGACACCATCTGGCAGTGCAATTTGATGCATATACAGGCTATCACCAACATTCAGCCCAGATACATCAATCTCAATTACATCAGGAATTTTCTCCGGATTACAGCGCACTTGCAATTCAGTAATCACCGGGTCTAATACACCACCACCGAGTTTAACACCAACAGCATCTCCGACGAAACGCAATGGAATTTCTACATCAGTAGGGCCATGTCCAGCTACAGCAAAAAAGCTCAAGTGGTAGGGTTTACCCTTCCAAGGGTGAGTCTGAACTTCCCGTAGCAAAGTTTTGCCGCGCCAAGATGCATCAGTCACATTTAAATCAATCAAGGTGTTGTTAACAGAAGCTTTTTTGAGCAAGCGTTCAACAACTTTAGCATCAATGACCAAAGTCATTGACTCTGTTCCATTATGACCATACAAATTCGCGGGAATTTGCCCAGAACGACGCAAAGCATTTGGTTTGCTGCCTTCTGGTCGCTTTTGACATTCAATTGTAAGTTCCATACAAACTGTTAGTGGTTAATTGACAATAGGGGTTAAGGGCTAGGGGCTAGGGGTTAGGGGTTAGGGGCTAGAGGTTAGGGGTTAGGGGTTAGGGGCTAGGGGTTAGGGGTTCGCAATACAACCAACAAACAACAACTATAGCGCTTCTCGTTTGAATGAGACACACAAGTAAGGGCAATTCATGAATTGCCCCTACGACGGTCTGTACTTCACTCAACTGAAAACCGCGATAACTACTCCAGACGCGCCATGGCGCGTCTCTACAATCCCTAGTCCCTAGTCCCTAGCCCCTAGTTCCTAGCCCCTTCTTACGCGCTCAGCAACGAAGCGGGGGTGCCGTCTGCGTGTAACAAAGCGCGTTTAGGGCCGTGAATGGGGTCTTCAACGATGATAGTTTGATCGCGGCTAGCTCCTAAAGAGACGATCGCGATCGGGACTTCCATTAATTCTGCCAAAAATTTCAGGTAGTCTAATGCTTCCCTTGGCAAGTCTTCCAAGGTGCGGCAGTTCATTGTAGACTGCTTCCATCCCGGCAAGGTTTTATAAATGGGACGACAACGGGCAAACTGACGGGCACTGGTGGGAAAATGTTCGCAGCGTTCCCCATCTATTTCATAGGCAACACAAACGTTTATTTCCTCTAGTTCATCAAGAACATCCAGTTTGGTAATTGCTAGACAGTCCATACCGTTAATGCGAACGGCGTAGCGACCGATAACAGCATCAAACCAACCACAGCGGCGTTTACGTCCGGTGGTTGTGCCAAATTCAGCACCACGCGAACACAGTAATTCTCCTAGTCCACAGTCTAACTCTGTAGGAAAAGGTCCTTCACCGACACGGGTAGTATAGGCTTTTGATACCCCAATCACCCGGTCAATCATTGTCGGCCCTAACCCAGTACCTACACAAGCCCCCCCTGCCACAGGGTTAGAAGAGGTAACATAGGGATAAGTGCCGTGATCTAAGTCAAGGAGAGTTCCTTGCGCACCTTCAAATAAAATATTACGCCGCCGCTGAATTGCATCGTAGATTTTTAAAGAGGTATCGACCACAAAAGGTCGCAAGCGTTCCGCATACCCCAAATATTCATCTATTACCTTTTGGGGATCTAAAGGTTGTATGTTGTAAAGCTTTTCCAGAATGACGTTTTTATAATTAATCGTCCACTCTAGCTGATCGCGCAGCCCTTTGGAGTCCATCAAGTCTAACATCCTGATGCCCGTCCGCTCGGACTTGTCAGCATAGGTTGGACCAATGCCTCGACCAGTTGTACCTATTTTATGATTTCCTCTGCGCTCCTCCGATGCTTGATCAATCAATCGATGATAAGGCATCGTCACATGGGCTGTTTCCGCAATAAACAGATTGGCAGTGGAAATACCTAATTGTTCTATTTGGTCAAGTTCTTTGATTAAAACCTGTGGATCGATTACTGTCCCACAACCAATTATGCACTCAGTATCCGGGTACAAAATACCAGAGGGAATCAAATGCAGTTTAAAGGTTTGACCCTTGACTACAATTGTGTGTCCAGCATTGACGCCCCCTTGGTAACGTACAACAACATCTGCGGAGCGGCTGAGCAAGTCAGTTATTTTTCCTTTTCCTTCGTCGCCCCACTGGGCACCTATAACAATAACGTTAGCCAAGAGTTTATTTAAAGAGCTAAAGTTTCCACAAATAGCTATTATCCCCAGATTTGGTGACAGTTGTCAAGGTATGTGGTTAATGGTTAATGGTTAATGGTTAATGGTTAATGGTTAATGGTTGATGGTTAGTAGTTGGTTGTTCGTGGTTTTCCAATATCTACTAACCACTATCCACTATCCACTAAATGAATTTATATTAAAACTTTGCGTTTTTCATGGCGACGGATATGTATAAAACATTGTCTCAAAACCCAAGATTTCTTCAGTAATATTTTGCCTGCTATGATGTCAAATATAAAACAAGTACCAAATCTCACAAATGTATGGAATTAAATGTAGTTGAGTTTACACCTATTTGGACATTTAAGTTATTATTTAATTTTTTGGACAAATAAAAAATATTTTCTGCTGCTGTTTTGTCTTCTTTGTGCTTGCCAATCGCCTACTTTAACTGTTGGATTAGACTGTTGAATTACGGTGCATTTGAGAGGGCATACTACGAACTTTACCGAAAGTTGACTAATGGCAGAACATGGCAGCGAAGCATACCCACAAGGGTAATGTCTGTTGGCGATGCCCACGCTTTGTAGGCTACCCCTTAAGGAGGTATCGCGCTTACAGTCTATTCAGTCAAAAATCTGGCTCTGTCTGGCTTCACGCTGGAAATTAAGACTTGACTTTTGAATTGCTTAGAGAGAACAGCAAATAGCCTTCTGCTAAGTAGTTTCACTTATACAGCATCATGAAATTTTGTAGCATTCAAAAGCTGACAGCAGTGTTTTTGCTGGCATTAGTAGTAATATTTGCTAATGCTTTACTCTCCTATGGCACTACGATGAACCTGATTGAAAATCAACAATCGGTGACATACTCCCATAAATTAATTAGTCAACTAGAGAGAATATTCTCAACATTTAAGGATACAGAATCTACACAGCGTAGTTATCTAATTACTAGGGAGGCAGATTATCTGCAAGCTTATATTCTGGGAGAGAAACAGACTAATACCGGTATCGAAAGTCTGAAAAATTTAATTGCGGAACAGCCGAAACAGCAGCAGTGGATTTTTTTGCTGGAACAAAAAATCACTCAGCGGTTCAATTTCCTCCAAGAAGAAGTTAAGTTGCTGCAAAAACAGGATTTAAAAGCAGTTAGTAAGTTGATTTTATCTAGTCAAGAGAAGGTTGTAACAAATGAGATCCAAAAGTTATTTAGCGATCGCCTAAAGACAGAGCAAAATTTATTACAGCAGCGGATGGAAGAAACACAAACCAGTTATCAAAAGGCGATAGGGGTATTTTCTATTGCTGCTGTTGTGGATCTCGGACTGGTAGCTTTACTGTATTACATCCTGAAGGATTACATTATTCGATTAAAACAGACAGAACAGGCACTGCGTCAAAGCGAAAATCGTTTGCGGGCAATTATAGATGCTGAACCGGAATGCATTAAGTTAATTTCTCCGGAGGGCACTATCCTAGAAATTAATGCTTCTGGACTGGTGATGATGGAGGTAGAAAGCGCTGATGTCTTAGTCGGAATGTCGGTTGATGCGGCGATTTTACCAGAGTATCTAGAAGCTTTTCAAAGTCTGCATGAAAGTGTTTGCCAGGGTAACAAGGGTTCTTTAGAATTTGAGATAACTGGATTGAAAGGTACTCGTCGTTGGGTGGAAACTCATGCTGTGCCAATGCGTAATGAAGCTGATGGTACATTTTTGCATTTGGCGGTAACGCGAGATATTACCCAACGCAAACAAGCTGAACAGAAAATCCGCGAACAAGCGGCGCTGTTGGATGTGGCAGCGGATGCGATTTTAGTACAAGATATCAATAGGCAAATTGTATTCTGGAATAAAGGTGCAGAACGCCTGTACGGTTGGCAGTCTGAAGAAGCTATAGGTAAGAATACGTCACAGCTTTTGTACAAAGAAAAATCACCCCAGCAAGAAGAGGCGCTGTTTAGTGTTTTTCAGTGTGGTTTCTGGCAAGGTGAATTGCAACAATTGACAAAAGACGGGCAAGAAATTATCACAGAAAGTCGCTGGACATTGGTACGGGATGAAAAAGGAGAAGCAAAATCAATCCTGACGGTGAATACAGAAATCACCCAGAAAAAACAACTAGAAGCGCAATTATTGCGATCGCAACGTTTGGAAAGTATTGGCACTCTAGCAGGCGGTATCGCCCATGATCTCAATAATGTCCTTGCACCGATTTTAATGTCCGTACAGTTATTGCAGATGAAATTTCCAGATCCGCAGCATCAACAAATACTCAAAACTTTAGAAAATAATGCCAAACGCGGTGCGAATTTAGTCAGGCAAGTGTTATCTTTTGCACGCGGCATTGAAGGCAAACGGACGATTGTGCAAGTGAGACTTCTGATTTCCGAAATTGAGCAAATTGTTACAGAAACTTTCCCCAAATCCATTACTTGCTACACGGAAATACCACAAAACCTTTGGAATGTTTCTGGTGATATAACCCAATTACATCAAGTATTGATGAACTTGGTAGTAAATGCTCGTGATGCCATGCCTGATGGTGGTACGCTCAGTATTTGCGTTGAGAATTTGGAAATTGATGAACACTATGTTCAAATAAATATTGATGCGCGAATCGGTTCTTATATTGTAATTACTATTGCTGACACTGGCATAGGTATACCCCCGGAAATCCAAGAGCGAATTTTTGAGCCATTTTTTACGACAAAAGAAGTTGGTAAAGGTACAGGATTAGGTCTTTCTACAGTACTTGGTATTATTAAAAATCACGGTGGTTTTTTAAATCTATACAGCGAACCAAATCAAGGTACAAAATTTAAGATTTTCTTGCCTGCTTTAACTAATAGTGAAACTCAAGCGCTGGTGAAGCAAGAAGTGGAACCAATTATCGGTTCTGGCGAATTAATTTTGGTGGTAGATGATGAAATTGCGATTCGGGAAATTACTAAATCCTCTCTAGAAGCCTATAATTACCGAGTATTGACTGCTTGTGATGGCATAGAAGCAGTAACATTATATGCACAGCATCAAGAAGAAATTAGCGTGGTATTGCTGGATATGATGATGCCAGCAATGGATGGAGCGATCGCTATTCGCACGTTACAAAAAATTAATCCAGATGTCAAAATTATCGCTATCAGTGGACTGATATCACAGCAAAAAATTGCCGAAGCACAAGGCATGGGCGTAAAAGCTTTTGTGTCTAAACCTTGCACGGCGAAAGAATTATTACGGATTATTGGCACGGTAAGTAAAAGTAATACTATTTTAGATTTTGGATTTTAGATTTTGGAGCCAGTGGGTTACTTATGTGGCCAAATTTGTAGCAACTAGCGTCCCGTTTCGGGGGAATTAGAGGAGTGAACACCGATAAATTATCTATATTCATCTGTGTCTATCTGTGTCCATCTGTGGTTTAATTTTATTAAAACATACTTTTGTAAGAAGTCGATTACAGCAGTTCTGACTAAGCGTGAGATACAAAAAGAAGTAATTAACCACAGATGGACACAGATGAACACAGATAAAATTGTAGTTTGGTAGACTAGGAACGCTATATTTATCTCTTTTTTGTTTGCGTTTTTGTCTACGAATTTGGTTATTTTTAAAATCTTTATTGTTGCATAAGGCTGTAATAAGTAAGAAAAAATATTTTCTTTAGAAGTAATTGGCAACAAAATGATATAGCTGAAAAAGGGCGAGATATTAAACTACTAAAGAGATGTTTATGAAGCGCGATCGCCAAATCACATTTTCTCTCATTTCAGCCGGATTTGCTGCCGCTTTGGCATTTGTAGTTACTAATGCTATTATTTCCTATCGCAACACAACCAAACTAATTGAAAACGAACGAAGGGTGCAACATACTCACGAAGTGTTGACTCAACTTGAAAGCACACTTTCAACTTTAAAGGATGCAGAAACTGGGCAGCGCGGCTACCTAATTACAGGAGATGAGCGTTATTTAGAACCTTATTTTACCGCGATCGCACAGACTGATGGAAACACCAAAAAGCTGAAGGAATTAACTGCGGATAATTCCCAACAACAGCAACGAATTTCTTTACTTGATGTGAAAATTACTACCAGACTCAACCAACTCAAGCAAGGAATTTCGTTGCGGCGACAAAAAGGATTTCAACCCGCACAGCAGTTAGTCATGTCTGGCGGTGGAAAACAACTGATGGACGAGATCCGCCAGATAATTCGTAATATGGAAGAGGCGGAACACGCATTATTGCAGCAGCGGAGTCAGCAGTCACAAGCAAGTTCCCAAACAACGATTTTTACCTTTTCCATTGCTGCTGTTCTCAATTTTGCACTTATCGTTTTGTTGTATTACTTTATCCGTCGTTATATAAGCGATCGCACCTCAGCAGAAGCAGCATTACAGCAAAGCGAGTATCGGTATTCTTCCTTAGCAAAAGCCGCACCAGTAGGAATATTTCGCACAGATGCAGAGGGACACTGGCTTTATGTTAACGAGCGTTGGTGTGAAATTGCCGGAATGACTCAGGAGGAAGCACAGGGAGAAGGCTGGGTACAAGCTTTACATCGAGGCGATCGCGATCGCATTTTGAAGGAATGGTATCAAGCTGCAAAAAATAACTCGCCCTTTCAGGATGAGTATCGTTTTTGCAATGATGATGGCGTCACAACCTGGGTATATGGTCAGGCGGTAGCTGAAAAAAATAATGCAGGAGATATTACAGGCTACGTAGGTACAGTTACTGACATTACCTCACTTAAGGATGCAGAAAAGGCGCTGCAAGATAGCGAACAGCGATTCCGTGCTACATTTAATCAGGCTGCTGTCGGTATTGCACATATAGCACCAGATGGCAAATGGTTGCTAGTTAACGATAAGCTGTGCGAAATCGTCGGCTACACTCACCAAGAATTACTCTATTTAACTGTTGAAGATATTACCCATCCAGAAGACTTGGAAACTGATTTAGAATACGTCCGGCAAATGTTAGCTGCGGAAATTCAAACTTATTCAATCGAGAAGCGCTACATCAAAAAGGATGGTGATTGTGTTTGGATATATTTGACAGTATCCCTTGTCCGCCACACTAACGGTGAGCCTAAATATTTTATTTATGTTGTTGAGGATATTACCAAACGCAAGCAAGCTGAGGAAGAGAAGAAAAAAATCGAAGCGCAGTTTCTCCGCACTCAACGTTTAGAAAGCATCGGCACTTTGGCTGGTGGTATCGCCCACGATTTGAATAACGTACTAGCGCCAATTTTGATGACAGTGCAACTGTTGCAGATGAAATACCCCGAAAAAGAGAATCAAAAACTGCTGGAGATGCTGGAAGTCAATGCGAAACGTGGGGCTAATTTAATCAAGCAAGTGCTGTCTTTTGCACGCGGATTGGAGGGCGATCGCGCCATTATCCAAGTTAGACATTTGATTTCCGAAATTGGGCAGATTATCCAAGAGACATTTCCTAAATCTATCGAATTACACACAGATGTATCAAAAAACCTTTGGACTATTTATGGAGATGCTACCCAACTCCATCAGGTGTTGATGAACATAGTAGTTAACGCTCGCGATGCCATGCCTGACGGTGGTAAATTAAGTATTTCTGCAAAAAATTTCGTTATTGATCAACAATATGCCGCAACCCATATCGAGGCGCAACCAGGAGATTATGTTGCCATTTTCGTTGAGGATACGGGTATAGGCATATCGCCGGAAAACCAAGAACGGATTTTTGAGCCTTTTTTTACAACTAAAGAATTTGGTCAAGGTACAGGCTTAGGACTTTCCACAGTAATAGGCATTGTCAAAAATCATGATGGTTTTGTGAATGTCTACAGTGAGCTAGGTAAAGGTACTCAATTTCAAGTGTACTTGCCAGCAGCCGAAAACAACGAAATCCAGCAGATTTCCCAAGATATAGAATTATTAGTTGGAAATAACGAATTAATATTGGTAGCAGATGATGAAGCTGCTATTCGTGAAATTACGAAATCTTCCTTGGAAACCTATAATTACCGTGTGTTAACAGCTAAAGATGGTGTGGAAGCAGTAACAATATATGCACAATATCAAAATGAAATTAGTGTAGTATTGCTGGATATGATGATGCCCTCAATGGATGGAGTACTGACTATTCGTACGTTACAAAAAATGAATCCAAATGTAAAAATTATTGCCATTAGTGGATTAGCATCAAATCAAAAAATTGCCTCTGCACAAGGGATGGGAGTAAAAGCATTTTTATCTAAGCCTTGTACTGCGAAAGAATTGATACAAACAGTTAGCGCTGTAAACAAAGGTAATTAAAAAAACTTACCAAAATTCAGCCGGTCATAGCTTGTTTTTTTTATTTGTTACTGTTAATAATAATTAAAATTTATTAGTAGACAAACTGCTATGGCTTTATACGCTGAGTTACATAGACATTTAGGCGGTTCGGTTGTACCGCGTGTGTTGTGGCGTTACTTTGAACGCCATTCCTCCGAGTTAATTTCCCGGTTTGCTGACTATTCAGAATTTGAAGACTTTTACACCCGTCCACGCAACACTCTTGATGAGTATCTAGAGTTGCACACCTTGGTAGAAAGCGTGCAAACTGTGGAAACTTTGCCCTACTTTATCTATCGCCTATTGAGGGGTGCTTACATTTTTGAAAATTTGGCTTATCTGGAGTTGCGTTATACACCTTACCTACGGACGCCAGAAAATCTGAGTCAATCAGAAAGAATTGACAAAATGGTAGAAATTGTTGATGTTGTTGGTAGGGCAAGCAAAATACCAGAATATCCAATTATTACCAGCCAAATTCTTTGTATGCATTCTCGCCTACCCTATGAGGTGAATAAGGCGATTATTGATTTAGCAGCGCAAAATAGACAATACGTTTGTGCAGTAGACGTAGCCGGAGGGGATAGCTACTATCGCGATCGCCTTGATGAATGGATTAAGCTTTACGAGTACGCTTTATCCTTGGGAATTAGCACCACCGGACACCTTTATGAAACTACCGCTGGCTGTTACCCAGAATTGTTACCCTATCTAATGCGGATTGGTCACGGTATCCAAATACCCTTGGACTATCCCGAATTACTCCCAGATTTAGCAAGACAGAATCAGTGTTTGGAAGTTTGTCCTACAACCTACTTAAAAACTGGCACGTTGGAAGATATACGCCAACTGAAGTTAGTTTTTGACCGTTGTTTTGATGCTGGCGTAGATATTGCCATTTGTACAGATAACGCCGGATTGCATAACGTGCGTCTACCGTTTGAGTACGAAAATCTTTTGACTTACGACATCATCAATTTCCAACAACTCCAAGCTTGTCAGGATGCAGCTTTCCGCCATGCTTTTGCTTGGCCTTATCGTCAACGTCCCGCATCTCTTTTAAACGGGTTGTTGAACACTCAATCTGCTAAAGCTATGGCAATGAAAAATTAATAAATCATTGGCAATGCTTTTAGATATTTCCAGAGTGGTGAATGTTGCAGCTTGAAGAAAATTCGACCACAGATGGACACAGATAAACACCGATTATCTGTGTTCATCTGTGTCCATCTGTGGTTGCAATATCCTAAAACCTGCTATCTTGCATCAGTCGCAAAAAGCCTGAAAATAAATTTCCGGCTTAAAGCCCAAACCCGTTAGAAACGGGTTAAAAAGTTTACCCAGTCATCTTTAGATGACTTTAGCTATTAGCCCGAAATTTATTTCTGGGCTGACTTTTGCAAGAGGTCTACTGTTTTAAACCTCTTCTGTTGCACCTCCAACAGACTTCCAAGCCACAAGACCACCTTTTATTTCAGTTACATGAACAAACCCTGCTTCTCGCAGCATTTGGGCAGCTTGGGTACTTTGTTCGTCATTTTCACCATAAATAAAAATATCGCGCTTGGGGTGGAGACTAGTTTTGGCACGGTCAGCCAAATCTTTTAACGGAATTGGCAATGCTCCTGTAATATGACCGTGATTATAACTATGGCGATCGCGTACATCCACAATCGTAAAACTTGGTTGTCCCCATTCCAAACGCGATTTTAAGTCATGTGCAACTGAATCAAGCATACTAGCCACCTCTTATTACTTATTGCTCGGTTATTCGCCGCTTTTGACCTTCAAGAGCAATCTAGCAAAAATCTTTTTTTTATTGGGATTTTTTTATAATTAATAAATCTTTTTATCAAACTTTAAATATTTTTATATATTTACTTTACAACAGATAAATTTATATGTAGAAATATCATGAAATTTGCTTAAATGATACAGTGGTTGGCTGGTCGCCTAAACTGTACTTTATGGTATCCACGATACAAGCTTTACCAACAGAAGTCGTCCATCTGATTACAGCTGGAGAAGTAATTGACTCCTTGGCTTCCGTAGTCAGGGAGTTGGTAGAAAATTCTCTAGATGCAGGTGCAACGCGGATAGTAGTTTCCATCTGGCCGGAACAGTGGCGGGTACAGGTGGCGGACAATGGTTGCGGAATGAACCTAGAGGATTTACAACGAGCTGCATCTGCTCACAGCACAAGTAAAATTCGTAGCTGTGCAGATTTATGGAAAATTACCAGTTTAGGATTTCGCGGTGAGGCGTTGCACAGTTTAACAACTCTCGCAGATTTAGAAATTTTAAGCCGTCCCACCCCCTCTTACGTCCCCCCCACTAGCGGAACCCCCCCTTACGTCCCCCCCGCCAACGGAACCCCCCCTTACGTCCCCCCCGCCAACGGGGGGGAAACCTCACCTTACGTCCCTCCCGCTAGCGGAACCCCCCCTTACGTCCCCCCCGCTAGCGGGGGGGATACCTCACCCTCAGCTTACGTCCCCCCCGTTCACGGGGGGGATACAGGGGGGGTCTGCGGTTGGCGAGTGGTATATGGTTACGGAGGAGAAGCAATATACGTAGAAGCAGCCGCGATCGCACCTGGAACAGTGGTAAATGTCTCGAATTTATTTGATAATTGTTCGGTGCGGCGTCGGGGTTTGCCTTCCACAGCACAGCAAATGAAAGCCGTGCAAGCGACTATCCATCAAATAGCGCTTTGTCATCCTCAAGTTGCTTGGCAAGTTCGGCAAAATGGCCGGGAATGGTTCAGCATCTGTCCCGCCGCCACAATGGGAAAACTGCTACCGCAACTTATTCATCAAGTGCGATCGGCTGATTTGCAAGAATTGACAGTAAAATTACCCAACTCACAGCAAGATTCTTTACATTTAGTAGTTGGATTACCTGATCGCTGTCATCGCCATCGTCCAGATTGGTTGCGCATAGCGGTAAATGGGCGAATGGTAAAAGCGCCGGAATTAGAACAGACTATTTTGGGGGCATTTTATCGGACATTACCACGCGATCGCTATCCAGTTTGTTGCCTGCATTTATTGATTTCCCCAGAGCATATTAACTGGAACCGTAACCCCGCAAAAACAGAAATTTACCTAAATGATTTGAATTACTGGCAACAGCAAATTAGTCAGGCGATCGAGCAAGCACTCCGCATCAACTCTACCACCATTAAAGAAGCAGTCCACAACACCCGAGTCGGGAAACTAATCAAAGCCGCCGAAGAAACAAGCAGTTATAACGTCAACCCCAACAATGAAAACAAAACTGCTAACTCCTCACTCTCAACTCCTAACTCCTCACTCTCAACTCCTAACTCCCTAAAAGCCGTCGGTCAAGTTAATAACACCTATATAGTTGCTGAGCATCCGGGTGGTTTATGGTTAGTAGAACAGCATATTGCACACGAAAGGGTTTTGTATGAGCAATTATGCGATAACTGGCAAATAGTAACTGTCGAACCGTCAATCATTCTTTATCAATTGTCACCAGCGCAAGTATCGCAACTGCAACATATAGGCTTAGAGATAGAACCCTTTGGCGAACAACTTTGGGCAATTCGTAGCGCACCTGCAATGTTGCTTTCTCGGGAAGATTGTGCCGAAGCAATTTTAGAACTCAGTTTGGGAGGCGATTTACAAGCAGCACAAGTGGCTGTAGCTTGTCGCAGTGCCATTCGTAATGGTACACCTTTGAATTTAGAAGAAATGCAGAAATTATTAAATGACTGGCAACGCACTCGCAACCCTCATACTTGTCCCCACGGACGCCCAATTTATTTATCACTGGAAGAATCAGCTTTAGCAAGGTTTTTCCGGCGTCATTGGGTGATTGGTAAGAGTCATGGAATTTAAAAAAAGTTGAACTGTTTGCCCTTGACATATCTATTTATAAATTATCTCTTAGTAATTGAAATGAGAAGATAAATGACTGCACCTGATGAGTTAATTGTCATATTTGACCGTATTCTTAACGGTAGTCGAGATGAAACAGATATTAACTTGCTGCGGCAATATCTTGGAACAGCTAAAGGTCAAAATCAAGTGCAGTTAGCAAAAAACATCATCAACGCTGCTGAACTTAGGGAACTTCATATAGGCGATCGCACTTATTATGGTGCAGATGCTGAAACCATTAAGGCTGTTATTCGAGAAATATTGCCAGAAATAATTCATAACATTGGTATAGAAAAATCGTCTCAGGAAAATCCCCAAATCTCTCAAACTAAAAGTGAAAAGTCTGTAGATACAAATAATTCACCAACACAACTACTATCACCTGCACCTATCCCAAACCTGACAACTTTTGAGTTTGAAGTGGTGAGTGTAAATGTTCAAGGGGGAGAAATTAAGCGTTGTCGAAAACAAGCTGAGTATTTTACAGAAAATTTGGGTGATGGTGTCGTATTAGAAATGGTTTCCATCCCTGGTAGTAAATTTCAAATGGGCGCACCTTTAGATGAATTTGCATCTCATGAAGATGAACGTCCTCAGCACGTAGTTGATATACAACCCTTCTTTATGAGTAAATATCCCATCACTCAGGTGCAATGGAGGGTAATTGCAACTCTACAACAAATTAACCATCATCTCAACCTTGAACCATCTTATTTTCAAGGAGATAACTTACCGGTAGAGGGAGTTTCTTGGTATCATGCACATGAGTTTTGTGAGCGATTATCGCAGAAAACACGACGAAATTATCGTTTACCTAGTGAAGCTGAATGGGAATACGCATGTCGTGCTAGAACAACAACCCCATTTTATTTTGGGGAAACAATTACAACACATCTAGCAAACTATTGTGGTCAAAATAGAAAAATCCAGCGTCGTTCGTACAAAGGGACTTATGGTGATGAATTATTAGGAGTTTATCGCCAACAGACAACAGAGATAGGTTGTTTTCCTGCTAATGCTTTCGGACTATATGATATGCATGGATTAGTAAAAGAATGGTGTGCTGATCATCGACACGAAAACTATCAAGGCGCACCATCAGATAGTAGTGCATGGATCAATAATGGAAAGATAGAATCTCGAATATTACGAGGTGGTTCATGGGATACGTTTCCTCATGTTTGTCGTTGTGCATCTCGTTCTTTTGATAACCCAAGTAATAGCAACAATCAAATAGGATTTAGAGTTGTTTGTTCTTTAGCTTAAACCGTCAGAAGCCTCACACTGTACTTTGAAAAAGTCAGTGTGGATGGGGTGGTTCACCGCAACTGGCTACGAGTGTAGTTTGTTGTTTCATGATTTTGCGTAAGTCTTAGTTTTAACCCATTAAAAATGGGTTTCAGCTTTTAGCCGGAAATTTATTTCACGGCTAATCGCAATTGATACAAAATATAAGTTAAAACTGATATCTTGCATCATTCTCAACACGAGCCAGAGGCTCTAATTCTCGTTACCAGGTTGAACCTGGTAACGAGGTTTTGGAGGCTCCGCCTCCGGGCTGTTGAAACTGGTGCAAGATGTCAGTTTTAATGGGTTTGTAGAGACGCGAAATTTCGCATCTCTACACCACCGGAAATTTATTTTACAACTGATTGCTGTTCTTGAATGAATTCAGCAATATCTTCCTTCAACAGGGAAATATTTGATAAATCAGAAAGAAATACACTAGTTTCTCTACGTATTTGCACTGTGGGATCGAATCGTGATTTCTGACAAAAATCTTGATAAAGGTGAGAAAGCCAATTCCAACTTCCTACGAGTGCAAATTTCTCATCCCAAAACAATATTCTTTGATTTGTTCCTTTACTACGCGAACGAATTAAACCTGAACCTAATACTTCTCTAAGTTGTCTTTCAACATAAGCATCATTTTCATCATTGTTGAGTTGATTTTCATGACCATGATGTAAATATCCGTAAATGACTTTTACCTCAACACCTCTTATCAAAGCAGCAAGAATATTGTCAGCAAATTTTTTTGCTTCTTCACCCCTAATCCAGGGAGTAACTATAATAAGTTCCTGTTCTACTTCCTGAATTGCTTTCTGAAAATAAACTAAATGATCACAGTCAAAAACCAGAGAAGCATCGGACGTTTGATAGGGATTTTCTATCTCAGATTTATACTCTAAAATAATCCCTTGTTCTCGAATATGTTCAACAAGCTGACGAGTGTAGCTTCCAGCTTTTTCTAAGCGATAAAGATTACCAACCAAAATAAACAGTTCTTTTGCTCTCGATACAGCAACATTCAAAAGATTTGGTCGCCTATTAATCCAGTTAACATTATCTTGTTGACGGCACACTTTTGTAGACAGGATAATTACCTTCTTTTCAGAACCTTGAAAAGTGTGAATTGTGCCAACAGATTTTTTCTCCAAATCAGGAAATTTGCTACGTAAATTTTCCTTCAAAGCATCAGCTTGAGCGCGAAAAGCTGAAATTACACCGATTTCTTCTAATGAGTAACCTTTTTTAAGCAAATCCTGAACTATCTCACATACAGCAGTAACTTCTTCTTCATTGACATTACCCTTGATTTGACCTTCAACATGATGAGCAATTAAATTTGAATTTAAACGTGAAGAAGTGGGTTCTGTCTTTACTTCTAAATTGTATCCAGTAATATTATTGCAATACTCAATAATACTACGCTGACAGCGATAATGTTCAATTAAACAAATCCCTTTACCCTTATCTTTATCTTCTCCAGTTGCTCCGGCGGCGCGATGATAGGTAGTAGCGTTATATTCTTCCTCTGGACTGTAACAATGGTAATCAATGTCTGTTAATCCTTGGTCAATAAACGCTGTTTGACGATAGTCGTCGCGTCTTTGGTCGCTAAGAGTGATTACAGGTTCAATTTGCAACGGATCGCCAACAATAATCGCTTTGCGCGATCGCACCAATAAAGGAAATGTCTTGTGTAGGTCAATCATTCCAGCTTCGTCTACAATTGTGCGGTCAACGCATTCCTCAATCCACGGGAGCATATTTCGGATTGAAAGCAATGTACTAGTGATGACAGGAAATATGAGACTCAAATTTTTAATATGCTCATCTAGATTTTCTGCCATCTTATATTTATCTTTCCAAATTCCGGAAAGAAAACTTGCATACAATTCCAAAGATGCTTTTACGCGGTCTTTATTACAAAGTGCTTGCTGAATGAGAAATTTCCATGATAACTTAAATAATTCCTGATGTAAGTCATGAAAATTCTGATGAAAACAAGCGTAAAAATCCTCCGGTTGATTATTCAATCTATTTTCTAATAAAGTTAATTCCCTACTTGCTTCATGGCTTTGTTGCTTTGTAATAGCTATATCTCCAGAAATTTCTTCTAATTTTTTTTGTACACTATTTAGCTCATTAGCTTTTGCTAATCGTTCCTTAACCAACCACGCCTGTTGAACCAAATCATTGCGAGTTCTGGGAACTTCTACAGGAAAGGAAGTATTTACAGTGTTTAAGATTGCTGGTTGACAATCTTCAGCCGTTTTTCTCAGAATTTGTGCTTCTGTTCTACCAGTAAACCAAAGTAATATCTTCTTCCACCAAGATATATTCCCTTTGGGTAGCAGCATTTCAGCAGTATTAAGTATTATTTCAAGTTGTCGATAAGCTTCTATTGGAAGTTGTTCATAATCTTCCAATTGTATAGCTCGTCTCTGACGGTTATTTCTATCAGCTAGCAACTCATCTAAATGCTGTTCAAGTTGTTGTATTTGTTCTAAAAGTTTAGGTCGTCGTTCTTCATCCAAATCTCTTTGGCAACGTTGTTCTAAATAATTAGACTCTTCACTTAATATCTCATTTTTTAGTTTTTTTATTTGCTCTTGTAAAGTATTATAATATTTTTCATCAAATGTGCTTTTTTGTAAGTAGTCAAGTGCTTGTTGTAGCTGTTCTATAGCACCTTCAGATGATTTTATATTCTCTTTGTTCCCTCCTTTTAGATAGAGAAAATTATGTTCTAACGATTCATATTTTAACCAATCATCTAGCTTTTCAATGACATTTTCAACAGCTTTATTGTTGGTGCTGCTAACAACTGTCAAATTATTAATATCTTCATTATTTTCTATTAGGTTGAGTGCGCGTTGGACTACCTGTTGAGCGATGAGATGAAGAATGAGGGTAGTTTTCCCAGAACCAGGCGGCCCTTGCACAGCCGTCATAGGTTCGGTTTGGGCGTGTTTTAGTGCTGTTAATTGCGAATTAGTCGGTGCATAGGTTGGGAAAGCACCCATATAAATAATTTCATCTTTTGGAGGTTGAGGCGCACCGAACAGATATTCATAAGCTGGATGACCTATGTTTAACCAACTTTTTGAGCCTGACTTAATTTCTTTCAAATCTTGCTTGAGATGCGAAGAAAATCTGCCTCCATTAAACTCAAATAAGTACGGCTGCCGTTTAATTTGGTAGCAAGAGTGAGGTATGATAACCCTTTGCATCCACTCTTCATAAGTTTGAAACTCAAGCTCAAAAGTTGTTTCCAGAAATCGTCGCAACCCATCTTTGCTAATTAATTTTTCGCGTTCTTCATCATCCAATTTCAGGAAAATGGCTAAGTTATTTCCCGCTTCAGTGAGTTTTAACTCGTCAAGGTTCCACCCTTGTTCTCGATACTCACCTTTGAAGATGGATGTAACATCCAAACTAAACAGAGGACAAAAATAAGATTTTCCCTTGTCTACATTTAAAATTTGCGGAAAGGACAAAACCCACACCGCATCCTGTTGAGTTTTTTGTTCTTTGGTAATTTTTTGTTGCAGATTTGAAAAGATTTTTTGCTCAATTAATACATGGTCGCGTACTAGGTTTACACTACGGTGTCTTGCTTTATCAAATTCAATCCTGGCCTTACTATAATCATCCAAATCAATGTAGTCAAACCATGCTTTGAGAATTGCATCTACCTTGGTGGCTGCGTTCAAAACTACCTCCAGGTTGCCATGCTGGCTTTAGTATTTTCTTCAACACAGTTTACTAGGATACTGAGTCATTTTCTCAAATTATATGTTTTCTTTATCAAATTACGGTTTGTGATTAAATCGGAAGGCGATCGCTACATATAAATAACGTGAGTTCGATACACCTCTCCCACCCAACCTCCCTTTTCTAATAAAAGAGGGAGGAAAAACGTAAAAATCATCTTTTTAAGCCTCAGTACATTGGTCAAGACATGGAAATTTTTCAATGTCATTGTAATCAAGCCAACTTCGTTATAGCGGTTCCTAATATGCTGAAGTACGAATTTATCTGTGTTTACCCCCCTCATTCCCCCCTCTTGAGGGGGGAAGACAGAGGAAAAACTTTTATTTACTGTTTATCTGTGGTTAATTACATCTTCTTATACCTCACTGGATTGGAAAACCCTATATTTAGAGAAAAACAGGAATTTGAAGCAGAAAACGATGTATATCGCAGTCATTTGTTATAAACATCACCAATATGAATACCATGAGCTTCATTGATATTAGTGATAAATTTCCCATATTGGTTAATCGTCTCGGCAATTTTATTAATCTTTTGCGTAGCTTGAGGTTTAATCTCATCCCATCCTTTTTCCGGTAAACCTTTACCACCCCGCAGCTTAGCAATAACAAAATCTCCTGCATCCATGTCAAAATGAGGAATTTGCTCTGTGTTGTACAGTTTGCGCACACTTTCAGGCACGGTTTTACCTAGGTAATTCATTAAATTAGAAACTCGAACTTCTGTATCGCCTGGTTTATTACCAGCACCTTGCAAAGCTTCAAGAAAATGATAAGTGTAGATGCTGCTTGATTCATCTTTTATCCAGGATTTTTGCTCTCCTTTTGAGGAAGTAAAAACTACTCTTCCTTTACCTTGTTTCAATTCATCAATAAAACCTTTAGATGGAGATACTCTGATAAAATCATCAAATTCTTCATCTAATTCCAAATCTGCCTCTTTAGAAGTTGCCATTCCAGCAGCATGACAACTATCAATCACAACTAGCAAACGTTCAGCCTGAATTTTTCGCAATGCTTCTGTAAAAGCTTCTGCTGCAAGTGCTGATTTTTCCAGCTTCATCGGCTTAATATCATATTGAATTAGGTAATATTTATTATCTTTTAAACAACCATGTCCTGAATAGTAAACAAACACAGTGGCATTAGAATCAGATTCTGCTTTTTGTTTTAACCAAGTCAAACTATCCAAAATTCTTTCTTTGGTAGCATCTTGATTATTTAGCACTCGAATATGCTCTTTGTTGTCGGGATAGGCACACAGTTCCGGGTCAATTAAAGCTGCATAAATTGCTTGAGTATCTTTTACTGTTACTGGCAGTGAATATGGCTTATAAGCTGACTCTCCCACGCCAATTAATAGTGCATAACCGTGAGTAAATTTATCGTTCATTTGCTACTTTTAATACTTTAATAATTTAATTTTGGATGAGAATCGTGCGATCGCTTCACCCACAGACTACTATACTCATATCTTGCACCTTTAAGTATAAGGCGCTAACAAATAAACATAAAGTAATAAATATTATAAGTATAATCTTGTTTAATGAGTCCTCTTATAGAGGACTTTTGCTGTGAGACTGGGACTTACAGTCCCGTGACGGGAACGAAGGTGAAAAACTGTAAGTAGTAATTTTTGTGATGCAATATTTTTCAGGTGCAAGATGTAAATATAGAGCATTTTGCAGTAATGCCCTTGAAGGGTGTAGGAAATAGAAAGACAAACTAAATACTACTTATAGTTACTTATTTGACATCTTGCACCCAACGGGCGAACCCGAAGGGTGTAAGATATCATTTATCTGATATCTTCCACCATTCTTAACAAGCTTAAAATTTAGCCCTGAAATAAATTTCGGGCTAAAAGCTAAAGTTAGCTTTTAGCTAACTAAGACAAAATTTTTAACCCGTTTTCAACGGGTTTTAGCTTTAAGCCGGAAATTTATTTCACGGCTTATTATGATTGGTGCAAGATATTTAGTTATCCAACTGCAACAAAGTACTGACTAAATCACTAGCAGTTACAACATAAACACCACTAGCCTTGTTGCCAGGAATATGCACATCACCCCTTGAAAAACATAGTAGTGCAGTCACCCACGGCGCACGTTTTACACTCCTCACTTCTTTTGCTTGGCCTTTGACTTTAGCAATCAAATTGCCTTCTTCAAAATCATGGGTGTCTCTACCGTAGCGCTTTCGCAAACGGCCATTTTCATAAACTTTAGTACCGCCGTGGGACTTGACATCGACTATGTACCAGTTACCTTTGGGAGAATACAGTACCAAATCCACATCTCCCCATCTTTTTATTAACAGGTTGTATTCTACTTGCCATCCTTGACGTTGCAGAGGGCGTAATAATGCAGCCACTTCAGTTTCAGCATTAGCACCACGTTGAGCATCGCCAGCCCGTTTCATTAAGTGTTGTCCATTGCGATATAGGTAATATGAGCCTACCAATCCCCCAAGCAAGAGCAATATTCCTGCAAAAGAAGTTTTGAAGACACTAAATAACAGTACTGTCCCAATGACAACACCCACTGCAAGAACATAGCACAGCATTGCAGACTTGCGTCGCTTCCTACCCAATTTATGGATATGCTCTCCTGGCTGTCTTTTTGTTGGTAACAACTTTCTATGGTTAATAGTGTTGATTTGCCTATCTTTGAAGCTTACAGCAATTGATGAAAAATTAAGTCAGTGAACATAAATAATTTGCTAAACGGTCGGGCTGTCCGGCCTACCCCACAATATACCAAACTCTTGTGGGGCGTTTTAATCAAGCAAGCCTTTTGTTTACAGAAAGCGTGAAAGCGTTGGACTCATCAACGGGCTTTTGCTATAAGCTTATAGTTTTGGGCAGGCTATTCCACATTTATCTTGTAGTATCCATTGTCTAAGCTTGCCGAATTCTTCTGTGCTTCCCAAGAAAGCCGAGATATCAGGTAGATCATTAAAATATTGTCGTTTCTCTTTTTCCTTTCTTTCTCTTTATAATTGAGAATTTCTTGAGCCTGTTTATATCGCTCCAATGCTTGTCGAAAGTTCTTTTTCGTAATTTTCTCTCCTAATCCTAGGGATAGCAAATTCCATAATACAGACCCTACGTCCTTCTTTATATAGTCAAGGCAGTAGCCATGTTCGTTGGCAAACTGTTCGTATGTCTGATTTTCATACGATGCTTTCAATAAATCACTTTGTAAATCAGTTAGATGTCTGCCAGTTGATTCATAGACCACTTTATCCGCAGTTTCTAATAACTCTTTAGTATTCATAAGTCAAACCCATTGAATGAATCTAATTCAGGCAACTGATGTCTTGCACCCTTGGCGTGATGCCTCCTGATCGCATAAAGGCGATCGCCAATTGCCAACGAAAGGAAACCTTTCTGTAGCACTGGATTCACTAGTTGCAATAATCAGGAGGCGGAGCCTCCAAAACCTCGTTACCAGGTTCAACCTGGTAACGAGAGTTGGAGCCTCTGGCTCTTGTTGAGAATGATGCAATAAGTCAGACAAGAAAAAATTGTCAACTGAAAAAAATTATCAGTTCTAAATCCACTTTTAAAGATTGTCAAGTACCTAAGTATATTCTCTAAATCAGATCATACTGAGTATTGATTATTTGATTTCAGGCTTTGTCTTCTCTTCAATATTTCCTTATTATTCTTTCAAATCAAAAAGTTTTCATATTTGCTTCATAAACCTTAGTCATTTCCAACTTCCCACTTAATCCCACAAAACCCCCCTCGTGTTTTTTTGCGATTCTTGGGAATATCGAAATGTGATGAACAACGAACAGAAAAGGTTCGGACAAATCAATACTAAAGAGTAACTCAAGTGGCAAAGCTTACAGATAGCAATGACCGACTTCATCTAAAAATGTCAAATGTTTAGAAAAGCTCTAGGAACATTAACAAACAATTCCTTACTATGTCTACTCGTAGTAGCCAGCATAAATGTAGAAGCCCAAGCACAATCTATCAACAACTCTGTTAATTCTCAATCTCAGCCTAATCAAGAGCAAACTCTAGATAACCAACAACGTAACTCTGCTGCTATTAATCAAACAGGAGTCTACAACATTGGTGAATCCGCTACTTATAAGATTCAAGGACTAGCTGGAATCCAGGCTGTCTGTCCGCGACCATCTTTAATATTAGGAACATCCTTTAATTCTTTTGATGGGATTAGTTTCTCCAACAATGCTTCTTATGGTTTGAATGCTGCTTTTGTTATTCCTCTAGGTGGAGACTTAGAAGGTACATGTAAGCGGTTGGCTGAAACTATTGCTCGTAAGACTCAATATGATGTAGAGATTATCAATGCTCGCGCTTGTGCTGAATTAATCGGTGCTGGCATCCAATTAAACCCCGACAGTTTTCCAACTATTTATGGTGTCTGTAAAGGGGTTACTATAACGAAAACTAATACAAATGAACCTAATAAGTCTACGAGGTTCCAGCCTCAAGAATTACCCAAATATGAGGCTGAAAACAACAACTAATTTCACTAAAAGGATACAGTCATGAAAAAAGTTCTTGGTTTCGCTATTCTTGCTACCTTTTTAGCTACCCCTGCTTTTGCTGGTGAAACTTTTGTTCGTAACGAATGGACAAAAAGCCACACCTATACAGACACTAACTTAAATCTTGATTCTACAACAACTTCAAATCGCAACGAATACTACAATTCTTTTGCTGATAAGATTTACGTAGATGGTGACGTTAACACCAAATATACTTGGGGTGGTAAAGAAGTTTCGTTTGAGGATTTTACTGTTCACACCGCAGGTTCTAGTCTGTACGGTAACTTCCATGAAAATATTGTGAGCAAAGTAACTGGTACTATCGAGTCTATTACTAACTCATACACCAATTCCCACGAAACCAGTGCAGGTGTTCGTTAATCCTGATACCACAGTTTAATCTAAGTAGGTCGGCTTAAATAAAGTTAAATTAGTTTGTAGTAGCGCTAAGCGCGCTAAAGCGCTACTACGAGCCAAATTTAGAGGCTTTACTTTTATTTACATACTTTATTTATTCTCGTCTACTTACTTAATAGAAAAAGATTATAGGGTGGAATATCCACCCTTTTTCTGATGAAATATTCAATATTGTTATCTATTGCGCTGTCGGGATGGATTGCCTTTATCTATTCCCATAGAAATTTTTTTCTCAACCAATTTCCTGTCTTGTCTATGAACTCTATGTTCAAAATATCTAATCAAAATCCTCACGGGAATATACAGATTAACCAGACAGGTTATCCGTCTCAAATCAAGCAAGAATTATATAACTCTATATCTATAGGAATGTCTTATGATGAAGTTCGTTCCATCATCGGTTGGGATGGCAACTTGATTTATCAAAATGATATCGATTACGTTGGTGGAAAAATTTATGAGAAGATTTACCAGTGGAATAATCAAGATATTGATTTGACTGACAAAGACTCTCAAAGAGTAGATGATAGAAATTTATACTGGAGTGTGACACTCCAATTTCATAATGATATCCTCATTAATAAAGCATCCTTTAACCTAGAACCTTAGACATTAGACCTGCCTTGAAAATAGGGGCTAGGGGCTAGAGGCTAGGAAAAGAGATATTTTCATCAGTTCATTGTGAACTTTGTTCATGGAGTTTCTTTCAAAAGTATATTTTCAAAAAAATTGACCACAGATGGACACAAAATAGGGCATGGCGCATCGGTAAGAAAACCAATTCCCCCTTATCTGTGTTCACCCCCCTCATTCCCCCCTCAAGAGGGGGGAAGACAGAGGAAAAACTTTTATTTACTGTCCATCTGTGATCGTAATTAACCTAGATCATAATTTTTGTAAGAAGTTTACTAGATAGCAATCCGCGCATCATTCGTGAAAACAAGAAACCGGGTTTCACCAAAACTCTGAATTTTTACAAATCAAATAGGATTGCTATAGTTACAGAAATTTAAGTAGAAAGCCCACCCCCAATACAGTTCGGTTAAGGGGCAAGGGGGAACTCGGGGCCCCTGAAGGGGATTAGGGGGCAAGGGGAAAGGGATAAAACCCCATATTTTCCCCTTTAACCTTTAACCTTTAACCTTTAACCGAACCGTATTGAGCCCACCCCCCTTACAGAGGTGGGAGGATGTTAAAAAAGGCGTGAAAGTATCAAAGATTCAGCCCATTAATTAGCCCAAATCCCCATTTGCTATCAAAGCTTCCCGCTTCTTTTCCAGGAATAGAACAATTTTTATATAGCAGTTCTTTCACAGCAGCAGGGTCAAGCTGAGAGTCACGCTGCAACAATAGGGCTACTATGCCAGTAACAAGTGGTGTTGCCATACTCGTACCTGCCATAGCTGCAAATTTGCTGTTAATCATCATTGAGCGGTCAAAATTGGCAGTGGAGGAAAGGGCAGAAACAATCATCGCTCCAGGTGCTGCTATATCGGGCTTCTGAGCATTATTCCGCAGCGGACCTTCACTGCTGAAATCAGAAATATTATCCAATTCCAAGCCTATTTCTCGCTCTTTGCCGTCAATATCAGTGTACTTAACTCTTGTAGTATAAGAAGCAACTGTAATTGCACTACTAGCGGCTCCTGGCGAACCAATTTTGACTGCATCAGATATGCTCTTACCTGTGAAAAATACTGATGCAGTATCATCTAAAGTCCACACATCTAAGCGTACATCTTCGCCTGAATATTTACGTACACGTAACTGCCAAATACCACCTGATACCGGTTGACTAAATCTGCTGTTACCTCCACCACGAATTTGCACAAAAAAGTTATAATCGCCGTTGGCTGGGTCGGGACCTGGAGTAACAATTTGCACTCGTGCATCTGGCAAGTTGTATTCTTTAGCGGGATTACCATCAGCAATGATTCGTTGGAAGGGTGTAACGAAACCGTTAGGACTGCGTACGGAAACTTCTAACTGACCTTTGCTGGAATACCATCCGTTTAACCAGACAATACCTACTTGATTGTAAGGAACGTTGAAGCGCATTGTACTCAAACGCTTGTTGGTAACATCAGTTTGACCGTGAATGTTGTCGTTACCCTCGTTACCCGCAGCACAACAAACAATTCGTCCGGGACCGGTTTCAGCGTCAATGATTTTGGACAGGGAATCGCTACCATCGTGGGCGTCAGCGTGTCCACCTAAGCTAAGATTCACTACTGCTGGGCGTCCCAGTTCATTAGCTAAGCGGAAAATATAGCGAACCCCATCGGCAATATGGGCGTCTTGCAAGTCAGTCTTAACTATCACCAATTCCGCTTCCGGTGCTACACCGCAGTAAGTAGTGTCAGAACCAGAGGCTATACCAGCAACGTGAGTACCGTGTGCGTCTGTATCTTGGGAAATTGTCAGTTGATTTCCGGTTAATTCTGCCCCATAACCGCCCTCTGTTACTCCCGGTCCTGGTAGGGTTTGATCCCAAATACGCAAAATACGTCCTGCAAAGGCGGGGTGTTTGGGGTCAATACCGCTGTCTATGATACCGATAATTACTCCCTTACCAGTTAGTCCAGTTCTATTTTTAAACTCTGGCAATTTTACTTTCCCTGGTGCTACGTCCATTCGCAAGTGTAATTTGCGTGATGGTTTGATCCGTTGGATAGTAGCTTCTTCAGATAAGGTGTCTAAACCTTCTATGGGTAAGTAAGCCGTGCGTACGCTACCGGTGCTTTGGTTGACTTGAATACCATATTGTGATATATGACTCAAGTCTGCTTGTTCGTCACAGTAGATAAAAACAACACTACGGGTTGGCTTCAGACTGGTTTTCGGGGCAACAATACCAAGCGATCGCTTGTGGGTAGTTAAAGCTTCTTGTCCTTCCCTCTGATAGTCTTCATAAGCTAACAACAACCCAGGAGAGAGTTTTTCGTGTCTCATTTTTACCTCTAATTCAGTGCAATTGCTGCCAAATTTTAACAGTATAAGTCGCTTAAGTATCAATACCACACAAGTAATTTATTTATCTTTAATTACTTATTGCGACTATAGTTTTATATGGCTAAAAGTGCCAAAAATGACAGAAGTGTGGAGTAGGAAAACCAGCGCCATGCAGATTTCACAGATGAATTTTTGTTTAATTTTTGGTTTTCGTAGAAAAACCTTGAGACAATTCGTCTGTACAAAAGTTAAGAATGATGAATTAATTAATATTAAAAATAAAAACTTTCATAATTCATTAATTCTTCACTTCTAACTCCTGAGAGACTTAAGAATGCGGGGCGTTTCTACAATTCCTAACTCATGTTTTAAATACAGTGGTTTTCTTGCTAATTACGCACAAACTTGAGGCAAAAAAATAAATAAAATATAAAATAAAGAATATAAAATTATTTTACAAAACTCAAAAAAATATAATATTTATCGCTTGAATGCAATACACAGTAGGGACACAGCAATGCTGTGTCCCTACAACGAATGGGCAAAAAACAGAAAATAAAGGTAAAAGGATAAGTTTTTCCTTTTTCCTTCTAACTTTAGACTTGATGCTTATTTATTAATATTAGCTCTAGCATCCTTGACAGCAGCCAAAAAAAATAATCCTGTGAGTGGAATGCTTAGCGCCAAAATAATTGCAGTGGTTTGAGTGCCTAGATCCGGTTGTCCGGAAGAAAGTTCAAAAACCGAACCTACCGCCGCGATCGCAGTTATGCACGAACAAGCAAGAAACAAACCACTCTTGGGAGTCATTGTATTCACAAGCACACCACCCTACGCAACTGGTTTTACAGCTTGATAGGAGAAGCCATTTTTAGACAACTCCTGCGCCAAAATCAAAGAGTTTTCCACGCGGTCTACAAACACTACACCGTTGAGGTGGTCTATCTCGTGCTGAATACAGCGTCCGAGTAAATCGTTAGCCTTCAATGTCTTAGGACGTCCATTCTCATCTTTATAGGAAATTTCTACAACTTCGGGACGCTTCACGTCCATGTAGACTCCGGGAATGCTCAAACAGCCTTCTTGATCAACACTGATGTCGCGGCTAAGCTGTTTGATGCTGGGGTTAATCAACACCAGTGGTGGATTAGCTGCGTTATCTGGTTCAAGGTCAATGACAATTATTTGCTTGTTAATTCCCACTTGGGGTGCTGCTAAACCAATACCATCCCTACTGTACATGGTTTGTAGCATTTCCCGTGCCAGTTTGCGGATTTCCTCGTCTACTTTCGCAACACGCTTAGCGGGTTGACGCAAAACGCGATCGCCCAAGAAATGCAATTCCAAGGGCGGATTTTGTAACTTTTTCTTCTCAACAACAATCTCCGAAGCCATGCTCTTCTCTTCTAGCTCAGTAATATGGATTGGAAATGATTCCGCTTTACTCCATCTTAGCAATCACTAGATATGCAAATTCATCTCAACTCTCCCCTATTTAAAGAAAGGTGAGAGTAGGGTGGGCATTGCCCACCAAATGTCAGAATTACTTTATCTCAACTATTTTCAAGCCAATTGAGAAGCAATAATTATACCTGAGAGCGGTCTGTCAAAATTTCGTAGCCAGTTTCAGTCACTAAAACGGTATGTTCAAACTGAGCCGACAGAGAATTGTCCACAGTTACAGCCGTCCAGCGGTCAGATAGTGTCCGTGTATACTTAGAACCGGCATTGAGAATTGGCTCAATTGCTAATGTCATTCCTGCCCGTAATTTTACATTCGGCATTTCACGGGTGCGGAAATTGAAAACAGAAGGTTCTTCATGAAGGTTACGACCGACACCATGACCGGTGAAGTCTTCAACTACACAAAAGCCATTAGCTTTGACATGATCTTCAATTGCTCCAGCGATATCCATCAGGTAATTCCCTGCTTTTACCTGTTCAATGCCTTTGTAAAGAGTTTCTTCCGCTACGCGAATCAGTTTAGCAGCTTCTGGAGTAACTTCACCTACAGCAATGGTAATGCAGGAGTCACCATGAAAGCCTTGGTAATAAGCACCCGTATCAACTTTTAGAACATCTCCAGTACGGATGACTTTCTTAGAACTGGGAATGCCATGCACAACTTCATTGTTGATACTCGAACAAATAGAGCCGGGAAAACCGTGATATCCCTTAAAGCTTGGTGTTGCATCCATTTCCCGGATGCGTTTTTCCGCATGAGCATCCAAGTCAGCTGTAGTCATTCCTGGCTGTACCAGCTCGGAAATTTCTTTTAGCACAGTTGCGACAATTTTTGCTGATTGCCGCATAATTTCTATTTCACGAGGCGATTTAATTTCAATACCTCTACGTTGTCTTTTCGGACGGTTGGTTTGAGCTGGTTGAGAAAGCAGGTTACTGAGAATGTTCATGGGAAATTAATAACTATATTTTGCCTTACTGCTTAAATATCAATGGTTTTTCTATTTTAAGAGGCAATAGGTAATAAGGAAAATTATTACCTATTAGGGATGCGGATTAAACGAAGTGCAAAACTTGTATTTTGTCGGGTGTGTTAGCGTGATTCGTAACACACGGAGATTATCTGGGATAGTGCGTTACTTTCCTAACGCACCCAACAAAATTTGTAACTTATTAAATCCACGTTCCTTAGTAATTACCAATCACCTATTGCTAACCTTCATAAGTTATATTGATTTACTTGAGAAAAAATATCGACTATATTTAAATTAACTTATTTTTCTCCTAAAGTTCCAGTCATCCGATTATGTGCATCTAGCTGAAATACTCTACTTTGAGTATGTGCTAATTGGAGCAAGTTTTAAATTTGTAATTTTGAATTTTTAATTGTTTACTGCCCATAAGTGATGACAATATCTCCTGTCATACCCGCTTCTGCATGTCCAGGTATAGGACAACGCAAACCGTATTTTCCTGGTTTTAGCGGTACAAATACCCATTCTGCCTCAGCTCCTGGCTTTAGTTCCATTTCATGGATAGCTCCCTTGACTTCCACTTTGCCTGCTTCAACTTTTTGTGTCCAAATATTGTCAGCAAAATCTTTGGCTGTAAAATAGTGCTTTTGGGCACTAGGATTGGTAAGTCGGATGATGTAGCGTTTGCCAGCCACAAATTCTAAGTGATTTGGCTCAAACTTCAGTTCGTTAGCAGTATTACTGAGACTTACCGTAATTTCCGAAGCTGGTTGTTTAAATAAATCCCCTGAAAAATTCGCCGCAGTTGCGGGAGCGACAGTAATAAAACTAACACATAGCAGCAAGACCAGAATTAAGTATATGAATTGTCGGCTCTGGAAGAATATTTTCGCAACCAATTTAATCATAGCCATCACCAAAACTCAACTATATTTGGTCAATGGTCATTAGTCATTTGTTCGTTGTTCATGGTTAATAGTTCATAGTTCATAGCTATGAACCATTAACCATTAACCATTAACCAATGACTAATGACTAATGACTAGATGTTTTTTCTGCTACCACAGCCGGCCCTGCTGTCACCACAACAATTTGATCTGGATGGAGTAGCTCAGTAGCTGCTTGATTCACCTGCTCAAGGGTTACTGTCATGATTTTATCAGTAAAATTGCGCAGTTCCTCTTGATCCAGCCCGTACACCTCATTCATCAAAATTCTGTTTGATAATTCCTCTGGATTTGCCAGGGAAACGTTGTAATTACTAATTAAGGTGCGTTTAGCTATCTCCACTTCAGATGCAGTAACGCCTTGCTGATGAATTTCTTTTAGCAGTTTACGGGTACTGTTAATTGCTCGATTTGCATCTTCTGGCGCTGTTTGCATTTCAATCAAAAAAATGCCAAGATTTTTCCCGGTTTGGAAGGTACTGTAAATTCCGTAAGTTAAACCTTGGCGATCGCGCACTTCTGCTCCCAATCTGCTAGATGTGGTATCGCCACCCAAAATCTGATTCAACACCATTGCTGCATAATACCGCGAGTCTTTACGGCTAATGCCCGTATTACCCATATAGGTAACTGCTTGGGCTTTACCGGGAAGTACTGGATTAACACGTACTATTTTATCTGGCATTGATACCGCTGGATATTCCACCGTTGGCGGTTGACCGTTGACTCGCCAGTTACCAAACTCTGCTTGAATTAGCGATCGCACTTGATCAGGAGCAAAATCTCCTACCAGTGCTAGCACCATCGTGTCTGGACGGTAATGTTTCTTTTTAAAATTAACCACATCCTGACGGCGAATTTGCTGCAAACTTTTTTCTGTCGCAAATGTATGCAAGGGATGTTTTTTCGGGTAAACTGATTGGACGAATGTTCTTATTGCAACTTCTGATGGTTCATCTAAATCATCCTTCAAAGCTGTTAAAGCTTGTTGGCGACTCAGTTCCAACTCTTTTTGCGGAAAGGTTGCATTTTGAACAACATCTGCTAAAATTTTTACAAGAATTGGTAAGTCACCTGCCAAACTATCACCCTCAACCTCTACTCCTTCGCGGTAAGTTTCAAAGTCCAAACTAACCCCGCGTTCACCTAAAACTTTGGCAATTGTTAAAACATCCTTAGTTTTAGTGCCATTCATCAAGTTCTCTGCTACTATAGACGCGATTCCGGCTTTTTCGAGTTGTTCAAATTCTGTACCAGCTTTGATGTAGCCATTTAGCGTCACCGTAGGAGTACTGTGATCGGGTAAAAGTAATACCCGTAAACCATTAGAAAGTGTGAATTGCTGTGGCAGGTTGTGCGTAGTGGGAGTTGTTACATCAACAAGCGGTAGGTACTTAGCGACTTCAGCAGGATTTTCAGGTGCCCCAGCAGAAAAATTTTCAGCATTTGCTAAGGAGTGTGGTTTAGCATTACTCTTGTCTGATGCTTGTATTTTTGTTGGCTTGAAAAAACCAACGGTAGGTGTTTGTTGTCTGAAATATTTGTTTGTTACACGTTGTACATCTTTTGCACTCACCTGGCGGATAGCTTTTAAGTAGCTGTCTGTATAGCGATAATCACCAGCTGTTGTTTCATCATTACCTAGTTGCATGGCAAGACTAGTGATATCACGGTTGCTCAAAATTACAGCAGCTTCTAACTGAGCCTTAGCGCGATTTAGTTCTTCTGCTGTTACTCCTTTTTGGGCAACTTTAGCGATCGCCTTGCGCATTTGTGAGTCAATTTTTGTTAAATCTTGCTTGGGATCTGCCGTTACCAACAGTTCGTACCAACCTCCTTCCCGTAAGCTGACAACTGAACCTGTCAGATCAGTTGCTAAACCCGATTTTACAATTGCTTGATAAAGGCGAGCATTGCGTCCCTCTGTTAAGATGTAATCCATCACATCCAGTGCTGGTACATCCGGATGATTCACATCTGGGCGCGGATAAACTGCTTGCAACAGTGCATTTGCTCCTGGTTCTTGCAAGACAATTGGCGAGTGGGGGTGTAGAGACGCGCCATGGCGCGTCTGGAGTAGGGAGTAGGGAGTAGTGATTAAAGCTTTTGACTTTTGACTATTGACTATTGACTCTTGACTCTTAGGTATTTTTCCGAATATATCTTGAACAGTTTGAAGAGTTTTTGCTGTGTTGAAATCACCAACAATTACTAAAACAGCATTGTCAGGTGTGTAGAAATTTTGGTAGTACTTTTGCACCTGCTCAACTTCAAACTTCTTAACATCAGCTTTAGTACCACCCACAGGTAAACCGTAAGGATGTTTGGGAAAAGCTGCTCGTATCACAGAACGACTGAGGCGGTAGTCAGGGCTATTTTCGTAACCCTGCAACTCGGAAATTACTACTCGCTTCTCACTCGCTAGTTTCTCACTATCAATCAAAGCATTTTGCATTCTGTCTGCTTCTAGCACTAAAAGAGCGTTTAGCTTGTCGCGTTCCGCAGTGCTATAATATGCAGTTTGGTCATAGCTAGTAAAAGCGTTAGAATCGCTACCTAAAGCACTAAACAAACGTCCAAATTGAATCGGACGATTTTTTGTGCCTTTAAACATCATGTGTTCTAATTGGTGGGCAATACCATTTACCCCTGGTTCTTCGTCGCGCGATCCAACCTTGTACCACACTTGCACTGTCACCACTGGTGCAGCATGGGCTTCTTTTGTTAGGACAGTCAGACCATTTTCTAGTACTGTCTTGTAAACGTTTTCTGTCACCGATTGATTATTTATGTTTTTTGATACCTCTATATTAAGTGATTTTACAGAAGAAGTCGCTGCTGCTAATTGGCTAGAAGCAGAACTATTGCTGAGCAGCAACACCGCAATTAACCAGAGACTTAACACAAAAATCGAACAACGATATTTATGCAATGCGGAAAACCCAGACATATATTTGCTTGACATTTCTGTAAATTAAATTACAGATTTTTCTATGACTATAGTGTATTCCTTACTGAGAATTTGTAACCTCAGCAACACTACAGAAAAAGGTTATTCTACAGAGAAAGTAATAAAATTACAACTGACGAAGTATCAAATTTGTCTGGGGCTAGGGGCTAGGGACTAGGGGCTAGGGGATGGGAAAAAATCCCAATTACTAATGCTAATGACTAATGACTAATGACTAATGACTAATGACTAATGACTTAACTTAGTGTTGCTAAAACCCGAATGAATTCCAAAGGTAAACCATCGGCGTCAGCAATAAAAGCGACTTCGTAGATGCGCGAACCTATTTGTTGCTGCGTCGGTTCTAAAAGTATTTTGAGTGGTTCTAACTGTTCCGGTTGACTTTGTGCGGCTAGTGCAAAACTTTCTTGCAAACTTTTCAACCAACTAGGTAAGTCTGGAGTGATGTTAGTGAGATCGAACGACAGATGATAATAGCCCACATAATGTTCATCTGCAAATGCATCTGGGGCTGGTTTTGGTTCAGGTATTTGGATCAGTTCAATTCTGCCGTTGAGTCCTTCCATCCAACAAGCAAGAGTATAGCCTGTAGTGAAGCGATCGCAAACTGTAAATCCAAGCTGTTCGTAGAAGGCGATCGCTCTATGAATATTAGCAGTACGAATCGAAGCGTGATGCATTATTTTTGTCCTTTGTCATTTGTCCTTTGTCATTTGTCTTTTGTCCAAGTATTAATGACAAATGACTAATGACAAATGACTAATGACTATTACTCAAATAATCGAAAATACGGGTAACGTACAGGCACACCAGGTTCTTTTTCCAAATCAAAATTAATCACTTCCCAGCAGGGTTCTTCTTTGGGATCGGGGCTAAACTCTACTGGTAAGCCATATAAGCGTGCAGCAGTACCTTCGACGGACTGTCCTCCCCGCCAAGGGGTACTGCGTTCCAGGTAGCCACTCATCAACTCTTGATAGCGGCGAGCAATAATAACCCGTGTTGCTCGATAACCTTGTGTATATAATTTATCTAGCGCTTCGTGAATTTCAAAACGAATGCCATCGGGATGAGTATGTTGCCGATACCATTCACCATTCCACCTGCGCCAATGACGTCCCGACTGTAAATGAATCAATTCTCCATTTTTGGGATTAGCTTCAAAAGCCCCATGACGGGGACATAAATAAGTGTCAGTAAGTGTCAGCGCCGGAATAGTTTGGCGGCAGTGGGGACACTGAATTTCGGGACCAAATATAGGGTACTGCAAGCCTGGATTCATCATGAAGTGAGTATAAGAAATTTTTATATTCACCAGTGACGTTGGTTTTTATTACACTTCTGCGCCACATGATTAGGGTATCTACTTACTGCTGCCTCAGTGAACAGGCTTGACGCCGTGATATCCTGGTTTTGCAACCAGCCTCCAAGGTTGGAATTTTTCCAGTGTTCCTGAGTACCATTTTCATATTCATATTCTATCGTGTCTAACGCTTCCTACTGGTCTTCTCCAGATATTTCTCAAGCAGCCCTCGTCGCAGCCAACGCGATTGTTATGGGATCGGTACATATAGCAGCAGGGGTTAGTATTTGGTATGGAGCAGTTGTTAGGGGAGATGTGGAACGCATTGAAATTGGCGAATGTACGAATATCCAAGATGGGGCTATTCTACACGGTGATCCCGGTAAGCCGACAATCCTAGAAGATCATGTTACCGTAGGGCATCGTGCTGTGGTACATTCCGCTTACGTTGAAAGCGGCTGCTTGATTGGCATTGGCGCGGTGGTTTTAGACGGAGTGCGAGTGGGTACTGGTAGCATTATTGGCGCTGGTGCAGTGGTGACAAAAGATGTTCCGCCAAAATCTCTTGTTGTTGGTGTTCCTGGGAAAATAGTACGTCAAGTTACAGATGCTGAAGCCGCAGAACTCATCGAACACGCCGAACGTTACAAAAAGTTAGCACTCTTTCATGCTGGCAAAGGAACGGATATGGGTTTTAGCATCCCTGGTTAGGGAGTGGGGAGTGGGGAGTAGGGAATAGGGCATTGGGCATAGGGCATGGGGCATGGGGCATGGGGCATGGGGCATGGGGCATTGGGCATGGGGAATCGGGAAAAATCTAATGACTAATGACTAATGACTAATGACTAATGACTATTTGTAAATATTCTTTACAAATCCATTGGGAAAAATTGCCCACTTCAGCTAAAAATAAAAAATGAGAATAGTTGATAATACTTTAAGTTGTACTTAACAAAGAGGTTCTAGATATGGATTTAGATATGCGCGTAGCTATTGTGTTAGCGCCTATTGCCATTGCGGCTGGTTGGGCAGTCTTTAACATTGGTGCTGCTGCTTTAAGACAATTGCAAACCTTTTTAAATAGGGAAGCCTAAACTAAACTTCCTATCATCATTTTGCAACCGGCTGTTTCTCTGTGTAGAGGCAGTCGGTTTTATTATGGGATTGTTAGTGGTTAGTGGATAGTAGTTACTTGTTCAGGGTTCATGGTTCATAATTGATGGTTCATAGCTATTAACCATTAACCATTAACCATTAACCATTAACCATTAACC
>JBHYDF010000034.1:0-53280 GCA_051861145.1 Nostocaceae cyanobacterium
CGCGTCTGGTCCACCATCTGTATTTGTATCAGAGTTTTTGTGAAATGGTATAAGTCTCATTAATTAGCCATGAACCATTAACCATTAACCATGAACTATTAACTATTAACTATGAACCATGAACCATTAACCACTAACTAACTTTTCGATTCGCAGTCCCATAATTAGTAAATCACGTTCTACACAGTCAAGTTCTGCAACTTTGGGCAAGTATCCCCAACGTTGAAAACCGAATTTTTCAAATAGTTTTAAACTTGGTTGATTGTGGGCGAAAATAAAGCCTACTAAATTTTTGTAACCCAATCTCGAACTTTGGTTAATTGCTTGGGCTAGTAGTTGCCTTCCTAAGCCATGTCGATGATATTCTGGAGCAATGTAAATACTAATTTCGGCAGTAGCATGATAGGCTGGTCTTCCATAAAAAGATTGGAAACTCAACCATCCAGCCACTATACCCTCTACTTCAATCACCCACAGTGGATTTTTATTGGGCGATCGCGCACTAAACCAAGTCAGGCGACTTTCTATTGATACTGGTTCTAAGTCAGCAGTTGCCATGCGGCTAGGTACGGCGGCGTTGTATATTGCCACTATTTTTGGCAAGTCTGCTTCAATCGCATGGCGAATAGTCATTGATGGGGAGTGGGGAGTGGGGAGTAGGGAGTGGGGAGTAGGGAGTGGGGAGTGGGGAGTGGGGAGTAGGGAGTTAGGGGCTAGGGACTAGTCCCTAGCCCCTAACTCCTAACTTAAAATTACGCTCTTGCCAACAGGGGTGCAGCACTAAGCAATGTTTGAGTATAAGAATGTTGGGGATTGGCAAAAATTTCTTTTGTGCGACCAATTTCTACTATCTTGCCACTATACATCACGGCAATACGATCGCACAAAAATCTTGCCAACCATAAGTCATGAGTAATAAACAAATACGTTAATTCAAACTCGTCTTTTAACTCCAACATCAAATCCAATACTTGCGACTGCACACTGGCATCTAACATACTCACAGGTTCATCGCAAATCAAGAGTTTCGGACGAGTAATTAAAGCACGCGCGATCGCTACTCTTTGCTGCTGTCCCCCTGATAAATCTGAAGGATAACGTTCGTAGTAAACTTCTGCTGGTTTTAACCCTACTTTCTCCAGCATCCATAATACCTGCTCTTTCGCCGTGGCAGGATTTGCTATTTGGTGAATTAACAGGGGATCAGCTATACTTTGTCCTACCGTCATTGCTGGATTTAAGCAAGCATGGGGATCTTGAAATACCATTTGCATTTGTCGCCGTTGCAAGCGCATTTCTTGCCGGGATAAACTTGTTAAATCCTTGCCTAAAAACTCAATTTTACCACCTGTAGGACGAATTAATTGTAATATTGTCCGTGATAAAGTACTTTTACCACAACCAGACTCTCCAACTAATCCCAAAATTTCCCCTGGATAAAGTTCCAGATTAATACCATCTACTGCTTTAATTGTCTGACCTTGCCCTTTAAATAAACGCTCAATAAAGTTAGGTTCAATCGTGTAATGTTGCTTCAACTCTGTAACACGCAAAATCGGTGACTGAGAATTAGAAACTGGAGACAGCGAAACATTTTCCCCACTCCCTACTCCCCATTCCCCACTCCCCTCTACCGCCTGAATATGTAAAGCTGCTTGTAGGAGCGATCGCGTATATTCGTGCTGAGGATGCCTAAATACTGATTCGGTTGCACCCATTTCTACCATCTTGCCGTTATACATGACACCAATGCGATCGCAATATTCCGCAACCATTGCTAAATCATGGGAAATCAACAGCAACGCCATGTTTTCTTCGGCACACAGTCGCGTCAGTTCCTGTAATATCTGTGCCGAAACGGTAACATCTAAGCTGGTAGTCGGTTCATCAGCGACAATCATTTTTGGTTGCAGCAATAAAGCTAAGGCAATTGCTACCCTTTGCCGCATTCCACCACTAAACTCATGGGGGTACTGGTTCCAACGGCTAGCGGGAATATTTACCTTTTCCAAAGTTGCGATCGCCTTTTCTTTAGCTTCCCGTGTTGACAATTTTGGTGAGTGTGCCTTTAGTGTTTCTATACAGTGGTTGCCAATTGTCATCAACGGATCAAGGCGCGTCATTGGATCTTGAAAGATTAGCGCTACCACTTCTCCCCGAAATTTCCGCATCTCAGGTGGTGTTAAATCAAACACAGATTTACCCTGAAAATTTACCCTTCCCTCAATGCGACTAGATGGCGGTAACAACCGCATTACAGCCCTGCCCAAGGTTGATTTACCACATCCGGACTCTCCTACTAATCCCATTCTTTCGCCTGGTTGCAGGGAGAAAGAAACGTCATCAACTGCCCAATTTGGTTCCTCAACCCTAGGATGAGGATAGGCAACCCGCAAATGTTCGATAGAAAATAAGGCGTCACTCATATTTATATTTGTTTAGATATTTGTTATTTAGATATCTACTGTTAGCGTTTTAGTTTCAAATTGAGAATAATTTATCAGATTACAGAGATTATGCTTGTTGTCAATATATCTTTTTGTTACAAGCACAAAGCCTGGAAATAAATTTCCGGTTATGGAGAGACTTACGAATGTGGGGCGTCTATACAAAGCCCGTTCGCGTTCGCGAAGTGTGCCAGAGGCATTATTTTAAAATTCGTGGCTAAATTTTAGGGTTATTGGAATGGTCAAAATATTAATCGACGTTATTTGAAGTAAAGCCGCGAAAATATACAAAATACGGTACATAATCGCTTAAAATTTTCTTAAGGACTTTCAAAAAAAAATATCCAATTATTTCTTGTAGGATGGGCGTATCGCCCGCCCTTAACTTAGGGCGGGCATCTTGCCCGCCCCACAAGATTGGATAATTTATTTGGTAGAAATCCCTTAAAATAATCATGAAAAAGCTATGTTAGACCCCGTACAAACCATTACCATCTTCCAAAAGCAACCTGATCCCCAAGTATTTTCTACTGGTCAAATTATTTTTAAGGAAGGACAACCGGGAGATTGTATGTATGGGGTTGTGGAAGGAGAAGTTGATTTATATGTCGATGGCAAAATTGTAGAGACGATTCAAGCCGGAGATGTTTTTGGTACAGGGGTGCTTGTTGGGATTAAAAACAGAACTTACACCGCGATCGCCAAAACAAACTGCAAACTCGCTTATCTGGATGAACAACGGTTTTTGTTTGCTGTCCAAGAAACGCCTATGTTTGCACTTGAGGTAATGAGAATTTACTCCCAACGCTTGACTCGTTTGCAGCATCAGGTATAATATATGGTTTACACAATCCAAAATCAAAAATCTAAAATCCAAAATCATCAGTCCTTGTTCTTGTTATATTTTGGGAATGTAGACAGAAATCAAGGATGATTATTTCTACCGATACGCGCATTCCTTTTCCACGTTCCCTAGTCTATGTCACCTTCCGGGATAAGCTAGTTGAACTTGTTCCCTACATGCCAAACGTGCGTCAAATCGAGGTAAAAACGCATCGTGAGGAAGATGGACGGATTTACAGTATCAACGAATGGCACGGAGGCGGCGAAATTCCCCTGGCAGCAAGGGCTATAATTAGTGAAGATATGCTTTCGTGGACAGAATACAATACTTGGAACGAGTCGGAATTTACGGTTTCATGGCAGATTAAAACTCACGCCTTCAGCGAAGCGGTTCACTGTGCGGGAAAGAATAGCTTTATCGCTAATGGCAATACTACCGTGGTTGAAAGTCGCGGCGAATTCCACATTGATCCCAAGGGAATTAAGGGAGTACCTGGATTTCTTGTCGGTGGAGTGGTGCATCTAGTCGAGGATTTTGTCGGTAAAAAGATTGAACCCAACCTGTTGCAAATGAGTGACGGAGTACGTCAGTATTTAGAGCGAAAAGCTAGGGGCTAGGGCATTGGGCATGGGGCATTGGGCATTGGGCATTGGGCATGGGGCATTGGGCATTGGGAATTGGGAATTGGGAATTGGGAATTGGGAATAGGGCATTGGGAATAATTAAGAATTGGTTTTCTTACCAATGCCCCATGCCCAATGCCCAATTCCCAATGTTTATTGCCCTGTGTTCATCTATGGTTGTAATTGAGTACAACTTAGATTTCTAAGCAATTTCGCCACGCTATAATAAAAATTAAAGAAAACAATAAGAATATTGTCGGTAAAGCTTTGGCAAAAACTTGCACAATGCCTTTGTTTGCTATTGATTTGAACAGTCATGCTCCACCATAGGGATCGCGAATGCAATAGTAGTTTCTTTCACACAAAGACTATATTCCATTAATGAATTAACGGAAATATGAGTTTTTCAGAGAATGTTAACATTCTCTTTTGCAAGTGGAAAGATTACAAAATTTATTGTGTACCTAGGTTCCTAACCCTGACTTTCAGCAAAACTTTAGCAAGCAAAGTTTTTACTCTCCTTGCTCCTGTTCTGTTGGTGTTTTTTCTTCCACGATGGCATTGCAGTACTCAATTAGAGTAGTCAAGCGATCGCTAATGGTATTCAATCTATCAGCAATAGTGGCAGCTTGTCGCGCTCCTTGGAAAAACATTATATCTATTTCCAGTAGCCGCATTTGCTTGCTCATCTCTGTACGATAAGACTGTTCCCGTGATTTTTCTTCCTTCAGAGGTATAACCTGTTGCTGAAAAAATTGTTGCAATGAGAGAAAATTTTGCCGCAGTTGGGTTGCATTTAGCTGGCTAGTAGCAGCATTAGAGCGGAGTTGCTCTAACATTGTTGCGAAAGTGTGATATTTCTCTTGATTGAGAGACATTCAGTACTTATTGAGATAGTATTAATGTCAAGAAATTTTTCCTATACAATAATCTTTTCTAACCTTTTCTTCAGTTTGCCACCCCTGAAATCATAATCGGGGGTTCTATTTACCATCAATCAATCTTCAGGAAGATTATGCTAAACACATGCACCAGATGATTCGCAGCCTTTTTGGAAGCAATCATCTTGCGGCCGCTTTTCACACACGCCTATCAGCAACAATTTTCTGTTTGTTTGGCGGCAATACCGTCAAATGTTTCCATTTTCTGACATAACCACCATCACCGACCGTTCCCCATTATGACGAGCAGCACAGTAATTAACTACACAATCGATGTTACCCTTCCGGAATGGCTTCAAAATTGTTTGCACGGATCATCTACAGAAAGCGGTACCGCAGATGATGACCGAAGGTATTATGATACAAATTTGATTGCGAAAGCATTTGAATTTGCTTATCAACTGCATCAGGGCCAGTATCGCAAATCAGGAGAACCTTACATCTGTCATCCCATTGCTGTTGCTGGGATGTTACGAGATTTAGGAGGTAGTGCTGCTATGATAGCAGCTGGATTTCTTCATGATGTAGTTGAAGATACAGATGTCACAATTGAAGAAATTGAACAGCGTTTTGGTTCAGAAGTTAGACGTTTAGTCGAAGGTGTAACTAAGCTTTCTAAAATCAACTTTAAAAGCAAGACAGAAAGTCAAGCAGAAAACTTTCGGCGCATGTTTTTGGCAATGGCGCAAGATATTCGTGTAATTGTGGTCAAGTTGGCAGATCGCTTACACAATATGCGAACATTAGAAGTCATGCCAGAGGAAAAACGCCGCCGCACTGCAACAGAAACAAGAGAAATTTTTGCTCCTTTAGCTAATCGTTTAGGAATTTGGCGATTTAAATGGGAATTAGAAGATTTAGCCTTTAAGTACTTGGAACCGGAAGCTTTTCGCCAAGTTCAGCAGCTAGTTGCCGAAAAACGAGCCGCGCGGGAAGAAAGATTGGAGAAAATTTCCGAAAGTTTGCGAACTCGACTGGCAGAAGCAGGAATTCGCTGTCTCGACCTCAACGGACGCCCTAAGCATCTTTATAGCATTTATCAGAAAATGCAGCGACAAAACAAGGAATTTCATGAAATTTATGATTTGGCTGCATTAAGAATTATTGTCCAGACTAATGAGGAATGTTATCGTGCTTTGGCGGTGGTTCATGATTTGTTTCGCCCGATTCCTGGTAGATTTAAAGATTATATTGGCTTGCCGAAGCCCAACCGTTATCAGTCCTTACATACCGGGGTAATTGGTCCTTGGGGTCGTCCTCTGGAAGTGCAAATCCGGACTATGGAAATGCATCATATCGCTGAGTACGGGATTGCGGCGCATTGGAAGTATAAAGAAACTGGAGGTTCTAGCACTAGCCATTTAACTGTGTTTGATGAAAAATTTGCTTGGTTACGCCAGTTGCTAGAGTGGCAAAGTGATTTAAAAGATGCTCAGGAATATTTGGATAGCATCAAGGATAATTTATTTGAAGATGATGTTTACGTCTTTACTCCCAAGGGTGATTTAGTTGCTTTAAATCCGGGTTCCACAGCAGTGGATTTTGCTTATAGAATTCATACGGAAGTAGGAAACCATTGTGCTGGTGTGCGGGTAAATGGGAGAATGGTACCGCTGTCCACACGATTGAAAAATGGTGATATAGTCGAGATTGTCACACACAAGAATAGCCATCCCAGTTTGGATTGGTTGAATTTTGCTCGGACGAGTGCGGCGAAAAATCGGATTAAGCAGTGGTACAAGCGATCGCGCCGAGAAGAAAATATTGCTCGTGGTCGAGAATTATTAGAGAAAGAACTTGGTAGAACAGGTTTTGAAGGTCTGGTGAAGTCGGAAGCGATGCAGGCGGTAGCAGAAAAGTGTAATTACCACTCTACAGATGATTTACTTGCTGCTTTGGGTTATGGAGAAATAACGCTGAATTTAGTGTTAAACAGGTGGCGAGAAATAGTCAAGGGACAACCTGTTCCCAACGAGTTAGATAATATTCCAAACTTACCAACTACTGCAAAAGCGGCGGCGTTACGGGATACAGCTACAACTACATCATCTCGTGCAAGTGACTCGCCGATTGTGGGAGTAGAAGGATTAATGCATCATCTGGCGAAGTGTTGTACTCCCATTCCTGGTGAATCAATTATTGGTGTGGTAACACGTGGAAGGGGAATTTCCATCCATCGTCAAGGGTGTCAGAATTTGGAGAAGGTGGAGTGCGATCGCTTAGTGCCGGTAAGTTGGAACCATGCATCAGAACATATCATTCGCCATCAGACTTACCCAGTAAACGTGCAAATTGAAGCCTTGGATCGAGTCGGAGTCCTCAAGGATATTTTATCACGATTGAGCGACCAAGGAATAAACGTTCGCCATGCTAATGTGAAAACTGCTTTTGGTCAACCGGCGTTGATTGATTTGGGGATCGAGATTAGCGATCGCACTCAGTTGGAACAGACTTTTAGTCAGATTAAGAAAATGAGCGATATTATCAATATTCGCCGTGTTGGTCATCTTGATGAGTAGGCGTTTGTTGTTGTTTTAATGGTTATCTACCAATTTGTTTTTTGTTCGGTGCGTTAACGCTGTGTAACGCACCATATTGTGCTTTTTAAGGCGTGTGAGAAATTGAATTACAGAGGCGCAAAGGAAGAGGGGGAGAGAGTTATTTCGTTTGTTGTGTCAGGTGTGTGAACGCGATGTAATGCATTATCTTAAAGTTAATTAAAAATAAAACGCTTTTTTTTGAAAAGGGCGGGCAGGATGCCCACCCCACAAGAATTAAAAATCTCTTGTGGGGTGGGCGTCTCGCCCGCCCTATTTTTTACTTTATTTATGCTTATCTACTGTATTATTTCACATTCAAGATGATAGAAATTTAATTTTTATATTCATACATTAATAGAATCTACGCATTTTCGCGGTGAAGCTAAAGAACCTCCGATTTTTATCATTATATATTCTGAGGTTGCTAAGAATTGGTTACAGCTAAATTGGATAGGTTATAAAAATATAAAAAAATTATAAACCATGTCCAAGCTTCTGATTAGCCAATATCATGCAGAGGTAGAAAAAATTATTCTTTTTGGTGGTTCACGTAAAGAAACTTCTATTCGTGTTGCTTTTCAAAATTTACTCAATGAATATTGCAAACCTAGAGATTTTAGACTGATTCCGGAGTTAGATTATAAAACACTTAGCGGTAAAGTTGTTTATCCAGATGGAACGGTAAAAGATGTTTTGCGTTTAGATTGGGGTTATTGGGAAAGTAAAGACCAATATGACAATTTAGACTTAGAAATTGAGAAAAAACTTATCAAAGGTTATCCAAATAGTAATATCCTATTTGAGGATTCACAAACAGCGGTTTTAATTCAGGCTGGACAAGAAAATATGCGCGTCTCGATGAAAGATACAGACGCGCTAGATGAAGTAATTACCGCTTTTATTAATTATGTTCGTCCGGAAGTTAAAGATTTTCGTGAGGCGATTGAAAGTTTTAAGGAAGATTTACCAACTATTTTAGAGGCTTTGCGGGATTTAATTGATAGTCAAGCTGAAAGTAATGCAGAATTTCAACAAGCAAGGGTAAAGTTTTGGGATATCTGCAAAGAATCAATTAATCCTGAAGTTACTTTGCTGGATATTCGAGAAATGATGATTCAGCATATTTTAACTGAAGATATTTTTATCAATATATTTAATGAGTCTCAATTTCATAGGGAAAATAATATTGCTCGTGAGTTACAAAGGGTAATAGATACGTTTTTTACAGGTAGTACTAAAAGAAAGACTCTTAGCACTGTTGAGCGTTATTATGGAGTCATTAGAAGAACTGCGGCGAATATCTACAATCATCATGAAAAGCAGAAGTTCTTAAAAGCTCTTTATGAGAATTTTTATAAGGCGTATAATCCGAAGGCGGCTGATAGGTTGGGTATTGTATATACGCCGAATGAAATCGTACGCTTCATGATTGAGAGTGTAGATTATTTAACTCATAAACATTTTGGTAAGTTGCTTGCTGATAAAGGCGTAGACATTTTAGATCCAGCTACTGGGACTGGGACTTTTGTCACGGAATTAATAGAATATTTACCAAAGCATAGTTTGGAATATAAGTATAAGCATGAAATTCACTGCAATGAAGTGGCGATTTTGCCTTATTACATTGCTAATTTGAATATTGAATACACTTATAAGCAAAAGAGGGGTGTATATGAGGAGTTTGAGAATATTTGTTTTGTTGATACGCTTGAACATACATCTTTTGATGGCAAGCAAATGGATTTGTTTGCGTTATCGGTTGAAAACTCCCAAAGGATTAGGCGACAAAATGAATGTGATATTTCGGTAATTATTGGAAACCCACCTTACAACGCTAAGCAAGAAAATTTTAATCAAAATAATGCTAATCGTACTTATCAAGAAATAGATAAGCGTATTAAAGAGACTTACGTAAAATATAGTAATGCCCAAAACCGAATTGTCCTTTATGATATGTACACACGGTTTATTCGCTGGGCTTCTGACCGTTTGGGGAAGAATGGTATTGTAGCTTTTGTTTCTAATAATTCTTTTATAGATGCTATGACATTTGATGGTTTCCGAAAAGTTGTAGCGAAAGAATTTAATGAAATTTATATTATTGATATGAAGGGTAATGCACGTACAAGCGGGGAAAGACGCCGTAGAGAAGGTGGTAATGTATTTAGTGATGAAATTAGAGTAGGGACAGCAGTTTATTTTTTAGTAAGGAATGAAAATGCTGAAGGTTTTAAGGTTTTCTATAATGTAATTGATGATTATGCAAGTGCAGATGAGAAGAAAGCTTATTTGACTTCTCACAAAATTAAAGATTTGCATTTTATTCACGCTATACCAGATAAAAATCATAACTGGATTAACCAAGCTGATAATGATTTTGATAGCCTATTAACACTTGTTGATAAAGATGTAAAAGCTGGCAAAGCACAGGAAGCAGTATTTCAATTATTTTCCCGGGGAATTGCAACACAAAGAGATGAATGGGCTTATGATATTTCTGAGCAAAGCTTAGCTGAAAAAATGAAGTTTTTTGTGCAAGTTTACCAGAATCAACTTCATAGTTCCAATAATTTATCAAAATTAATAAAATGGGATGAAGATTTAAAAAGTTATTTAAACAGAGGAATTCAAAAAAATTTTTCTGTAAAGCAAATACTTAAAAGTTTATATAGACCTTTTTACAAAGAATATCTTTATTTTGATAAACACTTTAATGGAAGGACATATAAATGGTTTGATATTTATAAACACGGTGAAAAAAACCAATATATTTGTGTACCTGGAATTGGTGCATCAAAACCATATCAGTGCTTGGTAACAAATCAGATTACTTGTCTTGATTTTCTCGAAAAAACTCAATGTCTTCCCCTTTACCGCTACGACAATAACGGAAAGCGCATCGACAACATCACTAACTGGGGATTAACACAATTCCAAAACCATTACAACGACTCGACAATCACAAAATTAGATATCTTCCACTACACCTATGCCGTATTGCACAACCCAGGATACAGAAAAAAATACGAACTCAACCTCAAACGAGAATTTCCGCGTTTACCCTTCTACAATGACTTTCACAAATGGGTTAGCTGGGGTAAACATTTGATGGACTTGCACATTAATTATGAAACTGTCGAACCTTACCTTTTAAAAAGAATTGATTTACCTTGGGGTGAAGATAGAAAAACCACACCAAAAGCGAAACTTAAAACTGATAAAACTAAAGGGACTATCATTTTAGATGATATTACCACCCTGGAAGGTATCCCTAAAATTGCTTGGGAATATTACCTCGGCAACCGTTGTGGGTTAGAGTGGATTTTGGATCAATATAAAGAAAAAAAACCTAAAGACCCTACTATTGCTGAAAAATTCAACACCTACCGCTTTGCAGATTATAAAGAACAGGTAATAGATTTACTGCAACGAGTTTGTACGGTGAGTGTAGAAACCATGAAGATTATTCAAGAAATGGAAATTCTACCCTGAATTAAAATTTGGGCTGTGTAGAGACGCGAAATTTCGCGTCTCTACATTGGTTAAAAATCGATTGGATAAGATTTTTAACCGATTTTAACTGATATCTTGTTCCATTCTCAATAAAGGCTTAATAAGCCCTGAAATAAATTTCGGGCTAAAAGCGCGCATTCGGTTAAAAACCGACTGGGTAAGATTTAGAACCCATTTTGAATGGGTTTCAGCATCGGTTCCGGAAATTTATTTCACGGCTGATACCGACTGGGTAATATTTTGAACCCATTTTTAATGGGTTTTAGCTATCAGCCGGAAATTTATTTCACGGCTGATACCGACTGGTGCAAGATATCAGAATTTATTTCCAGGCTTGACACAATAGACTTCTTGCACGCATTCATGATTAAGGATAATTAACCACAGATAGACACAGATAAACACAGATAAATTATCTGTGTCCACCCCCCTCTATCCCCCCTCTTGAGGGGGGAAGACAGAGGAAAAACTTTTAATTGTTGTCCATCTGTGGTTCCATCTAAAAAAATCGACTTATGCAAGAGACTAGATGAACAAAGTTCACAACGAATTGATGAAAATATCTCTTTCCCTAGCCCCTAACCCCTAGCCTAAGCGCCCCTATTTTATTGCATTTTCACGCTTCCACCGCACCCAATGCTTTCAATGTGTCAATAGTCGCATCAGTTACTCCTGTCACACCCGTGATATTCATACCTTCATAAGGTCTATCAGCCGTGAGAATTTTCAAGCATTCTCCCGTTTCTACATCCCACAGTCTTATCGTTTCATCTTGACTACCACTAGCCAATACCCACTTTTGGATTTTGGATTTTGGATTTTGGATTTTGGATTGTAGATTATTTAATTGTTTGCTGGTTTGAGAAGATTCTAAACTCTCATTACTAGACCCCAATCCAAAATCTAAAATCGGCAATCTAAAATCAGAAAGGGGGTGAGGACAAAAAGCAACTGACCAAGCAAAGTTAGTGTGACCTTCTAAAGTTCTCACACATTCACCCGTACTAATATCCCACAGTTTCACAGTATGATCGCTGCTACCACTAGCAAGAATTTTTCCATCGGGACTGAATGCGATCGCCCAAACTCGACTACTATGACCTTCTAAGGTTTTGATGCATTCACCTGTGGAGACATCCCACAATTTGATGGTATGATCCCCACTACCACTGGCAAGAATTTTTCCGTCGGGACTAAATGCAACTGTCCAAACCCAGTTGGCGTGTCCCTGCAATATTTTCAAGCATTCACCTGTGCTAATATCCCACAATTTTACAGTGTGGTCATCATTGCCACTGGCTAAAATTTTTCCCTTGGGACTAAATGCAACTGACCAAATGCGTGAAGCGAAGCAATCGTTATATGCGGATAAGGTTTGATAACATTCTCCAGTAGCGACTTTCCATATTTTGATAGTATAGTCATCGCTACCACTTGCCAGCATTTCACCGTCGGGACTGAATCCAACCGACCACACCCGACCTTTATGACCTGTAAGTTTTCTCAAGCACGTACCATCACGCAGATTCCACAGCTTAACGGTGTGGTCGGTGCTACCACTGGCCAGGATTTTGCCGTCGGAACTAAATGCTACTGACCGGATAGAATTGCTATGTCCTTGCAAACTCAGGTAGCATTTTCCAGTCTGCCAATTCCATAACTGTACAGCATTTTCATCACTGGCGCGAGCTAAAGTTTGTCCGTCGGGACTAAACGCCACTGACCACACACGGCTGCTATGTCCTTGTAGGGTTCTACAGGCGCGATCGTCCGTATACTGCCGAGGGGTTTCTTTCAGAAACCCCTCCCTCGTTCCTTCGGAACGAGGCAAACGCCCTCGGGGCGTTTGGGCAGTAGGACGCGCTTCGCGATCGCGATTCGTTTCCCATAGTTTAACGCTATGGTCGCCACTACCACTTGCCAAAAGTTTTCCATCAGGACTAAAAGCTACTGATCGTACCCAGTTATTGTGTCCTTGTAAGATTCTCTTGCATTCTCCGGTATGTATATCCCATAGTCTCACGGTTTGGTCATCGCTACCACTGGCTAAGACCCACCCTGGTCGTGATTTTGGATTTTGGATTTGGGATTTTGGATTATTTAATTGTTTGTTGGTTTGAGAGGATTCTAAACTCTCATTACTAGACTCCAATCCAAAATCTAAAATCGGTAATCCAAAATCAGCAGAGGGTATCGGACTGAATGCTATTGACCGTATCCAGTTTGTGTGACCTCGCAAGGTTCTAATACATTCACCACTGCTGAGTTCCCATATCTTGATACTGCGATCGCTACTACTAGCAAGATACATTCCATCGGGACTGAATGCTACTGACCACACCCGGCTTTTATGACCACGTAGCGTCCTGATGCATTCGCCAGTGGTAATATCCCACAATTTGATAGTTTGGTCATCACTACTACTGGCTAAGATCCCCCCTTCGCCCCCCTTAGAAAGGGGGGTTTGGTAAGAACCTTCTTCGCCCCCCTTTTTAAGGGGAGCCACTGCGTTGCGGGGGTTCCCCCCGTTGTAGCAAGTGGCGTGGGTTGGGGGGATTGGACTAAATTTTACAGACCTGACCCAATTTTCATGTCCTTGTAAAGTTTTGATGCAGCGACCAGTCGTAACGTCCCACAGTTTCACTGTTTGGTCTTCGCTACCACTTGCTAGAATTTGCCCATCCGGACTGAATGCTACTGACCATATTTGGCTGGTGTGTCCATACAAAGTTTGGCAGCATTCTCCTGTATCTAAATCCCATAATTTTACTGTATTTTCGTCACTACCACAAGCGATGATTCCTCCAAACCCCTCTTGTGAAGGGGGAATTGGACTAAAAGCAAGTGACCATACCCAATTACTATGTACCTTCAAAGTTAAAATTTTCTTGCGATCGCCAACTTGCCATAAGCGAACTTCACCATCAGCATCACCGGTAGCCAAGTATTTTCCGCAAGGAGAAAAAACTACTGATAAAGTAATGCCTAAATTTTCCGTAAAAACCGATTTAGATAAGTCTGCGTTAGTAAAGTTTACTCCTTTCAAACTCCGACCTTGCAAGTTTGCTTGCCAAATATTAATATTAGAAAAATCATAGTTAGTTAAATCAGTATTTAGCTGACAAAGTAAATTAAAAATATTTCCACCCGCGTAGCTAGGTTCTAACTGTAATTTTTGTTTTAACTGAATGAGAAGTTGCTGTAATTTACTTTCTAAATTACTTTTACCACCCAATTTATTAATTAATTTCTGCTGAATTGGTGCTAGGATAAAACGTATTTGACTATCTCTCACATAGTCTTTTGCTTGGGCTTTTATCAGCGCGTGACTATGAAAAATCACCAAATTTTCACTAGCAATCTCTTCACAATTTTTTTCAATTAATTTATCGGTAATAAAATTTTTAACTACAGTTTGTTGAGTAAAATTAGCAGATTGTTTTTCAATTAAACAGCGTTGTCCCAAAGACCTCAAAGTTTCTGGTAATTTGTGTTTAGCTATTGGTGAGATAATATTTTCTCGTAGTTCTGAAAGGGAAACTGGTTCCCGTTCAATTGCTAACCAGTACATCAACTCTTTTTCTAACAGAGATAAGCGATTAAACTGACGTTCTAGTAAATCCCGAATATCATCAAATACAAAACCGCCTTTATTTAAAATTTCCAAAAACTTCGCAATATTTCCATCAAATACCTCTTGAATCCCCGCAGCTACTATTTTTAATGCCAGGGGATTACCTGCATAGTGATTAACAATAAAATTCCATTCATTCTCGCCAGCAGAAAAGTTTCCTTTCAGTTCAAATATTTGCCTTGCTTCTGCTTCTTTCAAACCATTTAATTGCAAGGAACGAACTGGTAAAGCTTCTCCTTCTAGAGAAATAAATTCTTTCGGTTTTTCTTGACTGGTAATCAGCAAGCAGCTTTGATGACGGGTTTCTCCTATTCGCTTGAAAAGTTCTCCATATCCTTCATATCCTGGACGATAACTACCAGCGCGTGCTGTGCTAATACCTTGCGGTGAATCTACACCAGACAGAAAAATTGCTTCTATATTATCAAAAATCAAAAGACAACGTGAAGAACGTAAATATTGCAATAATCGGGAAATTCTACCATTTACCTCTTGTGGAAGAGTCGCTTCTGTTTCTTGCTGATGAGAAATAAACTGGATCGTACTTGCAAGAATTTCTTCAAGGGATGGCGCATTACGTAGGGAACGCCAAATTATATAATCAAAATTTGTTTGAATTTGTTCTGCCAACTTTACAGATAGGGTAGTTTTACCAATTCCCCCCATCCCTAACAATCCTACTAATCGGCAACGTTCATCAACAATCCATTGTTTGAGTTGTGTTAGTTCCTCATTGCGCCCATAAAAAACAGCAACATCAACAGCCTCTCCCCAATCTACCTGAGAGTGGGTAATTGCTTTCCGATTGACTGGAATATCAGATTTTATATGCAAATTTTCTGCATATTTTTTGTTGTTATTTTTATTTATATTTTCCTGGTTTAACGCAGCAATATGCATCGCTGTGCTTTCTTGTTTATTCTCTAGATAACTAGATGTATTACGGGAATATCTTCCTAAAACAGAGCGAAAATTACTTTTTGTAACTTGTTGTTGTAGTTCCTCAGAAAGGAATTTCCATAATTTTGAACCAACATCTTTTAAATAATTGGCATCGTAACCAGAGTTAACAGCCATCTCTCGATAACCGCGTCCTTCCCAGGCTTGACGAAATACAATTTCTTGTATGTGAGTCAAGCCTTTTTGCCCTAGCAAATTATCTAGAATGACAAGTGCTTCGTCAGCATTCATAGCAAATTCTTTTTAATTTTTCATCATAATTTCTCTGAAATTTAGTAGGGTGGGCATTGCCCACTACTCTAATACCTATCTGAAGTAATTTAGAAATTTACGCAACCAGGGAATAATTTTACATTTATTTACATTTTCTGTGATTTAGCATGTTAAATATGGTAACTACATCCTTAAATCTGGTTACGGTGGGCATTGCCCACCCTACAAAATTATCCTTAAATCTGGTTATGGTGGGCATTGCTACAAAATCATGCTTTGAATTTGTAATGTTCTCTCCTTTTTATTGCCCATATACTCAATATTAAAGCGATTGAACCGGCAAGAAAATGAAATATGTTTTCACCCCGTCTTAGCAGCATTCCGAAGGGATGGTGAATAAATACGCCCAGAAATCCCAAACTTAGGTAGAAAACCCCAAATAAGAAACTAACACGCAAAAGCAGCCGTTTGCTCATTCCTCTGATCAACAAAAATACTATTCCCAGTCCCCAGATAATATGAATTGCAGCGTGAAGAGTATCAGTTTCTACAAGTCGAGCAATTATCCCTGACAGTTGAATATTAGCTGCTGCTAACATTATTGATGCCACACCCTGCACTAGCAAACTAATTCCAAGTAATGCAAGATACATTTGTAAAATAAAATGGGAAGAAAACTTTCCTTGTTTTTGCAGCTTTATTTGGTATTTCATAAGTTTTTATACGTATAAAATTATAAATACTTTTGACAAACATCACGCGATTGCCGAACCATTGCAACCCCAGACAGGAATAGCAGCGCAAAAATGCTAATCCACAGCCAAGTACCGGGAACAAACCAGTTAACTCGACGCAGTTGTAAGTCAGCGATCGCTAATCCGAAAATCTGCAAAAAACCAAGAACTAGTTCCGTCAACCCCAAAATGAAAAATTCTTTTTCAGCGGCGACATGAGACAAAATTAATGCCCCCACACCTAAAGTAAAGAACACAGCACTATACAATTGACCATCAAAGTTATGTATTTTCCAAGGCCAAAAGGCAGTAAAAGTACTAGGATTAAACAGCAAACCAATACCATATAAATTAAGTACTATTCCCTGCGCCAATAAATAATAACGCCACTCCCAAGGTAAGGTATTCGCTTGTGCAGGTGGTAAACGCCGATAAGCCCACAAATGAAGACCTGAAATTAGGGGAATATTAATGTAGAGAAAAAACCAACCCCAAGTAATTTTTCTTTGGAAATTAAACTGATCCAAATACAGCAGCGAAACAACTAACAACACGGTGGAAAAGGTAAATTCCATTGGTAATACCAGCCGCGCTGCTGTCCAACGCTTAACTAAGCCTAGCATGGTAATTGGTACCAACGCCCCCAGATAAACTGCACCTAAAAAGCGCGAGTTGAAGGGTGGTATTTGCCACACCCAACGAGATTTACTTAACTCTGGCAGAAAGAACAGTACCACACCAGCCGCCGTCAGTACTATTACTTCTATCCAAGTGACTATTTGCAAGGTAGATGTGATGCGCGGATTATTATTTTTATTCAACATTTTCAAGACTCAGCGCTTCAATAAACAATTTCAAATACAGCCTTACACTTTTGCAGATGAAAATCTCACGCAAAGCCGCAAAGGCGCAAAGGAAAGTATTAGGCGAATATAATTCGCTACTACACAAACTAAGTCCACCTGCGTGGACTAATTGAAAATTAAGTTTTTAAACGCCGAAGCGGGTAAAGTTTCGTGTAGCCACGACTTATAGTCGCCAAGGAGAGTATTTAAATAAACATCTTCTTCGCGCCTTTGCGCGCCAGTCGCTACAACGGGGGAGACCCCCCTCCGGGTTCGCCAGTCGCCTGCGGAGGGAAACCCTCCTTCAGCGCTGGACTCACCGCAACGCGCTGGCTTGGCTTTGCGTGAGATAAAAATTAAAATCATAATGTAAATGCAACCCTTAAAAATTAGACTATCAACTCTACCGCCCCTAGGGCTTTTAGCGTGGCAATATTTGCTTCCGTTAATCCGGTCACACCTGTTATATTCAATTTATCGTAGGGCTTTTCCGGTAAGAGAGTGCTGATGCAACGACCCGTTTTCACATCCCACACCTTGATAGTCTCATCCTGACTGCCACTAGCAAGGGTTTCGCCATCGGGACTAAAGACCACTGACCAGATCCAAGCAGTATGACCTTGCAAAGTTTTAATACATTTGCCTTCGGAGATATCCCAAAAACGAATTTTCTGGTCATCGCTACCAGAAGCAAGAATGCGTCCATCCGGACTGAAGGCTACTGATAACATTAGTTTGGTGTCTGCTTGCAATGTCTGAATGCATACACCATCTGAGATATTCCACAGTTTGATAGTCCCGTCAGCGCCGGCGCTAGCAAGGGTTTTGCCATCGGAACTGAAGGTGACAAAAAAGACCCAACTTTTATGTCCTACCAAAGTTTGGATGCATTCACCCGTGCTGATATCCCATAATTTGATCGTGCGATCGCCACTGCCACTTGCTAGTTTTTCACCATCCAGACTAAATGCTACTGACCAAATTAAACTGGTGTGTTCCTGCAAGGTTTTGATGCATTCACCCGTACTGACATTCCATAATTTGATAGTGTGGTCGTCACTACTTGCTAGCAGTTGACCATTAGGACTAAAGGCTACTGACCAAACTCTGCTAGTGTGTCCGTGCAACTTTTTCACGTATTTACCGCTACCCACATTCCACAAACAAATACTGCGGTCTTCACTACCAGTGGCTAGGGTTTTTCCATCAGGACTAAAGGCTACTGACCAAACCTGATGGGTATGTCCCCGTAGAGTTTTGATGCAAGTCTGATCAGAGGTGTTCCATAATCTGATAGTTTGGTCTTCGTGGGTACTGGCTAGGGTTTGTCCATCGGGACTAAAAGCAATTAACCCTACCCAATTGGTATATCCCCGCCAAGTTCTGATGCAACTGCCATTGGAGACATTCCATATTCTAACAGTTTGGTCTTTGCCACCACTCGCTAGTAGTTGAGGTGCATCCTCGTCCTCTCTTTGAGGACTAAAGGCTACTGACCACACCCGGTTAGTGTGTCCTTGTAAAGTTTTCTTACACCTGCCATCACGTACATCCCAACAGCGTACGGTGCGGTCTTCACTGCTACTCGCTAGGGTTTGTCCATCCGGACTGAAGGCTACTGACCAAATTAAACTGGTGTGTCCCTGCAAAGTTTTTATGCAATTATTGTTGGTGGTTGTTGGTTGGTTGTTTGGTGGTTGTTGGTTGGTGGTTGTTTCAACCAACGTTGAACCACCATCTACTAACAAACGACTTATATCCCATAGTTTTACTGTCTGGTCATGACTACCGCTAGCCAGGAAGTTACCACAAGGACTAAAAGCAACGGAACTTACCTTACTAGCGTGTCCTTCTAGGGTGGTGATGCAACTACCCGTAGAAACATCCCATATTTTAATAGTGCGATCGCCTCCACCACTAGCAAGTATTTTATCTTTATCGGGACTAAATGCAACAGAACTGACTCCGGCTGTATGTCCCTCTAGAGTCCGGACGCACTCACCCGTTAAAACATCCCATAATTTGATAGTACGGTCTTCGCTGCTACTGGCAAGCATCTTTCCGTCGAGACTGAAAGCTACTGACCAAACCCGACTGCTGTGTGCTGATAATATCTTGAGACATTCACCTGTGTTAATATCCCAGATACGTATGGTTTGGTCTTCACTACCACTGGCGAGGATCCCCCCTATCCCCCCTTGGGAAGGGGGGTTTGGGGGGATTGGACTAAAAGCAACCGAATGCACCCAATTAGTATGACCTTTACAGCTAAGAAGTTGCTTGCCATCGCTAACTAGCCACAAGCGAATCTCGCTATCGACATCAGCAGTAGCTAAAATTTGCCCATCGGGACTAAACGCCACTGACAGTACACTACCCAAGGTTTGGGCAAAAACGGACTTAGCTAAATCCGAGTTAGCAAAATTCACATTTTGCAAATTGGCATTTTGTAGATAGGCTTGCCAAATAGTCAGATGAGAAAAATCATAATCACTTAAATTGGATTGGAGTTGACACAACAAGTTGAGAATATTTCCGGCTGCATATCCTGGTTCGCGTGGAGATAGGTTGCGAAGATATGCAAGCAAATTTTTGAGTTGATTTTCCAGAAGGTTTTGATTGCTTTCACTTCGCAGTTTTGCTATAAATGGTTTGACTATAAGACGAATTTGAGTATCTCTAATATAATCTTTGGCTTGAGCTATTAGTAAGGCATGAGAATTAAAAAATACTAGTTCTCCTGTAATAATTTCTTGATAGATTTCTTCAATAAATTTTTCTGTGAAATATTCCATTACTACAGGTTGGAGAATAAAACCTGCTGACGTTTTCTCGATGAGTGATCGCTGTCCCAATGCCCGCAAAGTTGTTGCTAATTTTTGTTGAGCTAATGGTGATCTAATACGCTCTTTTAATTCTACAAGCGAAATTGGTTCCCTTTCAATCGCTAGCCAGTACATTACCTCTTTTTCTAAATCTGACAAGCGATGAAAATCCTGCTCTAATACATCGCGGATATCATCAAACATCAGCGTACCTTGCTGAAGCAGTTCTATATATTTAGAAATACTGCCATCCATTAACTCTTGAATTCCGGCCGCGATTATTTTTAAAGCCAAGGGGTTGCCCGCGTAGTGAGAAATGAGTGTTTGCCATTCATCTTCTGAACCAGAAAAATTGCCTTTAATTTTGAATATTTTCCTTGCTTCTACTTCTGTTAAACCAGTTAATTGCAATGAGCGGATCGGAAGATTTTCTCCTTCTAGTAAGACAAATTCTTTGGGTTTTTCCCGACTAGTAACCAACAAACAACTTTGATGGCGTGCTTCTCCTACTCGTCGGCATAATTCACTATAATCTTCATATCCTTCTTGATATTGTCCTGCCCGTTCTTTGTTGCCCATAATTGTTTCCGCATTATCAAGTATTACCAGGCAACGTGCAGAACGTAAATAATCTATCAAGCGGGAAATTCTGCCATTTACATCCTTTGGCAGAGTCGCTTCCGTTTCCTTTTGGTTAGACAGAAATAGCAACAAACTTAGCAAAATTTCTTCCACGGTCGGCGCATTGCGAAGACTGCGCCAAATCACATATTCAAATTCTTCTTGAATTTCTTCTGCCAACTTAACAGATAGAGTGGTTTTACCAATTCCTCCCATCCCTAATAATGCTATTAATCGGCAATTTTCTTCTAATATCCATTGCTTTAAAATGTTAATTTCTTGGGTACGTCCATAGAAAATAGAGACATCAGCCGCTTCACCCCAATCAATTTTATTTAGGGAGTAGGGAGTGGGGAGTTCTTCTTTTGTATTCTCGGTTTGTCTTCGCCGCAAAACGGATCGGAAATTACTCTTGGTGACTTCTTCTCCCAGCGCCTTAGATAGTAGCTTCCATAACTTTGAACCAACATCTTTTACATAGTTTTGGTCGTAACCGCAGATTTCTGCTATTTCTGCATACCTCTTATCTTCCCAGGAATAGCGAAATATTTGCTCTTGCAGGTCACTTAAAGTTTCTGGTTGCAGTAGTGTATCTACAATTACTAATGCTTCTTCTAGAGTCATCTGCCTTCCCAGCCTTTACGCTCTGCATTTACTCTGAATTTAACTAACCTTTTACAGGTTTTTACGCACCTATTAACCTAACTTAAAGTTAATTATTTTTCCACAGAGTAAAAGCGTAACGCCTCCAACCTAACCGCAGTCTTACGGTGATGAGACAAAAAAGATTGATTAAAAGTAATTTAAAGTACAATAAGCTGTAATTATATCAGCAATATTACGTTGAGTGAAAATACTAAAAGCAAGCCCTGTGTGATGTGTAGATTCCCAGAGACTAACTCGAAAACAAAAGAAAAAGTCAAGGGGTTAGACCCCCTGACCAAATTTTAATCATGTTCTACAACACACAACCACACATTACTAGTGAGGTCTACCACTATGTTAAATAAATACTACGCCATTAGTCCATTAATTGCTGGAGTGATTATGATTTCCACAAGAAAAGCGATAAGCCTCCGGCTTAACGCTTCGCGTATCGCAAAAAGTGGACGATTAAGGCATCATGATCTATAGATGCCCACACCCGATTGGCAAAAAAAGCATAAAAATTTCTCTTCCCTATCCCCTAACCCCTAACCCAAGCGCCCAAGCGCCCAAGCGCCCCTAACCCCTCTTCCCTAGCCCCTAACCCAAGCGCCCAAGCGCCCCTATCTACCATGCCACAACTGTATCCCGGAGAAGTATTCGTCAATACTGCTGATTTTGACACTGGTATCCGCCAACTGATACCTTGTTATGATGAGATGCTAAGCGTAATTGCTTTTTGCGTACCTTCTACCAGTCGTCGCATATTAGAATTAGGCTGCGGTACGGGCGAACTGAGTATTAAAATATTCAACCGTTGCCCAGATGCTCAAATCATAGCCTTAGATTACTCGCCACGAATGCTGCAATTCGCCCAAGAGAAAATCACCGAAGCTGGATATCAAACACGCTGGACTGGGATAGAAGCAGACTTTGGTGAATGGGCAAATAATCCAGAGAAATTGAACATAGATGGAAAATTTGATGCTTGTGTGTCATCTTTGGCTATTCATCATCTCAAAGATGAGATGAAGTTAAAGCTATTTGAGCAAATTCATGCAAGCCTGAATCAAGATGGTTGTTTTTTGAATGCAGACCCGACTTTACCAGAATCACCCGCTTTAGCTGAAATTTATCAAGCAGCGCGAGAGAAATGGACAACCCTGGCGGAAATTCGCAGTAAAGTTGGTACAAGCACAACTTACGGATATTCGAGCCAAGACCAATTAGCGACTTTAAATGCCCATTTGCAAATGCTGACTACAGCAGGGTTTGAAACAGTTGCAGTGCCTTGGAAATATTACGGTTTGGCAGTTTTTGGTGGCTGGATATCTAGTTCCTAAATCCTAATTTATTTTCACACTCGTAATGACTACATATAATATAATATTCATAATCATTACGAGTACGCTTTAGTAGTTCGTAATCTAAAGCTGAAAAAGTGGATTCACAAGAGAGAACACTATGGATCTATCAAACTCCAATACCGCCAAGAACCTAGCCGAAGCCTTTGGTGGGGAATCAATGGCGAATCGTAAATATCTGTTTTTTGCGGAAGTGACACGCCAGTTGGGGATGAATGAACTGTCGAAACTGTTTCGGGAAACGGCAAATCAGGAGACAGAACACGCCTTTGCTCACTTTCGCTTAATGCATCCGGAGTTAGTGGTAGAGGATTTGGCATCGTTAACACCAGAGCAAAAAAAAGCGATCGCAGCTCGTTGTTTAGAATTAGCGATTGAAGGTGAAACCTATGAATACACTACCATGTATCCAGGGTTTACCGAGCAGGCACGTGCTGACCGAGATAGCAACGCCGTAACAGAGTTTGAAGTACAACAAAAAGAGTCTCGCGAACACGCCGATACATTCCGGAAAGCGGCACATAACTTTGGTTTTTTAACGCACATTGAAAATCATCATGCCCGTCAATATACGGAAGCATTGCACGTACTCCAAGGAGACGCTCCCAGTGCTAAAGCAGCCAGTAGCGACCCTGCTACCCAAAAATGGATTTGTCGCCAATGTTCGATGATATACAATCCTGTCGAGGGCGACCCGGATTCTGGAATTGCGCCTGGGACACCCTTTGAGGCAATTCCTGAAGATTGGCATTGTCCCATTTGTGGCGCTAGTAAGAAAACGTTTGTTCCCTATGAGGAAGCTGTTGCAGCTTAAATAAGGGACTTCCAAATAAAAAAATATCCAGCTAATTTTTGTGGGGTGGGCCGGAAAGCCCGCCCTAGACTTATGGCGGGCGAGACGCCCACCCCACAAGATTGAATAATTTATTTGTTGGAAATCCCTAATTTCGGGAGGTTATTAACCACAAAGACACTAAGTACAGCTTTGCATTAATTCGTTGCGTTATGGTTCGTAGTTGCGCTGTCTTCGCGCAACGGCGCAACTACAAGCCTTAATTGCGATACTAAGTTATGAAATGCCAAAGTGGAATAGCGATCGCATTTACTACTCTTTTTAGTGCATTTGCCTCTTTGGCTTACGGTAAAGTCAGAGTGAAACTAGATTTTGTGAGCATCTTGCCGATAATATTTGGATTTATGGGCATTGTTTACGTCATTATTGGTTTAGCTGGTAACTATGTACTAGTTTGATGCGGTTTAGCGATCGCAGCTATGGACTTTATTTTCAGTCCTCTTCTAGAGGACTTATGCTGTTAGCCTTGGGTTTACAACCCAAGGTGGATGTAAGCGGAGTCGAAAAATTTCTAAATACTTATAACCGAGTTTAACCTGTCAAAACTAAAAATGTTGAACAAAATCTAACTTGGGACAAAATTGCTATGCAAACTTTGCATATTTATTCTCAGGTTTTGGCTGAATAGGAAGACTTTTTCAATACTTAGCAATATTCTCCAAGAATTGTGTTTTCAACCAGAGGTGGTTATGAGTTCTTCTCCACTTTGTCTCGATCCAATAGTTGTACCTTTAATTACTGGAGAAACAGTACTAGATGTTGGGTGTGGTTTAGGAAGATGGGGTAATTTAATTCAAGCTAATTATTGGGAAGCTGGATTAGAAAAACCACCATTAGTTGATGGTTTAGATGCCTTTGAAGAGAATGTCAAATTTTGTTCGCAACAGCCATGTTATCGCAATGTGTTGTACAAAATACTGCCAACGCCTTTAGAAGGTAAGTGGGATACAGTTGTGGCATGTGAAATAATTGAACACATTGAACAAGAAAAAGTTGAAGAGTTTCTCAATAATTTGGAAAGTGCAGCTAACAAAAGAGTAATAATTTCAACGCCTAATTATCCATGTTTTAGAGAAGGTTCTGATACTATTGTTGGGTTTAATGATTTTGATGCTCACTTAAGTTATGTACCGCGTAGTTATTTTCGCGATCGCGGATATAAAATAGTAGGTGCTGGTTTAAGAAAATCAACAAAATATCCCGGTTTATTTATAGAAAAACTTATCGCACCGTGGAAGCCGGGTTTTGAATCAATTTCAAGATTAATTCCAATTTTTGCAGATTCAATTGTTGCTTATAAAGATATGTAGAGTCGTCATTTGTCATTATTCCTCTTCTATTTCCCACTTCAATTTTTCATCCCTCCTCGCAGTTCATAACTAACTACTTAGTACAATATTAGACAAATCGTAACGAATAAAATTCAAAAATTCTCTGCGTTCCTCCGCGCTTCCTCCGCGCCCCTCTGCGTTTAAAAAGGTACGATTTTCCGCAAAACAGTACCTCTAAATCCAGTAAAAAAAGAGTGGAAAAGACAAAATGCCCATCCCACAAAACCAATCAAAATTCATACTAATTTAATGCGCGATCGCTCTTTTTCCAATCAAAAGCAAAAATGCAGGTCATTTTTTTATCGGTGGGGCTAAAGGCTTACGGGGTTTACCACCACCACCGATACTTTTGGGACTATTATTATCAACAACATGAAGCGCTTCAAATAGTTTCATAAAGTCCTCATAAAATGCCCCTTCCGTACCGTAGAAATCGTAGCCGAAAGCTTTGCGAAACTCTTCCGGAACTCCTGCTTCAATTGCTATATAGTGACCATCCCAACCAGCATCATCAACAATATAAGCACCGTAATCTTGTAAAGCATGAAATAGCTTTTTACCAGGACGTGTTTGCAATTTGAGACTCTTTTCTGTTGCTTTTGGCGGAATAGCTAATAGTGACCCTTGCACAACAGCGGGGTTTTTACCATGATAATGTTTGGCAGCATAGTTATCTGCAAGTTCAGCAGGCCAGCGCTTACCAGGAATTTCCTTAGAATAATAAAGATATTTTTCTCCCCAAATCAGAACTTTTAATGCGTGACGAATGGGATTTTTACTAGTAATTTCACCTTTGCGAAGAGAACCACCAATTGCAGAAAGTCCAGATCCAAAATGCGATCCGTTTATCCCCTCTCCGTAAATATCAAGGTCACGATAATAATGAAAACCATAGAGGGGACCTCCTCGCTGACAACGAGCTAACGGACCAATTTGCACTAAAGTTTTACCATCTGGCAATAGAAAGGCTGAAGCATTGTTGGGTGTATGATATGGCTTACTTGTAGCATCTGGAACAATTAAGTCATCTGGTATAGGCAGTGGTGCTATTCCCACGAGTTTCTTACCTGTACAGCGTCCCTCACCCCAAGCCCCAGGCTCATATAATTTCCGTAAAGGATCGCCGTTTTTGAGCTTGAAAATATACTCTACATCAGCTCCGGCAAAGCCTGCTTTTTTTATATTTGCTGGTACATAACGCGCCTTTGAGCCGATGGGCATATTCCAAATTGATGTGGATGAAAAAGGCCAAAGAAACTTGTCGCGTGTGGGAGTTTTGCTAGGAGCCGCTAAAGTGCTGAGAGTAAGTGCGAGAATTACGCCCGCTACAAATATTAGTAGGGTGGGTAGCCGCAACCTGTCTGTTAAAGTTTGAAAAATTCTCATGAAAAGCCTCTAAAAATTAACTCGACGGAGGCTGTGATATTACTCATTCCAGTGTAGCGTATGGTTAATTGTTAATGGTTAATGGTTAATGGTTAATGGTTAATTGTTAATAGCCATGAACCATGAACCATTAACTATGAACTATGAACACAATATTCAGATACGACTGTATTTATGTATAATAATTTGCTGTAGTACGAAGATAAAATGGATACTATGGGGTTTTATCTATGACTGAGATCAACTGGTTTTCAAACTTAGGTTAGGTATATATACTTTTGTGTAGTAATATAAAATAAAAGATAGAAAGTAACTTTTATTAAAGTTTGACTAAATTCCGCAAAGCTACAGAGAAATAGTCAAACAAGCATTTGTTGAGCTGAAAGGATGCCGTATAAAGGCTCTGGAAAGCGAATTTATATTTTAATTGAAGAGGTAAATATAGGGAGTGACTTCGCAAACCCTTACACAAAATAATCGACGTTACGATCCAGATGCGATCGCTCGTTACTACCGTTACCGTCCTTGGCTTGCTTGGGCGCGGGCGCTAACAATTATCTTGAATTTTGCCGGATTTATTTTCAGTCTGAAGTGGGATGAATGGCGAAATCAAGTAGAGGAGAACAAGCTCAAACGGGCTACCCAACTGCGTCAGCTACTCACTCGCCTCGGTCCTACCTTTATTAAGGTTGGTCAAGCCCTATCAACGCGACCGGACTTGGTTCGCAAAGATTTCTTAGATGAACTCGTGAAACTGCAAGACCAGTTACCAGCGTTCGATAATGCGATCGCCTACCAAACTATCGAAACTGAATTAGGTCGCCCAGTTCGAGATATATATAGTGAATTGTCACCTTCTCCGGTTGCTGCTGCTAGTTTGGGTCAGGTGTACCGGGGTCGCTTACACAGTGGCGAAGAAGTGGCGGTGAAAGTACAACGCCCGAACTTACGCCCAACTCTCACCCTCGACCTTTATTTAATGCGATGGGCGGCGGGATGGCTTTCTCCTTGGCTACCCCTCAATCTCGGTCACGATTTAGCTTTGATTGTGGACGAGTTTGGAACTAAGTTATTTGAGGAAATAGATTACCTCAACGAAGGACGCAACGCCGAAAAATTTGCGACTAACTTTCGTAACGATCCGTGTGTCAAAGTTCCGTTAATTTACTGGCGTTACACCTCCACCCGTGTTTTAACTTTAGAGTGGCTGAACGGGTTTAAACTGACCGATACTAAAAGAATCCGTGAAGCTGGTTTAGATCCAGAGGCTATCATCGAAATTGGCGTTACTTCCGGTTTACAACAGTTATTAGAACACGGTTTCTTTCATGCTGACCCCCACCCCGGTAATTTGTTTGCGATGCCCGATGGTAGGATGGGCTACATCGACTTCGGCATGATGGATCAGTTGAATGAAACCACTAAAGAAACTCTTGTAGATGCATTAGTACATCTTATTAATAAAGATTACGACGACTTAGCCGAAGATTATGTCAAGCTGGGTTTCTTGACACCAGATACGGATATTTGCCCGATTGTACCAGCCTTAGAAGCGCTATTGGGAGATGCGATCAGTAAAAACGTCGGAGATTTTAACTTCAAAACCATCACAGATAAATTCTCGGAATTGATGTATGATTATCCTTTCCGAGTTCCCGCGAAGTTTGCCTTAATAATACGTTCCTTAGTGACGCAAGAAGGAATTGCCCTCAGCCTCAACCCGAATTTTCAAATTGTAGAAGTGGCGTATCCTTACGTAGCAAGGCGGTTACTGACTGGTGAATCTCCCGAATTACGGCGACGGTTATTGAACGTGCTGTTTAAAGATGGTAAATTCCAGTGGCAGAGGTTAGAGAATTTAATTGCGATCGCTCGTACAGACCAAAGCTTTGATGTATTGCCCACAGCTAAACTGGGGTTGCAATACTTGCTATCTGATGAGGGAAAATTTTTGCGGCGACAGTTGGTACTTGCCCTTACAGAAGACGATCGCCTACATACCGCAGAAGTGCAACGCCTGTGGAACCTGGTGAAAGATGACTTACAACCGAATCGGTTATTTAACGTAGCGATGGGAGTTTTATCAGAATTATCCAAAGAAGGAGTAGCAACAATATTGCCATCAGTTACAGCGATCGCCATTTTTGGTAATAAGTAGTAAAAGAGTTAGGAGTTAGGAGTTAGGAGTGAGGAGTTAGGAGTTGGGAGTTATGAGTTATGAGTTCATAATTTATGAGTTAGGAGTTTTTATTCCTCATCTCTAACTCTTAACTCCTCACTCCTAACTCTTAACTCCTAACTCCTCACTCCTCACTCCTAACTCTCAACTTTCAATTATCTGGAGTTTTAATGTACTACTATCCTTTACAACCGCCGTATTTACTACTAGCTTTTGGTTTGTTTGCTGCAATAACCTCTGGTTTAGCGTTAGCTGGAACGCTAAAACAAATCGTGGAAAAATGGCAAAGCGATGGTGCTGAGAATTCTGGTTCTCGCTTGTCGATTACACAATTATCAGTACCATTTTTGGGGATAACTGTTGGTGTTGCACTCTTTCTTTGTTCGGGGTTTGAAATATTTGGTTTTCCGCGCTTGCTTTCCTACGCAGTTGGTTTACCAGTGACTTTATTAACTTGCATCTTTATTTGGTTGCAATTAAGTAGCATGATGTCTTTTGTAGAAAGACAAGGAATACAATCTCTTGATTTAGATAGTTGGAATTAGGCAAAGAGCGCTCAATATCATAGAGAATTGGTATAACCAAATATCTTGCACCTGTCGGGTGCAAGATTTCACTATCAGCAATGTCAAGAAGAGTCAACGATAATAAAAGCCAAAATTAGCTAATGCTAAAAGCCTTGCTAAGTTTAAACGATAGTGATAGCTAAGTTGACTTTGCAGTTTATTTTTAACAGCTTTTGGGTCTTTTAATTTATCCCAAAAGGTTTTTGTATCTCCTTCGCGAGAAGCATAAGTATGTTTTACAGCTTTTTTTAGATACTCCCAGTTATTACTTCTAACAGTCCACCCCACTTTATTAGCAGCTAAACCAATTGAATTTCCCTCTCCATCATGCATACCTTTTAATTCAAAAAATCTGGCTGCTATTCCCCATTGTTTAATAAATTCCTTTTCCTTGTCTCCGTCTCTAGTTACGACGAATAAAGCTTCATGAACAAAACAAGTATTATCGAGTGAAATATTTAATTTTGCTCCTAATTGTTTGATAAGTGCTGTGATTGTTGGTACCCTTTTATTCCTACTATGTTCAAAAATACGCTGGAAATTTCCTGATGTAATTCCGGGCAACCACTCAATATCATCGGGGATAGTAGCAACAATTTTTGTATCTGCATCAACCCATATTGCAGAATTATATCTAGACAAAGCTTCGGCAATCACAAAGCGTTTGTCATTGTAACAGCACTTTATACCTTTTTGGCGGTGCTTAAAGGCTAAAATGTTAGGGTTATTGCAAAAATCTTGAGGTAAATCTGTATAAACTAACAGTGAAGTTCCTGGAGAATATATTTCTAAATCAGCAGCAAGTTCTTTAGCAAGACAACGATATTTATTGCCAAGCGCTAACGTACAAAAACAAAATTTTTTTTGTTGCAATATCATTTATACTCAAATTGATAAGTCTCAATTTCAGTAGGAAAATACTTGAGTTATAACGGTTAACACACCTATCTATAGATAGAAAAATTTAAAATCCTGCAACGCCGATATTTTAGCTAAATTTAAACGATAGTGATAACCAAATTTCATCTTCCATTTATCCCAAAAAGACTGCTGTGTTCTGGCATAGGAGGCATCTAAATGTTTTGTTACATTTTTGAGTGATTGCCAGCCATCTTTTCTAATAGTCCATCCCACCTTGGCAGCAGCTAAGCCTATGACATTACCTTCACCAGAGTGAATACCTTTTAATTCTAAATACCTGCCAATCTTTCCCCAGTATTTGAAAAATTCTATTTCTCTGCCTTCATCTCGAGCTATAACAAATAAAGATTCTCCCACATAGGTAGTAGTTTCTAAAGATAAATTTAACTTGGACGCCACGTTTTTTAGAGGTGGTAATCTTTCTGGAGTGTATTTACTTACGTGTTCAACCAAATTTTCACGGTGTCCTACCGTAATTCCTGGTTGCCACTTTAAATCCTCTGGAAGAGGAGATAATATTCTTGTATCAGCATCAATAAAAATAGCAGCGGTAAATTTTACTAATGCTTCTGCCATTACCAAACGTTTATCGTGATAACAAAGCAAAATTCCTTGTTGGCGATGTTTAAAAGCTAAAACATTAGCATGACTTGTGAAATCTTTTGGTTCATCTGTATAAATTACTAAAAAAGTACCAGGAGAATTTTTTTCTAAATCTTTTGCTAATTGCTGAGTGAATAGGCGGTATGTTTTACCTAAAGCTAATGTGCAAAAGCAAAATTCTTTTTGTTGGGTAATCATCAGGTTAAACCTATGAGAAAAAAGCTAAAGCTTAGCTTTGAGTTGCCGCAATTGATTTTTCAGGTTATCTAAACTTTCTTGCCACTGATTTTTTTTAACTGGGGCTGGAAAATCTGCTGGCGGTAAGGCAGAATTAAGATTACGGTAATATTCCCAAATTTCCCAGTAAGGACAACCAGGTTGAATGCGAATACCTGCCCAATGTAAATATTGTAATGGTTGTTTAATCACTGGATCGATGAGTATGTGCCCCTGAGTTTGAAAATACGAAGTTCCCGCCCAACTTCCCGGCGCTTTTCCCTCTCTACGAACGATGTTGAAGCGGCGCGGAATTCGTTTCAAGAGCATATAATTAATAATTGGTTGGTCAGAAGTTTTTTCTGAAAAATCAAAATATTCTGGATGGGCGGCACATTCGGCAAAGGTTTCATATAAATCCTGTTCGGAAATCAAATTTTTCTTAGAACCCCAAAAACCACCGTTAAAAATACCTTTAACTTCACTTTCGGTAAATAATTTTTCTTCTATTACTTGAGTTGTAAAGACATTTTTTATACCGCCTGCGTGTTGATAATCGCAACAGATAAAATCTGTGTTGTTGAGGTAATTCAGATTATCAATAATTTTTTCAAAGACGACGATATCAGTATCAATATACAAAAACTCATCAAAGGGGCCAAACCAACAAGCCTGCTTACGAAATTGATTGGGGCGGGCGAAAAACTTACCGCCGAAAGTTTCATACAATTTATTTGATAAACGGTCGATAAAAGTTAAATCTTCGTAGATTCCGACTCCATAGTGTTTGTGAAGGGTGTGGGCGATATTGTGATAATTATCATCATAAGGAATCATGACAATTGGCGTATCAGCGTCATGCAAGCGGATACTATTGAGTAGCGCGATCGCATGGTCTGTCACTTTGTCATTAGCAATAATATAAATTCCCCTAGTCATTGTTTAAACCTCTACTTTGATTCCTAATTTTCTGAAAACACGTGTAGCTAAATTTGGTGGTGCATTGTAAGCTTTTGGCTTAGTTTTGAATTGTGGTCGCTGATCCGGTTCATGCAGATAACGATAATGTAAGAAAATTTCCCGATAAGGGAAATCAATATTTTCACCAGCACAAACGCGGCTAAATAATTTGGATGACAAACCTATATAATGGATGTAAGTTAAACGGTTATCTTTGTCATACAAAATATTATCTTTGGCTTGAAAATGTGATGAGGTAACACAACAACCTGTAATTTTATCTTCAGGTAATTCTAAAGCCAAGTTACAACTTTTTATATCTCCTCTAAGTACCATGTAATTAAGAATAGGTTGGTCGGCGGACATGGTATAGAGAATTTCCGCTTCTCCTTCTCGTAGTTTGGAAAGAAAATAATCTAGTTTATCTTGGGCAAGTAAATCTTTTTTAGAGGCATAAAAACCAGAACAAAATATTTTTGATTTGATTTGTTCTGGCGTAAACAGTGTAAATAACTTAGGCAAATTTACATCATAAACGTGACCTAAATCTGTAAATTGAAAGTCATAAACAACCCAATCATAATCATTCAAACGATTAAAAATAGGTGCTACCGACCCTTGAAGTAAGGTATCTGCATCCATATAAATAAAGCGGTCAAAGGGGCCATCAAAGGCACAAAAACGGCGATGAGTACCGAAACGATGATAGCCGTTACTACCAATTTGCCTCCACTTTTCCTGGGCTGTCGGATGGGTATCCCAAACATCGCGGAAAAATTGATCCCATTTTTGCATTGACTCTTTATCGTTGAATAATTGCACATTGGGACGCTTAGCAATTTCAGCAGCAATTTTTTCTGTCTCGTCGTTGTAGGGATAAATACAAACGGGCATTTCTGGGCCGAGAATTGCCTCTATACTATTCAAGAGAGCAACGAGTTGGTCATAAACTCGGTCATTGGCTAGGGTACAAATTCCATTCATATAAAAGTTCAAAATTAAAAACTAGAATTTGGCGACGTACTCAGAAACCCAATTAAGAAGATTGAGTTTGTGTAGGATAATTTGTCTGGCTTCTGCTATTGCTTCTTTTGCTGCATACCATGCATCTGGGGTAGCAGTCACTTCTTTAATAAAGGCAATACCTTTTTCATCCAAACTGGGCAACCTTAAAAAACTTCCCGGCGGTAATAACTTATCAGCAGCCGGACCACCGTAGTATATAGGCAAACACCAGGATAGTAGGGAATCCCAGAGTTTTTCACTTACGTACCAATCATTTTCGGCATAGTTTTCAATTGCTAAGTTGTAAAAATACGGAGCCATGCCATACCATTTATTACCTAACTCCCCGGATGCGATCGCCGAGTTAGGTAAGTTACGTCCGTACAAATCAAACTTAATTTCACTTTCTTGTAAAGACTGCAAAAACTGCAATCTTTGCCGATGGTTAGCTGTGCGACTAATTCCAGAAGTAATCCAACTGCAAGGCGCAACCTTTTCCGGAGGAGGCATTTCATTTAATTCTCGAAAAGAATTGGCATGATACCAAATTGCGGGCATATAGTCGGGAGTGGGAGCAAAATCATCGGGCCCGGAAACGTAACCGCAATATTTTTGCGCTTGTTGATAGTTGTATTTGGTAAATTCAACCACTTCATCTAATGGCGGTTCTCGTAATAGAAAAATTACTCTTTCTTTGGGAACCCCGCGTAGTAGAGAATCAATATCTAATTCTGATTTTTGCTGAGGTTTGCGAAAGCTTTCCCACCAAGATTTCTGCTGAGGAGGTTTGGGAAAATCAAACTGATACATTAGCAGAAAATCTGGCTTAGATGCCAGCGCCTGCATTTGCACATTACCCCAAATACCAAATTGATGAGGGGTTTGTTGCCACAGCCAATCGCCTCTTTTTTCCAAACCGCGATAGCTACTAATCATACCAACAGTTTTAATACTCATCTTTCTCACTTATTCTCCCTATATCCTTCCTTGGCGTCCTTGTTTTGGCGGTTAGTTAAATAACAACTTCTGGACGTAAAGTCTCATCAACATAACTAAGAATTTTTGCTGCGCGATTTTCCCAAGAAAACTGTTTGACAAACTCAATACTGTCTGCATAACCCTCAATTTTTCGCGGATGAGTTTCTAAAACCTGCTGCAAAGATTTAGCAAATTTGCTCGGATTATCTGGTTCACACCAAGCAGCTATTGCCTTAGTATTCTTAAACTCCATAATTGAGGGAATTTCTGTAGACACGATGGGAGTACCTGAAGCAAAGTAGTCAAATAGCTTTAAGGGAGAGGTAAAAGTTGCAGCTTGTCCGGAACAATGGGGATGAGCCAAAATATCAGCAGCTTGTAGTAAAGATGCTAATTCTTCATGCAAAACGTAACCCAAAAATGTAATATTATTAACTTGTTTTTCCTGGGTTAATTGCTGATAATGCGCTACCTCTTTTTCATTACCTCCTGCACAAGCAAATTGCACATTTTGCATTTCCCTAGCAACATCAATTAAAACATCAATGCCTTTAAATTTTTTCAACGCTCCTGCATAAACTACCAGTTTTTCTCGTTCATTTTTTAGCAGTTTTTGCCGCCATTCTGTTGCTTTTTCCAATTGCCTTTCCATAAACAAACGATTGTAACCATTGTGCAATTTAATCACTTTTTCCGGCGGCATTCCATGTTGGATCATGGTTTCTCGGATAGTATCGGCAACTGTGACAGAAATTTGAAATAAGGGATGATTGACGATTTCTGATTCAAATTGTTTATTCTCGTGGTGGTGGTGTTCGTAAATGGCTGGTATGCCATTTTTAATGGCAGCTTTAACAAAATTCCAGTCCCGACTATGGACTAATTTAGTAGTAGGAAGTATATGAAATGGCAAATAATATTTTGAGGCGATGGTGTTAGAGTCCGTGAATTTGCCTTTGATATAATCAATCGGCCAAGGCATAGGCAAAGGTGCAACTTTTAGCTTGTCTTGGAGGTTGTAATATTTGACGAGTGCTTCTGGTGCTTTTCTGGGTTGAAAAGGACGAACTAAATTAATTGGATTTAGAGCTTTCTTGCCTTTGTAAGGATATACTAAAACTGTTGAGTAACCCAAGTTTGCTGCGGCATTAGCTGCATTTGTTGATTGAACTAGGTGAGCTTCTGGCTTAGGTAATTCTTCTCTAATGAAAAAAATATAGTGTTTTTTAGCAGCAGTATTATTCATATTTTTATGTTTTAATAGATTTAATATTATGTTCAAAACTTTCTAAGTTATTTAGTAAATGCATGGTAGATTGAAAAGCAGTTTGAATAAATTCTTTTTCTTGTTTGGGGTTTTCTGTCAAATTTTCATCTAGTAAACGGAGAAAGTTAACTATTTCATTGATATCTGTTTGGAACTCATGAGATATGCTCATAAAAGTTTGATGCTGGGTATTTACATCGTGATTTTGCTCTCCTACTGATATGGGTTGCCATTTCATTTGTAGGTTAACGATATCTTCAAAAATATCTACGGTATTGAGGATTTTCAAAGCAGATTTGTAAGCATCTGAGATTAATTCTTGACGTTCTTGCGGGTTATCTGCTAAATCGTCAAGCAATAAGAGCAAAAATCCAACCATTGAGTTAAGCCGCGTGCGAATTTCGTAAGAAATGCGAATTAAACTTTGCTGGCGTTTGCTGGTAGTTTCTTCTGCTTGTTCACCAAATTGCATTGCGTATAAGCGCGAGTAGAAACCACCTTTTTGTAAAAGTTCTTCATGATTTCCCACCTCAACTACACGTCCTTGATCTAATACGGCTATTTGATCGGCTTTTTGCACTGTAGACAAGCGATGGGCAATTACTAAGGTGGTGCGATCGCAACTTAGGTTATCTATCGCTGTTTGCACTAAGCGTTCGGAAACGGTATCTAATGCACTGGTGGCTTCATCCAAAATTAGTATTTCTGGATCTTGTAGCAGTGCGCGCGCTATTGCTAGGCGCTGTCTTTGTCCCCCAGATAACATGACACCGCGATCGCCAATCAAGGTGTCAAACCCCTGCGGTAATTTGCTAATAAATTCATAAGCATTTGCTAGTTTCGCTACGGTAATAATTTCATCTTCGGTCGCTTCCGGTCGTCCGTAGGCTATGTTATTTCGTACCGAGTCGTTAAACAAAAAGGTGTCTTGGCTGACAATTCCTATCTCTTTTCGCAGAGATGTTAAATCATATTCGCGCAAGTCGATACTATCAATATTTATACATCCAGAAATTGGGTCATAAAATCTAGGTAACAAATCCGCCAGTGTAGATTTACCCGCACCAGAACTTCCTACTAAAGCCAAAGTTGTACCACGCGGTAAATATAAATCCACGTCTTTAAGTACCATCTTTTCATTACCCGGATAGGCAAATGATAGATGATTAAAATGGATCCCTTCTTTTAATTTAGTAAAGGAAACTTGACCATTGCCCATTAAAGGCTTATTATCGCGGCGTAAAAATTCATTTACTAACTCCACACTGCTAGATGTATTCGCAAAGCTATTGCGGAGGGTATTTAACTGAGAAATTAGCGGTAATACGCGCAGAAGTACTAATAAATATGTGAGAAGTACGGCTGATAGGGAGGTAATTTGGTCTCTGAAAAACGTACGACTTAAAAATACAATTAGTAGTAAAGCTGTAATTCCCATTACCTCAGAGAGAGGTGCGATCGCTTCGGAGTTCATTTGCGATTGGAAATCAGCTTTTTCGCGATCGCGAATTAATTTCCGAATACGTTGATATTCTCTGTTTTCATTACCCGTAGCTTTTACCAGCCGAATTCCGCTAAGGATTTCTAGGATAGCGATTGAATATGCTTTTGACATATCGCTTAGCTGTTTACCAAACTTTCGCGATCGCGTTATGGCATACTGATTTACTAACGTGACGAAAGACAGCAAAACCGTAGCAGCAATTGTCAATTGCCAAGAAATTGATAGAAGAAAGCCTACGAAAACGAGAATTGTAATTCCTAGGATAATTAACTTAACTGTACTGCCTATAGTACTGGCAGCACGGCCTAATTCTCCACCAAGGCGATTGATTAAATCACCAACTCTCGTCTTTGCGTAATAATCTAGGTCAATTTCTAATAATAATTGCACGCCTGCTTCACGCATATCGGAAGTCAGTTTTCGCGTTAAACTACTAGATGCTAATGTACTGGAGTAGCTAGCTAAATTTTTGCAAAAAATTACTAATATAATTGCCCCTGCCATCATTAACAAGCGATAATCTTCTGGTAGTTTCTCAAAAGGAGCCATCAGACCTTTGAGAATGGGAGGAGCGCCAGTTAAATCTACATCTTGTCCCACAATTTTTAATATCACCGGCACGATTAGAGCCGTGCCTACCCCATTAAATAAAGCTCCAGAGAATCCCAACAATATTGTTAGGAAAATCAAGCCTGGATAGGGTTTAGCGAATCTTAGTAGTAGCTTTGTGGTTGACATTGTAAATAATAAAGTTTACTTATTAGACTTCTTGCCAAAATTAGGGGTTAGGTTTATTACTACCACAGATGAACACAGATGGACACAGATACAGATAAAATCTGTGTTCATCTGTGTTTATCTGTGGTTAATTTTTAAATAGACTTTTGCAAGAGTTCTCTTCTTAAGATAATTCATGATTTTCTTTCTAAAAGACCTAATAATTAAACAAATAAAACTAAAAATATATCATCATGCTACTCCTAGTTTATGTTTAAATACTCTGACTCCACTTGATTTTGATTGTCAAATAAGTTGCATCTAATTAATTTTAGATTCTAAATCACCCATTATGAATGCTCACAACCGCGCAATTACCGAATTTAAGGTAGATGCCATAGCCTCTAAACTATATTTTTCCACACATCTTTCTCTCGCCTGTCTCCCGCGTTCATTTGCTATATCTAAATTCTCAAATATCAATTTAATTTGCTCAGCTATTTGTTCGGGAGAAGCAGGTTCTACCAAATAACCAGTTTCACCTAAAATATCTGGAATTTCTCCAACATTTGTTGATAATACAGGTTTAGCCATTGCCATTCCATCTGTTAACTTGAGTGGAAATTGAGCGCGAGTTTCAGGGGTGTCTCGCTGCGGAACAACTACAACATGAGCAGCTGCTACAACATCAGGCATAACATTAGCTGGATACTTTGGCAATTTAATAATCCAACGTCCCCATCGTTGTTGAAGTTGTTCATCATAATTATCATAGGGACTGCCGCCTACAATTACGAGTTTTAAATCTGGCTGATTAATTTTATCCAACGCCATGAGAACATCTTCTAAACCTTTATAAGGTCTTGGCGCACCAGGAAACATTAAAATTCGATATCCAGATAAACCATAGCGATTTCTGCTGTCATCCGGATTATATAGAGCCGGATTAAATAAAGAGGTATCTTTACCATTAGGCACAGATATACCTCCAAAACGCTGCTGCAAAAATTTATTATGTACTGTCACAGCATCAGCTTGATTTACCCAACTTTCCATCCACTTAAGGTACAAAGGATGATTAGGATATCTCAAGGCACCATTTTCTTTAAGTAAATCCCTAGCTAATTGTTTGAGTGTAGGACGATAATACCAATTATCGCCACCATGCCAACTCATTTCCCAATCATCAATATCTAAAATTACTGGTCGGCGGGTGTAAAGTTTCTTTAAAAGTGCAACTCCAAAACTTGCAGGTTGCGGCTTAATTGCATAAATAATATCACCATTTATATATTTTAAAATTTTACCGATTGATTTCAAAAAATTTGGGTAACATCCACCTTCTACGGTATATACTTTAATTTCCGAAGGAATTGCACCGTACAAATCCTGACCAAATAAAAAGCCTATAATTTCTACTTCATATCCCAACTTTTTCAAAGCACCTTGCAATAATGATGCACGAATAAACCCATCATTAGTTGATAAATTCCAAACAAGTAAAGATATCTTACACTTTTCTTTTTTCAACATATTGTTTATTCATAAATAAAACTAAAAAATCTAACAATCCTAAAAAATTGCGATAATTTCTCTTTTCCTTTGTGGCTCATTCAAAAAAATCTGCTGATACTGCTACTCCTCAATAAAGCAAAACAAATTTCACTCCACTCGATTAAAATTATCAAGGGAGTAAAATAAATTAATATTTAGATTTTAAATCACCGACTATAAACGTTCACAACCGAGCAATTACCGACTTTAGGATAGAAGCCATAGGTTCTAGGCTATATTTTTCCACACATCTTTCTCTCGACTTTCTCCCACGTTCATTTGCTGCATCCAAATTTGCAAATATCAATTGAATTTGCTCGGCAATTTGCTCAGGAGAATCCGGATCTACTAAATAACCAGTATCATCTAAAATTTCTGGAATGTCTCCCACTCGCGTTGATAATACAGGTTTAGCCATTGCCATTCCATCTGTCAATTTTAAGGGAAATTGAGCGCGAGCAATGATAGTATCTCGTTGGGGAACAACAATAACATGAGCAGCTGCAACAACTTCTGGCATAACATCACTTGGACACTTTGGCAATTTAATAATCCAACGTCCCCATTTAGCAATTAATTGCTCATCATAATTATCGTAAGGACTGCCACCAACAATTACTAATCGCAAATCTGGCTGATTCAGATAATCTAATGCTGTTAAGACATCTTCAACTCCTTTATGAGGTCTAGGTGCGCCAGGAAACATGAGAATTCGATACCCCGAAAGACCATAACGCTGTCTACTTGCTTCTGGGTTATATTTACTAGGGTCAAACATTTCGGTATCTTTACCATTAGGCAGGTAAACACCGCCAAAGCGGTCTTTAAGAAATTGAGTATCTATGGTTATTGCATCTGCCTTTTGCACTATGCTTTCTGTCCACTGTACATAAAGTGGATGATCTGGAAATTTCAATGCACCATTTTGTTTGAAAATATCTCGATAAAATTGCTTTGGACTCGGACGATATTTCCAATCAAAACCACCATACCAACTAAGTTCCCAATCATCCATATCTAAAAGTAAAGGACGACGGGTACTAAATTTCTTTAACAAAGAAACTCCAAAACTTGTAGGTTTTGGTTTGACTGCATAGATAATATCTCCATCTATTTTTTGCAATAGTTCTTTGGCTGATTTTAAAAAGTCGGGATAGTTTGTACCAGGAATGGAAATAAATGGAATTCCTGAAGGAGGAATTGCGTACAGGTCTTGACCATAATTAAATCCGACAATTTCTACTTGATAGTTCAGCTTTTTGAGTATTTGAGCTAGTAAATATGCTCGAACACTTCCGCCACCAGATAAATCGCTGACAACTAATGAGACTTTTGCGTTCATTTATTTACTTCAAAAATAAGTAATTTGGAACAGCAATATTCTCATCTTGCAACATCAATGTTGAACCCCACCCCCTAACCCCCTCCCCGCAAGCGAGGAGGGGGAATTGGTAATCTCCTCACTGTAAGCGAGGAGGGGGAATTGGTAATCTCCTCACTGTAAGCGAGGAGGGGAATTTGTAATCTCCTTCCCGCAAGCGAGGAGGGGGAATTGGTAATCTCCTCACCGCCAGCGAGGAGGGGAATTTGTAATCTCCTTCCTGTAAGAGAGGAGGGGAATTTGTAATCTCCTCACCGCCAGCGAGGAGGGGAATTTGTAACCCCTCCTATCCGCAAGCGAATAGAGGGAAAAAGATAAGGATTACTGCTGCAAGATATAACACACTTAATTTTATCTGGTTCGCCAAGGGTTGATTACCTGATTTGGTAAAATCACTTTTGCAATTTTGTCAAATACCTTTGTGTATAATGAGCGAGTTATATCTTTGGCATATTGAGGCCTGTATGGGTATGTGCAATGAAGTACTTTAATCGGCTCGTCAATTTGATAGCTATCTTTCCATTTACTGAGATAGTTATATGTGGGTGGTAATATTTTCATCTTCGGTTTGACTGTGGCGATCGCCGAAGCAAAAGCACCTTGGTCTTTTAAAAGCAATTTGTCTTGATTGTTTTTTACAATCTCAAAATAGTATTTAAATTTCTCAAAAAATACCTTGGTAGTTTCGGTCTTGCGAAAAGCCATAAAACCGCCATTATACTGAATGCTATCTTCTTGCAGTGGTAAACCTACAGATTGCAAAGTTGGTAAAACATTTGGCAATATATCTTGTTGCTTTCCTCTTAATAAGTTTGTGGCTTTTGCAATATAAGGTTGCACATCTTCGGTTAGTAAAAAATCATATTCATCTAAATACGAAAATACATCATTAATATCGGTAAGTAAGCAAATATCCGAATCTAAATAAATTGTTTTATCAAATTCAGAAGCTTCATATAGAGCCAGTTTTGCTAGCCGTGATGCTAAAACTGTGTTTTCATTAGCAGGTGCTGGTTTTAAAATTACATTTTTGAAAGCCAACAAAAATGGATATAAAAACTTCGGAACTTGGTCTATTAAAATAATTATTGGTTCTTGATGAAATTTTCTTACCGCAGCTAAAAAATGAACGCAATCTTGAAAAGAGTACAAACCTGTCAAGATTGTGATAAATCCCCTTGTTTTTTTTGCCATAAATTTTAATATATATGAATTGTTAGAATGTTGATTGTTGATTGTGCATGGTTCATGGTTCATGGTTCATGGTTCATGCTATTAACTATTAACTATTAACCATTAACTATTAACCATTAACCATTAACCATTAATGCGTCCATTCCCAATAATTCTTACTCCAGTCATCATTGTAGTGGTAAATACCTTGCCATTGATAAAAATGAACAAAATCTTGGATGTCCAAAGCTTTATCCACATCCCGAATCATGTAAAGAGGTCGTTCTCCATAAAACGACGCCCACATAGTAAAACTACTAGGAGGACCAATAATATAGTCACATTCAGCTAATGAATATAAATCCTCAATTATATGATTATTGCCAAACACATAAGATAAATGCTGAAAATTATGCTGTTGTTGCTTCTCATTAGAGCAAATCAAAAATGTAACTTTTTTGTTAGGAAATAGCGCTTGTGCTGATTCCATCACCTTTACATACTCTTCAATCTCATAAAAATATCTGCCATCTTGATGCTGGCGATAATCTCCATGTCGGATGTGAATACCAATGAGAATATCAGTTTTATTGCGAATACTAGATATTAGTTTTTTTACGTTATATTGATACTTTTCTAAAGGTTGAAAATAGGCACGGATTGCCTCGCTATGTTTACGGAGATTCGCTGTTTCTTCTACAAACCATCCATCACGAAATAACCATCCTTGAAAGAAATAAGTTGTCCCTGATTTTAATTGCTCTACTATATTTGAATTACTCCAATTAAAAGGTTTATCTCGTTTAATATCAATAACGTTAAATTTTCCAGTCTCAACTAAATAACGGTTAAAGTTATAGTAGTACTTACGTAATATTTTATTACTAGGAATTGAAAATGCCGGTGCAGGATACCGGCAAAGAAAATCTCTGGCTGTTGCTTGAAAAAAATCAGCGTAATCATCAAAGGCTGGATTCAATACTGTTAATTCATTTTCAATGGCAAATGCTATAAAATGAGCAAACAGTAACAATCTGTTGCCTAACTGACCTGATTTCGCTGAAATTATTAACATAATTTGCGCCTGCAAAAATCCTGTAAATTTTGTCGATAATTTAGTTGAGATATTTTGCTATTTGAGAGGATATTTGAAAAGTCTCATTTAATACTTGCCTTGGCGATTAGAAATCGCAACTACACAAACAAAACCTACCTACGCAGGTTTAAAAACCTTGATTTTACGTTAGCCCAGTTTGGCGGGTTTGCCAGACAAGGAGCGAATTATATTCGCTCAATACTTTCTAAACATCCTCTCAGAGAGCAAACTATGCAAGTTTACTATAGCAATCCTAAGTAGAGGTGTTGGTAGATGTTTGCTATTATAATCAACCAACAACAACCACAACTAAGATTATTACAACTCAAATAGGGTTGCTATATTATAGAGTTTAATTCATTGCCCTAATTATTTCCATTACTTTCTAATATATTTATTGCAAAAATTAGGTTCTAGGTTCATTAAAACCACAGATAGACACAGATAGACACAGATTTTATCAGTGTTCATCTGTGTCCATCTGTGTCCATCTGTGGTCGAATTTTTAAATAGACTTTTACAAGAGACTACATGACCAAAGTTCACAACGTTCGTAATGAAAATATCTCTTTCCCTAGCCCCTAGTCCAAGCGCCCCTAGCCCCCATTTTTAAGGCAAGTCTAATGTTTCTTTTTCAAAATAAGCTACAGATGCAGGCAATTATAGTTATTGACTACCAATCAACTAATTTCAGCCTACCTGTCTGAATATAGTCAAATATGCGATTTATTTGACGGCGTTCTCCCTCACTAACCTCACCGTCAGCAAATACGGTAGAAGTAAGCAAGATATGGTCTTGACGACTCATTTGCCCAGATCCAATAATCTGGTCTACTATTTCTTTAACAACCAATTCTGATTGACTATCAACTGTTTTGTACACAAGCTTTTGGTTAATCATCTGTCTCCGGGTAGATGCAAATTTCTCATAGCAATATTTGCCCAACCTTTAAGTAAATAAAGAGAACTGTTGCCAAAATGAGAAATTATGAAATTTCACAGCTTTAGAGTAAATATTGTTTTTGCTTAACCCAAAATTTTTTGGTATCTTTAACGCGCAAAACAATAAAAATAAATCTAACTTTGTATTTGCTTTTCTACCTAGAGAAATTTTACTGATAAATAAGCGTATTATTGCTGAGTCACGATAAGTTATAAGTGAAATTACGGTTGTAAATGATGATTTTTAATGAATGGCTCAAGTTATAATGCAAAAAATATAAATATTTTATACAGTTTGTGCAGGCAGCTTTGAGCTTTTCTGCAATATGGGACTGCTGATAAATACTAAATAGCTACTTGTCAGAGAGGGACGGGAAATGCAGGTATTCCGACTGGAGGCACTTTCAGACAATTACATTTTTCTGCTATACGATCGCACACAAAATATTGCCGCCGTTGTCGATCCAGCAGAGGCAAAGCCAGTTTTAACAAAACTTCATGAAATTCAAGCAGAGTTGGTAGCAATTTTTAACACTCACCATCATTTGGATCACGTGGGTGGTAATAAAGAGTTAATACAAAGATTTCCCCAAGTGAAAGTTTATGGGGGAGTGGAGGATCGGGGGAGAATTCCCGGACAACAGGTATTTTTGCAAGAAGGCGATCGCGTCCAGTTTGGAAACGGGGAAGCAGAAGTCATCTTTGTTCCCGGACATACCCGCGCTCATATCGCCTACTACTTTCCTCCAGAGAACCCAGGCGAAACAGGGGAATTATTTTGCGGCGATACCCTGTTTGCGGGTGGTTGTGGACGCTTGTTTGAAGGAACACCAACGCAAATGGTAAACTCACTGAGCAAAATCCGCTCTCTACCGGATAATACACGGGTTTGGTGCGCTCACGAGTATACTTTAAAAAATTTACAATTTGCTCTTACCGTAGATGGTGATAACGCCGACTTACAACAAAGGTATGACGAAGTGAAGGCGTACCGAAGCCGAGGAGAAGCAACCGTTCCCTCACTACTGGGAATTGAGAAAAGTACAAATCCTTTTTTACGTTGGGAACAACCTGCATTACAATTGTCTACGAACAGTCGCGAACCAGTACAAACTTTTGCGCGTTTGCGGGGAATGAAAGATAGATTTTAGTCAATGGTCATTTGTCATTTGTCATTTGTCATTTGACATTTGTCATGAGTTAAGGTGGGTGAGCCTATGAGTACTTCGGAGGCTGAGATATCGAAATTCTTTGGTTCGGAAATAACAGTTGCTTTGTCAAAGTCACAATTACAACGGTTGCACGATGTTCTTAAGGAGGGTGTTTCCTCCGATCCAGCCGAAGCTGTTCAGGATCGTTACCTTGTAACATACCTCGCTTGGGTGCTTAGTCAATATGGGGAGGGAGGAAGCAATTTAAGTTGGGGAGAATATCCACTACCCTAAAGGTAAAACCTTAAAACTATGGCTCTGCTTGAGTATCAGCCTAGTAAGCGTCTTGTTTAATTCAGGTTAAAAACCACAAAAGAGGAACTTGCCAAAAAGCTTGCGATCGCACCCTACATTTCGCTAGGATCTGTAGGCTTATTGGCTATAGGCAAAACTGTTGGGGATACAGCTACACAATGCGTGAAAAATTTGCTGAAATCCCAACTAATTGAAATTTTACAGGCAACAGAGAAAAAAGAAAAACGATGGCGAAACGTGTGCAGTTAGTTTTAACTCAAGATGTTTACAAGCTGGGTAAGTCCGGCGATTTAGTAGAAGTAGCACCTGGCTATGCTCGTAATTATTTAATTCCCAAGAGTTTGGCAACTAATGTCACACCTGGTATTCTCAAGCAAGTAGAACGCCGCCGGGAATTAGAACGTCAGCGCCAATTAGAACTCAAGCAACAAGCGCAAGAACAAAAAGCAGCTTTGGAAAAAGTTGGTAGTTTCCAAATTGCTAAGCAGGTTGGTGAAAAAGAAGCTATTTTCGGTACAGTCACTACCCAAGAAGTTGCTGATGTAATTCAACAAACTACTAACATGGAAGTGGATCGGCGCGGTATCACCATACCCGATATTAGCAAATTGGGTACTTATGAAGCGGAAATTAAGCTACATTCCGAAGTAACAGCAAAAGTCAGCATTCAGGTTGTAGCCAGCTAAAAATCATGTATCTTCAGAATTGGAACCACAAATAAACACAGATGGACACAGATAAATACAATACATCTGTGTTTATCTGTGTCCATCTGTGGTTAATTTTTCCAAATCCCATCTAAAGACGTTGCACTGCAACGTCTTTATATATTTAGCAAGGTAAATTTTGCATTATAAGAGAATATAGCCAAATATAAATCTAAAATCCAAAATCTAAAATCTAAAATTATATGATGTCTGAAGAACTAAATTTTCAAGGTTTAGGTAGCGATCGCCTACCTCCTCAAAATATTGAAGCAGAAGAAGCGATATTGGGGGGAATTTTGCTCGATCCGGAAGCAATAAGCAGAGTGAGCGATCGCTTAATTGCAGAGGCTTTTTATATTAGCGCTCATAAAGATATTTATCAAGCAGCTATAAAACTCCATACTCAAGGTAAACCCACAGACTTACTTTCGGTTGCAAATTGGCTAACTGATAATGATATGCTTGCCCGTGTGGGTGGTAGAAATAAATTAGCCTCCCTTGTAGATCGGACAGTATCAGCTATTAATATCGACGCCTTAGCAACACTTGTGATGGAAAAATACACGCGGCGTCAGTTAATTAAAGCTGGTAATGAAATAGTTCAGTTAGGTTTTCAAACAGAAGACGAATTACCACAAGTATTGGATCGAGCAGAACAGAAAGTTTTCGCTGTTACACAGGAACGTCCCCAGTCAGGTTTAGTTCATATTTCTGACACCTTAGTTAATGCTTATCAAGAAATAGAAACTCGTCATGAAGGTGTAGCTTTACCGGGTATTCCTTGCGGATTTTATGATTTAGACGCCATGACCAGTGGCTTTCAACGTTCTGATTTAATCATTGTCGCTGGTAGACCGTCAATGGGAAAAACAGCCTTCTGTTTAAACCTAGCTTATAATACTGCTTCTTTATATAAATTACCAGTTGCTGTGTTCAGTTTGGAAATGTCTAAAGAGCAATTGGTACAGCGGTTAATAGCTAGTGAAGCAGAAATTGAAAGTGGTTATTTGCGGACTGGACGTATTAGCCAAACTCAGTGGGAACCTTTAAGCCGTGCAATTGGTTTACTTTCAGAAATGCCAATTTTTATTGACGATACGCCGAATATTACAGTTACAGAAATGCGCAGTCAAGCACGGCGTTTGAAAGCAGAAGTAGGTACAGACTTGGGATTAATTGTGATAGATTACTTGCAATTAATGGAAGGTGCAGGTGATAACCGTGTGCAAGAATTATCTAGAATTACCCGCAGTATTAAAGGATTAGCGCGTGAATTATCTGTACCTGTAATTGCTCTTTCTCAGTTGAGTAGAGGCGTGGAAGCACGTACTAATAAGCGTCCCATGTTGTCTGATTTGAGGGAAAGTGGTTCAATTGAACAAGATGCGGATTTAGTAATAATGCTTTATCGCGACGAATATTATTCGCCAGATACTCCTGAAAGAGGTGTTGCAGAAGTTATCATTGCTAAACATCGTAACGGCCCTACTGGGACTGTAAAACTGTTATTTGATCCGCAATTTACAAAGTTTAAAAACTTAGCCAGACCAAATAATTATTAATTAGTTAATGGTTAATGGTTAATGGTTAATGGTTAATGGTTAATACCATGAACTATGAACCATGAACCATGAACCATGAACCATGAACTATTAACTTACCTTCAACAATTCCACATCAAAAATTAGGGTAGCATTAGGGGGAATTACACCACCAGCACCACGAGCGCCATAGCCTAATTCTGGCGGTATAATTAGTTGACGACGACCGCCTTCTTTCATAGTGCTAAGCCCTTCGTCCCAACCTTTGATGACTTGTCCAACACCAATTTTGAAGTCAAACGGACGATTGCGATCGCGTGAACTATCAAACTTGGTACCATCTTCTAAAGTACCGGTGTAATGAACCGTAACCTTTTGGCCTGGTTTAGGAGTCGCTCCCGTTCCTTCTTGTAGCTCGATGTACTTCAGTCCAGAGGGGGTGGTAACGGCATTTTCAGGGGTGCTAAAGGCATTTTGATCGGACATACTATTATTCGCAATTAGGTTATTCTTTTCCGTAATAGTAGTGGGTGCTGGTGTAGTTTCGGTGACTTGAGCCGCAACCGCAGCATCCTGCTTGTTACCGCCAACTTGCGCCAAAACCAAAACTACAACACAAACCAGCATGAAACCCACGCTGAGTAAAATCGCTTTCAAAATCAGTCCTCCCTACTTAGGTTGTCTGAGAATAGGATGACCAGTAGGACAAAACTATAGTTTAAATCAGAAAGCGCACTTTAATGGAATTTTAGATTTTAGATTTTGGATTTTGGATTAATGCAAATGACAACTTTTGAAATATCAGCGCCAAAGCTTATTTTCTAAATCTCGTATTTGACGCTCTAAACGGTCAATTCTACCGCGTAACTCGTCCACCTCAGACTGACGCGGTACGCCCAAATCTTGTAACATATTTCGTAATTGCCGTTGCATATTGGTTTCCCAGTTACCCTGCTCCGACTTTAACTGTTGTACCACATCGTCCATTACTGCCTTGGCTTGGTCAGGATCGAGTTTACCATCCTTAACTAACTGGTCGCTCACTTCCTTGAGTTTTTCACCCACCATAGAGGTTGTACCAATACCAAGCATTAATAACTGCTTCATCCAATTATTGCTGTCCATACCGCTTTCCTATTAAATGCTTCAAACCAGACGAACCTTACCTTTGAATCTAGGCAATACACCAATCCCGGAAGGATAATTACTCTAGATTACAGCTCTATTCTGACAGACGCATAGGGGGAATAAAAGGTGTGGTTATCGAGCTACTGAAGGTGAAGGTTCCACCCGCACAACGGGAAGAATATATCCAAAAGGATGCGGAAATTTGGACAGCAGCGCTTGCTAAATATCCTGGTTTTCTCGGTAAAGAAGTTTGGATCAACCCTAATGAGCCTACTGAAGTTATTTTAGTGATTCAATGGGCGACGCGGGAGGATTGGAAAGCTATACCCGCAAATGAACTCGATGCGATCGAGCGAAGGTTTGACCAAGCACTGGGATTTAGTAGTGAAATTATAGAGTCTTATGAGTATCAAGTGCGGAAATTTCCTCAAAAGTAGGTAAATTTATATCTTGCAGCTGTTGCAATCAGCCGTGAAATAAATTTCCGGCTGATAGCTAAAACCCATTAAAAATGGGTTAAAACTCTTAGCGAGTCGGTTTTTAACCTTTGTGTATTATCAGAACTAAGGTTTTGCTGAGGAAATTAGGAGTTGGCAAGACGACGATAAACCTCTTGTCTCTCACGTTCTGAGTTTAAGTATGCTTGCCACGCTTTTTCTTCTAATCGCTCTTGTTCGTTTGTCTTTAAAGAACGGATAAATTCTATTACCTCTTTCAGCATTGATTCTGGTACTTGCTCAAGCTCTTGAAGGATTTGTTCTTTTGTACTCATTATCACTGATTAGCTTACTATAGCAATCCTAATTGAATTGTGAGAAAACACGTAGATTTGTGAGCAAGTATAAAAGTAAAATTTTATTCAACCCTGGCGAATATAAATCGCACGGCAGTCGCTACAACGCGGGAAACCCGACGCCAGTCCGCTCAAGTCGGGAAACCCGCCCACGCGGCTGGCTCCGCAACGCGCTGCCTCGGCTACACAAACAAAACCTGCAAGGCAAAGGTTATTTTATCAAGTCCACGTAGGTGGACTTAGTTTGTGTAGTCGCGAATTATATTCGCCCAATTCTTTTCAAATTTCTCACGAATTATTTAGGATTGCTATATTTCATTCTACTTAAAAGCGCGATCGCACCCACACCACGCACCCAAATCTAATTAATCCAATTGCTCGCCTGGAAATCGCTATAATTTCAGGTGATACCATTTGGAACGATATTTACAACAGATAGATTGCCAAAACACCAAATTAGCAAGGTTTTGACAATCCAAAATCCAAAATCCAAAATCCTGTTAGGGTATGAGTTTTGGGGTACACCAGCCATGTTAGAGTTTAACCTACCCAGATATTTGCCTTCCGCCGAAGAACTACCCGACTCTGACGAAACCCCTGTGGATAACGAATTGCAAGAATTGATACCAGAGTTGCTGAAAGCAATTTTGCTGATACTTTGGTCAGAGCGCATGGACTGGTTTTTTGGGGTAGATATGGGTATTTATTATCACCCCGATAAACCCCCGATTGTGCCAGATGGATTTTTAAGTTTAGGGGTAGAGCGGTTTTATGATGAAGAATTGCGCCCAAGTTATGTATTGTGGGATGAGAATGTTGTCCCTATTTTGGTGCTAGAAGTTGTTTCCCAAAATTATCGTAAGGAATACAGTACTAAGTTAGAAGAATATGCAGCTTTGGGTGTACTTTATTATGTAATTTATTCTTCTCGTCGTCGCCGCAAACCGCGTTTAGAAGTGCATCGGTTAGTTAATGGGAAGTATGAATTGCAAGAGGGAAATCCCGTTTGGCTACCGGAAATTGGTTTAGGTATTGGTTGTGAACGGGGAAAGCACGCGGGAGTAACGCGAGAATGGTTGTATTGGTATGACGAAGAAGGGAAACGGTATCCCACACCGGAAGAACGTATTAAACAAGAAGTACAACGCGCACAAACCGCAGAACAACGCGCACAAAAATTAGAGGAGAAATTGCGTGAACTGGGGATAGATCCAGATAGTGTTGGTTAGGGATGGAAAGGCGATCGCTCTTTTATGTTCGGTGAATTATAAGCTTTCCCACACGCACACAACCCCACCCCTAACCCCTCCGCGCGCGCGGGGAGGGGAACCTTTGCGTCAGTAAATTGGTGAATTATAAGCTTTCCCACACGCACACAACCCCACCCCTAACCCCTCCGCGCGCGCGGGGAGGGGAACCTTTGCGTCAGTAAATTGGTGAATTATAAGCTTTCCCACACGCACACAACCCCACCCCTAACCCCTCCGCGCGCGCGGGGAGGGGAACCTTTGCGTCAGTAAATTGGTGAATTATAAGCTTTCCCACACGCACACAACCCCACCCCTAACCCCTCCGCGCGCGCGGGGAGGGGAACCTTTGCGTCAGCAAATCGGTGAATTATAACTTTTCCCACACGCACACAACCCCACCCCTAACCCCTCCGCGCGCGCGGGGAGGGGAACCTTTGCGTCAGCAAATCGGTGAATTATAACTTTTCCCACACGCACACAACCCCACCCCTAACCCCTCCGCGCGCGCGGGGAGGGGAACCTTTGCGTCAGCAAAGGCGGGGTGGGGTTCCGCGTAACTGTGAAGAATTGGACGAATATAATATCAATCTGATATCTGGAATATTTACCTAAGCTGATGTTTATACTCGTAGTCAAACACTTATCAGACGCGCGTATGATAGTTGAGTGGTTCACTGGCTGGGTAGCGACAAAAGCAGTCGGGTTTCTCGTTGAAACTATTATCAGCAAAGATTTTGTCAAAGATTTAGTCAAAGACTACGCTAAAGATTTTTTCAAATTTATCTTTAATAATGTTGCAACTGCGCCATTTCAGGAAGAACCTCTTCAGAAGGCTATTGTGATGGCGCTGGCAGAATTTTTGCAACTAGTACAGCAAGATTTAGAAGATGGTGGACTTTCTCAAGCAGAAATCAAAAAGTATACGCAACCTTTAAAGCAATTTCTCAAGCATCAAGAAGTTAAACAAATCCTGGTAAATGCCTTTAAGCATGATTGTGAGAGTATAGACACAAAGAAATTACAAAATATTTGGTATCAAATTAATTCTTCATGCCCATTGCCAGATGATTTTAACTGGAAACGGATTAGCAAGAAATATGTACAAAAGGTGAAAGAAATTATTCTCGAATTTCCAGAACTACAAGATATTCTTAATTCTCAAAGACTGGCAGTTATTGAAAGAAATACCACTGCAATAGCTGGAATTATTCCCGAATTCGATTTAGAAAAATATCAAGAAGCAATTCGCGAGCGCTACGCTCATCTGAAATTAGATAGTTTAGATACTAGTGGTTACGCCTATAACGAACTGAAGTTATGGCAAATGTTTATCGCCCAAAACGTGCGGGAAGTTGATCAAGTTGTTCCCAAAGTTCACGAATTGCCTAAAGAACATCTCAGACTACTGCGAGAAAGTAACCAACTAGAAGCTGAAATTGCACTGGAAGAGTTAGAACGCTACAAGCGAGTTTATTTTGAACAGCCAATATCTTCAGTATTGGATATTGTCAATGATAAACAAAGATATAAATATATAGTGATTTTAGGCGACCCTGGTTCAGGCAAGTCTACATTGTTGCAATATTTAGCATTGAATTGGGCAAATTCTCCCCTCAATAATGCTATTTCCCTGCCAATGCCTTTGTTAATTTAATTACGCACTTACATCCGGAGGCGGGATGATAATGAGTGCCATAATTTTCTGGAATTTTTCCATAAATGTAGCGGTGCAATTTCTCACTTAAATCAGCATCAATTGCACGAACAGCTAAAGACTGGTAACGCTTTGGTAATGTTTGATGGCTTGGATGAGGTATTTGATCCACGCCAGCGCGAGGATGTCATTACTGATATTCATCGCTTTACTAATGACTATCCCAATGTGCAGGTAATTGTCACTTCTCGCGTGATTGGCTACAAAGCGCAACGTTTGCGATATGCAGAGTTTCGCCATTTCATGTTGCAAGATTTAGAATCTGAACAAATTCAAGATTTTCTCCACCGCTGGCATCAATTAACTTTTAATCATGCGACTGATAGAGACATCAAAAAAGAGCGGCTGCAAAGAGCAATTAATGAATCAAAAGCCATTGCCGAATTAGCAGGAAATCCGTTATTGTTAACGATGATGGCTATTCTCAATCGCAACCAAGAATTGCCTAGAGATAGAGCCACACTCTACGAACAAGCATCGCGAATACTACTGCATCAGTGGGATGTAGAAGCAAAATTGCTCACAGTTGCCGATATAGATCCTTACACCATTGACCTGAAAGATAAACAGGAAATGTTGCGTCAGGTTGCTTATAAAATGCAAGCAGCAGCAAAAGGTCTGGCTGGCAATTCGATTAGTAAAGATGATTTAGAAAATACTTTAATTAGTTATTTAGAAAATAGGGGAGTCGATAAACAAAGAAAAATCGCACGGTTGATGATTGAGCAACTACGGGAACGTAACTTTATTTTATGTTTCCTGGGTGCAGATTATTATGCTTTTGTGCATCGAACATTTTTAGAATTCTTTTGTGCTTGGTGGTTTGTCTGGCAGTTTAAAGAAACGCAAGCGCTTTCAATTGAACAACTCAAGCAGGAAGTTTTTGGTAAACACTGGCGTGATGAAACTTGGCATGAGGTATTACGGCTAGTTGCGGGAATGATTGATGCTAGGTTTGTTGGGGAAATTCTTGAGTTTTTGATGGCTGAAAATGGAGAGGATGAGAAGTTTATTAACCTGTTTTTCGCTGCTAAGTGTTTGGCAGAAGTGAGAAATCGTCAGGTAATTAAGTAAACAGCGGATGAGTTACTGAATCAGCTAAAAGGCTTAACTAAATATGACCACCCTTACTACTATGACTATGACCGGTATTATGAAGAGAGAAATTTAGTTAGCGAAATTCGTACCCAAGCAGTTGCAACAGTCGCCGCTATTTGGAATGACCACAATATCTTACAATGGCTAAAAAACCGCGCCACTGCTGATGAACATTTTATTGTGCGAGGTAATGCGATCGCAG
>JBHYDF010000035.1:0-53024 GCA_051861145.1 Nostocaceae cyanobacterium
AAATGATTTTGGGTAATAAATATGACTAATTAAAAACTTTTCAGACATCCTCTAACCAACTTCAAAAATCCGTGACTAAAAGGGTGTCTTACCTATTCTTGTCGTGCTTTTTTTGTGGACTAAAGCCACACAGTTTTCATACTTTCAGCGAGGCTTTTATGACTGTTCGTGCTTTTTTCCAAGCAACAAAAGTCGAGACTGCCCAGCCTCCTTACGATACAATTAACCTGAAAATCCTCTATCCAGCCCGAATGTCAGGCAGCCATGTAGAACAGGATATGGGGATTGTATCTGCCGATGTGCAACAAGCTCCTTTTCCTGTGGTGATTTTCTTTAGTGGGGTTAACTGCGAAGCCTATATTTACCAATGGTTGGCGGAAAAACTGGCTGAACGGGGATTGGTGGTTGTTACGTTTAACTGGGTTGCGCAAAACTTGCCAGGGTTAGTTAGTCTCACTCCTGGAATAGATATTACTGCTTGGAAACCTGGAATTTATGGTAATGTTCCCACTGCTTCTGCTTTATCCGCACTGCTGGCTAAATTGAAACAGTTACAGTCAGAAGGAATCCTGGCTGGGTTGCTTGATTTAGAACGCATAATTTTAGGTGGACACTCCGCTGGTGGCAGAATTGCAATAGAAAACGCTAATCCTTGCTTTTTTCCGCAAGTTGTAGCATCTTTTGCTTATGCTGCCCATAGTATGGGAGCAACAATAGCTGGATATGAACCAGGTACTATTTTGCCCTTACCAGACTCCCTACCGATGTTACTGATGGGAGGAACCCGTGATGGGGTGATTGCTAATAGTAGCGATCGCTATGGTATCAGTTCGGGTGATGCAACTACCGCAGTGATCCGTACATTCCGAGAAGCAATTTCTAGTAAACGAAATGACAGCTATCTGGTACTTTTAGAGGGGGCAAACCACTTTACATTTGTTAATCCCTTTGACTTTACCACAGGTAGAGCGTTTTTAGACTTCCCGGAAACTCAATCTTCAGAACAATTCCGATTGTTGATGGCTGATATTATCAGTTTGTTTATTGATGCTCATGTTCGCCACCAGCCAGAGGCATCTGAAGCGCTAAACAAACTGCTAAATACTCCTAATCCTTTGATAAAATCTTGGGAACGTAAGTAGGGAATGGGGAGTGGTAGGGGCGAAGCATTTGGGCGACAATCGTTTGGTTTGATGAAAAGATTTCTTCCCAAATGCTTCGCCCGTAGGGGAATGGGGGAATAGAAAATAGGGTTTATTCTCCGGAGATTTGGCAAAATACAGTTCTTTTGCGTGGCCCATCTAATTCAAAAAACAAAACAGATTGATAGGTTCCCAAGGCTAATTTGCCATCAACAATGGGAATTATTTCACTATTATTCAACATCATTGCCATCAGATGAGAATGGGCATTCATTGGTTCATCTGGTGGTATATTTTTTCGCAAATGCAAATCATTATGTAAATAACGGTTTGATTCTGGTGCTAATTTTTGCAAAAATACTTTGATATCTTCTAACAATCTTTCTTCGTTTTCGTTGATAGCTAAGGCGGTTGTAGTGTGACGAGAAAATACTAATACTTGACCATTTTGAATAGGTGTTGAGGAAATCAACGCCTCAATTTGAGGTGTGATGTTATGAATGTTAATTCCGTGGCTAGTTTCTATTTCAATCAATTTATTTAGTATTGACATCTTTGGAATTTTAGATTTTAGATTTTAGATTTTGGATTAGTCATTAGTCATTAGTCATTAGTCATTAGTCATTAGTCATTGGATTTTTTCCCATCCCCAATGCCCAATGCCCTACTCCCTACTCCCTACTCCCAATTCCTAACTCCTAACTCCTAACTCCTAACTCCTAACTATGGTTTCCAAACCTCTAACTAATCTTTCTATTCCCTCTTTTGCTGTTTCTTTTTGCAATGCACCGTAGGCAACACGCAAATAACATCCATTATTCATACCAAAGGTAGTGCCTGGAATTACTGCTATTTGATGTTCTTGAATAAGTCTTTTAACTAACTCAAAGGCGTCCATTTGAGTATTAACTTTCAGGAAAAAATAGAAAGCACCATCGGCGGGGGCTATAGTACATAATCCTTTAAGGCGGTTGAGGGAGTCAAGTACTAATTCTCGTACTTGAGCGATCGCCCCAATATTCTTTCTTAAATAATCTTCTTTTGCCTGTAAAGCGCCCAAAGCTGCATACTGGGAAACTACAGGCGGACATATCAAAATGGTATCTTGAACTTTTTTGACGGCGACAAGTAAATGTTTGGGAATTACCATGTAGCCAATGCGCCAGCTAGCAAAACCGTAAGCTTTGGAAAGGCTATAAAGAGAAATAGTGTATTCACTACTACCATCAAAAGCACCAGGAGAGATGTGTTTGACTCCGTTATATGTAAAGTATTCATAAGCTTCATCGCTGATGTGGTAGATACCGCGATCGCGACAAATTTGATTTACTTGTTGTAAAGCTGCTTTTGAATAGACAACGCCTGTAGGATTATTAGGGGAAATTGTGACTATTGCTCGTGTTTTTGGGGTGATAGCTTGAGCGATCGCATCAGGACGCAACTGGTAATTTTCATCAGTTTCCACCAACACCGGATAACACCCCGCCATTGTAACAGCCATTTCATGGTTGAAATAGTAAGGCGTATTGAGAATAATTTCATCCCCTATTGAAGTGATGGCGAGAATCGCGTTTATAAACGCCATATTGCTACCTGCGGTAACAACAATAGAGTTTTCCTGATTGATTTCAATACCGTTAAAGGCTTGCAATTTTGTTGCCAATGCTGTTAGTAACGGGGGAATTCCCTCAACAGCTTTGTATAGATTATTAGTTGGTTCTGCAAGGAATTTAGGTAAAAATTCGATAGTTTCAGGTGGTGGCCCATAAGAAACAACACCCTGTCCTAGGGAAATAGTTCCGGGACAGCTTTTAATCAACTCTCCAACAACAGGAATAATAGGCGACTGTACCGCCTCCATACGAGAAATGAAATTTTTCATAGCAAGTTATTTTTAAAGTTAGGAGTTAGGAGTTAAGAGTTAGGAGTTAGTGGTTAGTAGTTAGTGGATAGTGGATAGTAGTTAGTGGATAGTGGATAGTGGATAGTGGATAGTAGTAAAAATTAACAACTTCTAACTCCTAACTCCTAACTCCTAACTCCTAACTTTTAACTCCTAACTCCTAACTCCTAACTCTTCACGCCGACAGCGGTGGGGGAAAGCGGATATCTGCACTAAAATTTTCTACATTTGCTGTGTGGTAAATTGGTAAAGCATATTCTAAATTTTCATGGGGACGGGGAATAATGTGATATGAAAGCACCTCGCCACCGTTAACTCGCAGTACTGCTTCAAGTCCAGCTGCAACAGCAACATTCACTTCACCAACTTCACCCCGGATCAGTACGGTAATTCTTCCCAAATCTGTATTTTCGTAACCAACAAGGGTGATGCGTGCAGCTTTACACATTGCGTCTCCTGCTTCTATTGCTGCGGGAATGCCATAAACTTCAATCATGCCAAGTGCCAGTGTCATACCGATTTTGGATTTTTGATTTTTGATTTTGGATTAGTCATTGGGCATTGGGCATAGACAACAAAATTAAAGCTTTAATATTTTTAGCATATTTTTTTCGTATTCATATGTTTCAATATAGCTGCAATATTGCGAGCATCATCTATTCCACGATGATGCGTTCCTTGTAATTCTATGCCCAAATATTCTAGTGCTTGCGCCATACCAAACTTTTTTAACACACCACAATAGTTTGTGAATTCTTTTTTTATATTTCTATGTTCTGAACTAAAAGGATAGGAGATATTATGAAATTTGCAATCTTGAATAAACTGGTGTTTGTCATAATCGCCCCAAGAACAAAAAATATGATTAGGAAAAGAATAAATCCATTCTTTAAAATGAGAAATAGCTTCAGGAAAAGTAGGGGCTGCATCTACATCTTGCTGACGAATGGTAGTCAATTGTGTGCAAAAATCTGTGAGTTTTGGATGTTTCACAGGTCGAATAAATAGCTGAAAATCTGACTCTATTTCCCATGTTGAACCATTTAGCATCACCGCACCTATTTCGATGATTTCCATTTCATCTCTGGGAAGACTTTCGTCATGAGAACAAGTAGCTTCTACATCAACTATAAGAAAATATTTAGTCATTTGTCCTTTGTCATTAGTCATTAGTCATTTGTCTACGCCAGAGGTACAGGTATTAATTATTTCAAACATATGTTGATTTTAGTTACCTAAAACTTAGTCAAATAAATTATATTTAGGACGAAAGCAGGAGTTAGACCAAAATGAACCACAAAAAACACCCTCGCAAACTTTCCTTGCAGCTTGTCCCGGAGGAACATAGAAATAAGAGTTTGAGAGAGTTTTTGCGTCAGTCCTAATATTGACAATTAACTAAATATGTGTATCTAGATTAGAGGATAAAGGTTTAAGCCAACCCTGTCCGATAATTGCATTAAGAGCGATAGGGCGAAGCCCTTAGAGGATGTTTGAAAAGTATCGTTATTAATATCAAAACCCTCGAAACCTAACCCCCCTACCCCCCTTCCCTATGAGGGAATGGGGGTTTCAAAGCCTCTCTCCTTGCAGGAGAGAGGTTTGGAGAGAGGTTTCGAGTATACTTGTTGACTTTTCAAACATCCTCTTAAGCCTTCGGCTTATCGCAGCCATTGCAAACCACAACACACTCTCCAAACCCAGCACGAAAAACGGTAAAACGTTTCTAGTATAAGCAAATCCGACATCTAGCTGCGTTAACCCGCGCAATCCACCAAAGGCAAATACTCCACCAGCTTTAAGTTGCGGATTTTTATCTTCACGGATAATATAGCGGTAGGTGACGCCGAACAAAAAGCCACAGAAAGCAGCAATTCCAGCACTCATAAAAAAATGCAAACTGAGTGGTTCAACTTGTAGGCTGCTGAGTGTCGTAAAATACCTTGCTAATACCAAGTTATTGATTAAAGAGGTGATGGCAAAAGTTAAAAATAGGTTTAAAGCTCCTATTATTGCTGCTTTCAGGGATTCTAGGCGTTCTGCAATTAAATCCAAGTTTGAAGATTTGTTCATTGGCATGGGGAATGGTTAATGGTTAATAGCCATGAACCATGAACCATGAACCATGAACCATTAACCATTAACAATCAACAACTAACAAACGACAATTCCCAGTATCATAAATATTAGAGTAGTTTTGTAAATTAAGTTAAGAAATACGACTATGGAGATTTTGACATTGGGATGGGTTTCACTGTTGGTTGTTTTCACTTGGTCAATTGCAATGGTAGTTTGGGGTCGCAACGGACTGTAGAGGTATCGTGGAAAATCCACTCCTGAGTATTTTGGCTTTGCTTGCCCTAGTGCTATTAGTAGTAGTTACTGGGGGAGTAGGTTATTTGACACTAGTAGATTGGCGCGATCGCCGTCTTCAAGAACAAGAAAAACGCGAAGTTCGACGCAGTGGTTCTAAACGGCGATAAGTAATTATGAGAGTTAGGAGTTAGGAGTTAGGAGTTAGGAGTTAGGAGTTAGGAATTTAACTCATAACTCTTAACTCCTAACTCCTAACTTTATTTATAGCTTATGCAGGTAATCGCCTACTAATGCCACTAGCACAGCTAAACCAGTAATTGCTAATGCGACTAGGGGATGTTGTCCTTGACTGACGGCAAAGGATGTGACTACACCAGCACCTAAGCCAGCAGTTACCGCAGCGGTAGGCAAATCATACTGGGAATTGCGATTATGCATATTTGAAATCCAAGGAAAATATTTTCAACAGAAACCGACAGGAGTCCCCAACTAAAATTTTTAATTTAGTTGGGGAGGAATGACGGAAAATCTCGTGTAGAGGTGCTGATTTTTGATGCTTATAAGCCAAGAATCAGCAAAACTTGTATTTAGGGTAAAACCCCCTCCCTTCGGGCAATCCGGTAGGCTTATCTCCTATTCACGACTAGGCAGTACAGAGGTACGGACTAGGGAAATATCCGAACGTGTAACCCTACCAAATCTCGATGCCCTAACCAACTTTTGCGTTGCGTACCGTGATACCGATTGCTCGGTCTTTCCGCAAGCCCCAACTATACACGCCTGTGTTAGTTGGGGTAGTTGACGGTGTTACATTCACCTCAAAATAACATCTGGTTTTTCCCATTTTTCCCTTTTGGAAGATATTGCAATTAAGCTTTACTTTTATTCATCTTTTTCCACGAGCTACCCTGACAGTAAACTTTGTTGGTTGTTCTACTTATATTTGCGTCATGTGCTTCAGGACTTCCAAATAAAAAAATATCCCAAATTTTCTTGTGGGATGGAGAGAAGTTGCCGGGAAGATGTTCTTTCCGGCAAACTTCGGAGTGTCCCCACCCGTCCAATATTGAGGGCGGGCTAACAGCCCACCCCACAATCCGAGATAATTTCTTTCTTGAAAATTCCTTAAAAGATGGCAGGACTTACGCAAGATGTGGACGAAAACCTTATTCTTGCGTAGCGGTAATTCATGAATTACCGCTACTTTCATTATGTATTGCGTAAGTCCTAGGTGGCTTTGACTGTTGTTTAATTGCAGCATTCCTTCAAGTTAAAGCTTTTCGCAGTCGTTGTTCAAAACCAACCAAATCTACCTCCAGATTTTGCATAATCCTAATTGCTGCTCCCCCTCCTTCGCGGAGAATGCCTAATAGCAGATGCTCTGTACCAATATAGTTGTGGCCGAGTTGTCGAGACTCTTCTACTGCTAGTTCTAATACCTGCTTGGCTCTGGGCGTAAAGGGAATATCCACAGGTGTTAATCCTCTACCTCTACCAACAATTTTTTCTTCCTCAATCTGGACGTTTTCTAAGTTCAAGCCCACAGAGGAGAGAAACTGTGATGCAAAGCCGCTACCTTCACCAACTAATCCGACTAGAAGCTGTTCAGTACCAAGATATCCATGTCCCAAGCGGCGAGATTCACCTTGGGCTATATTGATGGCTGTAACCGCTTTTTGGGTGAATCTTTCAAAACCTTTGAGGTGGAATCTGTCTGAGGTGAAGCCAAAGAGTCTTTCAAAGATAGACTCAAAAAATTTTTCAAACATAAACCCTTCCTGCGTCGATGTATTGCTGACTGCTTCCAGGGTGTTTTTGCTTCGAGATTTCCCGGTGTAAAGAAACGACAGCAAATCCTCCATCGTCTCAGCATTTGCTGAGTACCGCAGAAATTGCTTTTCTTTTTGGCTATTAACTAACCCCTCAATTCGCAGCTTTTCCAAATGATGAGATAGCGTCGAGTTCGGAATTTTCAGCTTTTCCTGAATCTCCCCTACCGTCATCCCCTCTGGATAAGCCGCAAACAGCAGCCGCATTATTTCCAACCGTGGCTCCGACCCCAATGCAGCAAAAATGTCTGCATAACGAGCCGTTTCTTCGTTAGCCATATTTCTAGAATAATCGAAATAATGTAGATGTCAACACTAATATTGTGAAGGGGCTAGGGGCGCTTGGGCTAGGGGTTAGGGGTTAGGGAGTAGGGAGTAGGGAGTAGGGAGTAGGGGCTAGAGGTTAGGGAGTAGGGGCTAGGGCGTGTTTTCAAACTACTCTTTACGCTATTAGTTGAGGTTGCGATCCCCCTAAATCCCCCGCTAAATTGGGGGACTTTGAGAAGATTTCCCCCCCTTTTTAAGGGGGGGTAGGGGGGGATCTCACAGTTTGAAAACACGCCCTAGCCCAAGCGCCCCTAGTCCCTAGTCCCTAACCCCTAACCCCTAACCCAAGCGCCCCTAGCCCCTCAAGTGGTAGTTGGATAGTAAAACAGGTACGATTTGACCCACTTTCCACTTTAATTGTTCCTCCTAAGTGTTTGGTGAGTTTTTGCACCAGCGCTAACCCTAATCCCGTACCTCCCTGTTTCCAAGGATCGTTACTGGGAATGCGGTAAAATTTGTCAAAAATGCGCGGTAATTCAGATGCAGGGATTTCTACACCGCAATTGCTCACTTGCAGTTGGATGTAATTAGATTTTAATTGGGCACTAACAACAATATCTGCTCCTTTGGGGCTGAATTTACAAGCATTGGTCAGCAATTCTATTAAAATGCGCTCTAAACTAAATTGGTCGCAGACAAGAGGGGGAAGATTTGCAACTATATTCAGTTGCAACTCATGCATACAACAATAGCGATTGCGTGCTTTAAATAAATTCACCACCCGCTCAAGCCATTCCGGAACTTGAATTGTTTCCAAAACTAAGGGTCTGGTACTTGTATCTAGCTTCTGTAAATCCAGGAAGTTATTAATCAGGTTAATTTCGCGATCGCACTCGTTGTTTAAAATTTGGAAGTAGCGAGCCACTTTTGAGCTTTCTGGAAAAGGCTTTGCCATTTCCGACGATAACAAGTTTTGTTCTTTATCTAAGGCGATTCCCAGCATTTGGATCGCCATTTTCATATTAGTTAAAGGTGTACGTAGTTCGTGGGAAACCGTACTCAGAAATTCATCTTTGAGGCGATTGAAGCCTTCTATCTCCTCTAATTCTGCTTGTGCAGCTTTTTGATTTTCTTGAAGGGCAAATTCCGCTAATTTGCGCTCTGTAATATCAATAGCAGAGCCAATATAACCAGTAAATTTACCATTTGAGGTCAAACGAGGTACACCAGTATTTAATATCCAACGATATTCCCCATCAGCACGCATGAAGCGATATTCTATCTGAAATTTGCTACGTGCATTCAATGCGGTTTCGTAAGTTTGCCTACAAAGATTTTTATCTTCAGGATGCACTCCTTCCAACCAGCCTAAACCTTGCTCTTGCTCTCTGCTACGTCCAGTAAATTCTAACCAAAATTGGTTACAAAAGTTACACAATCCATCCGCACCAGCCATCCACAACATCACTGGTGCGATATCAGCCATTATCTGAAAGCCCTGTTCACTTTCTCGCAAAACCTCTTCAGAACGTTTATGAGCGGTAATATCCTCACAAACCATCAAAATCAGCGGATTTTCTTTTTCATTTGGCAATATTCGAGCCACCACTTTCACCCATTTCATCTTGCTAGCAGGACAGTTCAGCTTAAATTCTCTATTGACAAATTCGCTATCTTGTGATTTTTTAATCAATTCCATTAATGCATCAGATAACTTTTGTTGTTCTGAGCTAGCAAATAGGTTAAAAACAGGTTTTTGTATTAATTCTTCACGAGAATAACCAAGACAATTTGCACCGAACTGGTTAACAGATACTATTGTGGCGGTTCGATCCAAAGTTAAGTATACATAAGGAGTATTTTCATACAATCTGCGATACCATAAAATTTCCTCTTGGGCACAACGCCAGTGTTCTTCTGTAAGATTTTTTACATGTAAACTTTGCTCAGGTACAAGTTCCAAGCATTTAGGGGTTGTAGGCACTATATTACGTTCTGGTTGGCAAGCATGATGCCAGCTAGATGGCTGATTAAGGCTCATAAGACTTAAACTTGCACCCAAGCGCTGGTGTTAAATAAGCGGGGAAAGAAAAAATAAAAAATAATTATACCGCTTTTAACAAAGTTTATGTTAGAAAGCATAAATAAAAAATTATGTAAAGACCATTATCTTTTCCATGACGTGAGGTGCTTTAATTAATAACTCAAAATAGGTCATATAGGATGTTTGGTAGTCTACTTATTTTGTTTTATTTTGTGATTTTCTTGTAACTTGCATTTCAACTAGTAATTTTTAGCTATGAGATTTTAGAGATTTTGGCAATAAGTGTCTTGACCTCCTTGACGAATTACCAAAAGTCAACTTATGCAACAAATTGAGTTCATCGGGTGTGAGATCGCGCCACTGGCCGGGTTGTAGACTATCTAAGCGTAAGTGAGCGATCGCCACTCGCACCAGTCGCAAAGTCGGAAACCCTACAGCCGCCGTCATCCGCCGGACTTGCCGATTTTTACCCTCGCTCAACGTCATCTCTAGCCATGCCGTTGGCACATTTTTGCGAAATCTAATTGGCGGATCGCGATCGGGTAAAGGTGGTTCCTCTGACAACAGCCGCACCTTTGCCCGTCGAGTACGGTAATCTTTTATTTCCACACCTTCTTCTAACTGTTTTAAAGCAGCTGCATCAGGTATTCGTTCCACCTGCACCCAGTAAGTACGTTCATGTCCAAACCGAGGATCACAGAGGCGATGTTGTAACTGTCCGTGGTTCGTCAACAGCAATAAACCTTCACTATCCCAATCCAAACGCCCCACTGGGTACACATCAGCAATGGGGATATAGTCTTTTAGCGTCCTACGAGTGGGAGTATCTTGACTGAACTGGCTGAGAACACCATAAGGTTTGTAAAAGAGAATATATCTGTGTTTAGTCATTAGTCATTAGTCATTAGTGATTGGATTTTTCTCCATTCCCAATGCACTTCGGCCCCTAGCCCCTAGCCTCTAGTCCCTAGCCCCTAGTCCCTAGCCCCTAGTCCCTAGCCCCTAGTCCACTCCCCACTCCCACACACACTGAGAAGTAAATTATGCCAAGTTTCAAGATGTGCCGTCGGTCTTTCTTGTTTTTGGCTGGTGCTTTCTTGGCAGAAGGATTGACACTGGCACAACCCGCCACTGCTCCAATAATAGCCGCAGATCCAATAGTAAAAGTCAGCAAGGGTAAGATAAATGGTATCTCTTTTTATCAGGCAATTATTGACCTTACTGACCCTAAAACCTTCATAACTATTGCTTTAGCAAATGATGCACCTCTTGCCAACTCAGCACAATGTAGCAATGGTGACGAAGAGTTTAGCAAATTAGTAGCTCGCCTTCACGCTGCTTTAGTTATCAATGGTACATTTTTTGCCATGAATACTCAGAAAGCAGTTATGGGTAATATGGTAGCAGCAGGGAAATTTCTCAAATATAGTCAATGGGAAAATTATGGCACTACGTTGGGGTTGGGAGTCGGAAATAAACCGGAAATGGTGACAGCGCGGGTTGATGGTAAACCAAAATGGAAAGAGCATTAGTTTTCTCTCACTTGCGGTCCGAGATTGTTAAGAAAAGGAAAAATTTGGTTGCACCCAAAACTTGAAGGATTTAAAGATCCCAGTGTGTTAGGCGTAGCTACACGCGCTGCAATTGGATTTCCTGCTAGTGGCAAAAAGCTGATTTTAGTGCATTTTGAAAATAAAATCTCTTTAAAACAAGAGGCGCAAGCAATGAAAGCTCTTGGCTGCTACGAAGCAATGAATTTAGATGGAGGAACATCTCGAGCTTTCGCCGCTAACGGTAAAGTTTTAATTTCTGCTGGACGAAAACTTACAAATGTGATTGTAGTTTATGATGCTAAGCACCCTGCGACCACAGCGCTGCGACAGTCATGGGAAAGGTTTCAAAAAGGAGAGCGTCCGCTTATATCTGGTCGTTAATGGTTCATGGTTCATGGTTAATGGTTCATCGTTCATGGTTCATGGTTTATGCTTATTAACTATTAACTATTAACTATTAACTAGTTTTAAACAGGTACTCTACCTTTGATGTTTAATAATCTTTTCAAACTACGGTTTATTGTCTTGATGGTTTTCAGTTTTGTTCTACTAACATTAATATTTGTTGGAATCCAAAAACTGGAAATCAGTGCTGCTAGCACAAATATTTCTTTAAATAATCGAGTCATTGAGGATCGACCAGATGATATACCAGGATACCAAATTCACGTTTTGTACGTTTTGCCGAAGGATGGGAATGATACAGCCCTTGATACAAATGGCAAAATAGCTACTTCAGTAGCCGCTTGGCAACAGTGGTTTTTAGAACAGACTGGAGGTCAACGCCTGAAGCTAGATAACTATCAAGGTGTATTGGATATTACCTTTGTGCGCTTGCAGCAGACTGATGCGGAGATTCAAAGTAGTGATACCAAGATGCGCGATCGCATCGAAGCTGAATTACAAGCTTTAGGCTTCAATAAACCCCAAAAGGTATACGCAGTCTATTATGGTGGTAGTAGTTCTAACTCCTGTGGCGGTAACGCCTGGCCCCCAGGAAAGACAGGAAACGTAGCTGCTGTCTTCCTAAACAGCACAGGAATACGGCAGGGGCGCCCTTGTGAAACCAATAAATTCGCTACTAGTATTAATCAACCAGGTGGAATAGAGCTAGAAATCATACATCAAATTATTCATACCATAGGCGCTGCTCAACCGTGCGCTCCCCATTACACGGAAAAACCGCTACCAGGTCATGTTTCTGATAGCTCAAAAGATTTATTATATCAGGGCGATGAACTTTGGCAACCATCAGTATTGGATGTTGGTCGTGATGATTACTTTCAACATCACAAGCCTAGATGTTTTGATTTAGCTAAAAGTGTTTTTCTCGAACCAACTGCATCAGATGCGGTTCCTCCTCCAGGATGGAGTACTAATGAAACTTTTGTAATGTACATATTTTTGTATTCAGTTTTTGCTATTTTCATATTTTGGATTTTTTACATGGTTAGAAATAAATTTTTAAAAGATTTAAAAGAAGGTAATTAAAAAGCGAGTGCAATTGCTCCAAAAATTATTCAAACTCAATTTGTCCAGGCAAATCCAAAGCTATTAGCAAAGCTCGCTCTAATTGCTGTAAAGATAAAGGTGAAAGCATCCCCCGAAATTGTAAGAAACGAGTTTTAGCTAAAGCGCGGACTTGTTCAGCCATAGCCACAGAGTCTCTTTCTAAACCTCCATCAGGCGCATGAAGGAGTACCTGACTAGGATATATGCGTCTTCCAATACGGTAAGTCGTGCAAGGAACTGTCAGCATAACTGGACTGGCAGCATTGATAGCATCACGACTGACAATAATTACAGGTCGAATTCCAGCCTGTTCAGAACCTTCGGTTGGATCGAGACATGCATCGTAAATTTCACCCCTCCTCATGGCTGAGATTCACCGATTTGAAACGCTTCCCAATCAGCTTTAGCAAATTCATTGTCCATCTTTGTAGCTTCTGCTTGGTACTCAGCATCATCAGCCATTGCTGCAAAAGCTGCGTCAATTTCAGCCCGTTTTTGCGCTTCCAACTCATGGTACAAAGCAAGAGCAAAAAACTCATTGCGACTTTTGGCTTTTCCTTCGCGTACAGCGCGATCCGTTGCTTCTAGAAGTTTAGCTGGTAGAGTCAGTGTTGTTCGGACTGTGCGATTGTCCATATAAGCATTCAAAGTTTGATGATAAATCTGATGTCTATTATGACATCAATCATAATTATCTAGCAAAGCGCCATAATTATACCACATCATTTACTCAAAAATTACGTTTAATGTGAATTTAAAAGGGAAAGCTTTTTGTTAACCTAGGTATTGGCGATCGCCTAATTGTTTTTGGGAAAGCAACCACAGATGGACAACAAATAAAATTATTTCCTTATCTTCCCCCCTCAAGAGGGGAGCCAGTGCGTTGCGGGGGTTCCCCCCGTTGTAGCAACTGGCGTGGGAGTGAGGGGGGTAGACACAGATAGATAATCATCTGTGTCTATCTGTGGTCGATTTCTAAAAGCTGATTTTGCCTGCGGTTTTAATTAATATCAAGCATAAATTATTAAGTTGCATCATCAACAGCTACAAAGTGGTAGAATCAACATCACATGCTAGGGGTGCCTGCATACAGGCTGAGATTACACCCTTAACACCTGAATCCGGGTAATACCGGCGGAGGGAAGCTGTTTATAGAGGTAAAGCAAATATGCGGACAGAATGGGTCGCCAAGCGGCGTGGGCAGGGTAATGTCACTCAAATGCACTACGCCCGTCAGGGTGTCATCACAGAAGAAATGCACTACGTCGCGCAACGGGAAAACCTCCCCGTTGAGCTAATTAAAGACGAAGTGGCACGGGGACGGATGATTATCCCTGCAAATATAAATCACACTAACTTGGAGCCTATGTGTATTGGCATTGCTTCCAAGTGCAAGGTAAATGCTAATATCGGTGCTTCTCCCAATTCTTCAAATATTGAGGAAGAACTAGACAAGCTGAGATTGGCAGTTAAATACGGTGCAGATACCGTTATGGATCTGTCCACTGGTGGCGGTAATTTGGATGAAATTCGTACCGCCATCATCAAAACTTCACCTGTTCCTATTGGCACAGTGCCAGTTTACCAGGCTTTAGAAAGCGTCCACGGCAGAATTGAAAATCTTACCCCCGATGATTTTCTGCACATAATTGAAAAGCACGCCCAGCAGGGGGTAGACTACATGACTATCCATGCTGGAATTTTGATTGAACACTTACCGTTGGTGAGAAACCGCATCACTGGCATTGTCTCTCGCGGCGGTGGCATTTTGGCGAAGTGGATGCTGCATCATCACAAGCAGAACCCATTATACACCCACTATCGCGACATTATCGAAATTTTCAAGAAGTATGATGTCTCATTTAGCTTAGGTGATTCCTTGCGTCCCGGTTGTACCCACGATGCATCCGATGAAGCACAGTTAGCCGAACTCAAAACCCTCGGACAATTAACCCGCAAAGCTTGGGAAGATGATGTGCAGGTGATGGTTGAAGGCCCCGGACACGTGCCAATGGATCAAATTGAGTTCAACGTTAAAAAGCAGATGGAAGAGTGTTCAGAAGCACCTTTCTACGTGCTGGGACCATTGGTAACAGACATCGCCCCCGGATATGACCACATTACCTCCGCAATTGGTGCAGCGATGGCTGGCTGGTATGGTACAGCTATGTTGTGTTACGTGACACCAAAAGAACACTTGGGTTTGCCAAATGCTGAAGACGTGCGGAATGGGTTGATAGCTTATAAAATTGCAGCCCATGCAGCAGACATCGCTAGACACCGCCCAGGTGCCAGGGACAGAGACGATGAACTGTCTAGCGCTCGTTACAATTTCGATTGGAACCGTCAGTTTGAATTAGCACTTGATCCCGATAGGGCTAGAGAATACCACGATGAAACCCTGCCAGCAGATATTTACAAAACTGCTGAATTTTGCTCGATGTGTGGTCCCAAGTTCTGCCCAATGCAAACCAAAGTTGATGCTGAGGCGCTGACAGAATTAGAAAAGTTCTTGGCAAAGGATAAACAAGTGGTGACACAAAGTTAACTTTTGTCAACTGGATGGTTATTTCACTCGCGCTGTACTATGGGAATCCTAATTGAGTTGTAAGAAAATAGGGAACCCTATAAATCCGGTATCTCTCAGATACCGGGTTTCTTGCCTTTTATGAATTATTTAGGACTGCTATAGTAAAGCGATCGCATCTTTGGATAGGTGCGATCAATTTTTGAATATTAGGTTTTTTTGATACCATCTAACACCAATTTGAAAAATGATTGCAACAGATGGATTTACATAACCCATAACCAGAGAGGGTTTCTCAATCCAAAATCTAAAATCCAAAATCCTGTTAGGGTATAACCCATAATTGCGTAAGGGTTGAAGAGTTTCTAACATTTCATAAAGAATTTATTTGTTCTGCACGATTAATTATAAATTGCTAATTAATTGGTTACGGTTTTGTCCCTAGTTTGTCTCCTTTGATGAGCCATAGTTGAGAATAAAATCTTAGTGAGAAAAAAACCTATGTCTGAGAATGCGAAGCACGACTTGAAGCAACAAGCAGTTCCATTCTTCGCTCGCTACTTGGAAGGGCAAATCCTTGAAGAACTGTCTGAGGAAGATATACAGACAGTGGTGGGCGGCAAAAAGACAGATGTAACAACTGTAACAACGATGAAGTACCCATCTGACAGCGAAGAATCCTCGCCGCCGAACGTGACTTTGAAGTACCCATCTGATGGGGATGATTACATTCTGGAATGATAGCTTTCCTTACCCACAGTATATAAGATGAGCTTGCCACGTAATGTCGTTTTACTACTGACCCATAGTGCTGATTATTTCACGGTAGAGCGAGTAGCAGCAGCCTTGGCAAGACGGGGGGCAAAACCGTTTCGTCTGGACAGCGATCGCTTTCCAATGACAGTTAGACTATCAGCACGTCTTGATAGCGAAGGGCTTTATCACCGGGTGGAGTATGGTGAGAGGACTGTAAGCACAGATGAGGTGCAAGCCGTTTGGATGCGTCGCATCTGGCGACCACAACTGAGTCAAAATCTTGCTCCCCAGTTCCATGATATCTGTCTCAGAGAGTCAGTGGCAGCTTTGCGTGGCTTTTTAGACGGTCTGAATCAGGTTCGCTGGGTAGATAATAGCGAACGGATATCCGCAGCGGAAAACAAACTGCGTCAACTTCGGGTTGCAACACAGACAGGTCTTTCTATTCCCCGTACCCTCGTCACCAACGATCCGCAGCAGGCACGGGAGTTTTTTTTTGAAGTAGAGGAAAGAATGGTTGCCAAGCTACTCACACCGCTTTCGGTAAGCATGAAAGGCCCTTCTTTCTTTGTTTATACAAGCAAAGTCCAAGAGCAAGACTTGGTTGGCGCAGAGGCACTTCGGTATAGTCCGATGGTCTTCCAAGAGCAAATCTCAAAATTACGAGAGTTGCGGGTGGTGTATGTGGCTGGAAATTTCTTTGTAGGGGCTTTGGATGCGTCGCGTTACTCAGCAGACACAATCGATTGGCGACGCGCCACACCCCAGGAGTGTCCGTGGGAACCAGATGAACTGCCAAGTTCAGTTGCCCGTTGTCTCGAAAGGTTCATGGCAGAATTGGGGTTACTTTTTGGAGCGATCGACCTGATCCGCACACCAGAGGGGGAACATATTTTCCTGGAGGTCAATCCTACAGGCGAGTGGGGAATGTTGGAGCGAGACCTTGGCTATCCCATTTCTGAGGCGATCGCAAACGCACTACTCACATAGACAAGTTGCATAGCAATTCTCATCGTTAGCCATAGCTAATGATATCAGCTTCGGATAATTACTTATCACCGCACCCCACCCCCAACCCCTCCCCGCGCGCGGGGAGGGGCGGTTTTGGCGCAAGACAAAACCGGGGTTCGGAAATTATTTCTATTGCCATCACTGGCTGCACCCCACCCCCAACCCCTCCCCGCGCGCGGGGAGGGGCGGTTTTGGCGCAAGACAAAACCGGGGTTCGGAAATTATTTCTATTGCCATCACTGGCTGCACCCCACCCCCAACCCCTCCCCGCGCGCGGGGAGGGGCGGTTTTGGCGCAAGACAAAACCGGGGTGGGGTTGACATTATAGTTGCTTGTATCGCTCTTGAATTTCGGAAATTGTAAATACCGCCTGAAACTGTAATCCTACTGACTGGTAAAACTCCGCTCCACCCTGTTGGCGATCCATCAGTGAAATTACGTAATTAACAGTATAACCTGCTTCTCTCAAACGTTCAACAGCTTTCATAGCAGATTGCCCGGTAGTGACGACATCTTCCAAAACCACTACATTTGCACCTTCTGGCAAATTGGGTCCTTCAATATAAGCCTTCGTTCCATGACCTTTGGCTTCTTTGCGAATAATCAACGCTGGTATGGGGCGATGTTCGTAGGCAGAAACCACACTCACGGCACTAACAATTGGATCTGCTCCCAGTGTCAACCCAGCGATCGCGTGAGTATCTGGAGGTAGCAGGGATAAAATAATACGACCAATTGCCAAAGCACCTTCAGGGTGCAATGTTACCTGTTTGCCATTGATGTAATAAGAACTACGCTGTCCGGAAGAAAGAACAAAATCGCCCTCTTGATAGGCTAGTTGGCAAAATAAATCCAGTAATTTGTGACGCAGGGTTGTCAGTTCGGTAGTATCAGCCCAGAAGTCAGTTTGTGTAACGGTTTCGGCGTTATAAGTCATTACAAGAGAATAAAAGTTGTGCTAGACAAAAGGTTGAACTCCTAAGAGTTCTGAAAATAAGGATAAGTTAAGATTCGCACAAACATAGAGGAGCAATAAAAATGGCTTTAAAATTCAAAGCCTTGAATAGTTTATTAGTGCTATTTGCTACTGCCATTGCTTTTCCGGCTGTGGCAAATGAGACAGAAGCACCTAATTATCAAACCACAAGTGATACATTTGAGGGGGCTTTTTTTCAAAACTCTCCCAATTTTTATAGTAGTGATACTTTCCGGAGTAACATAGACTTTTTATTCGGGCCTGGTTCGTTGTTCCGAAACTCCTTCCCAGAAAATAAAATTGCACGCGATGCAGAATTGGTGAACATTGTTTACCGAGATGTCCTTTACCAGCAGGTTAGTAATGATCCCTATTTGCGCACACCAGATTTACCAAATCCTTACAACTCTTCGCTGTTGATGTCTCCTCGTTTAAATGCCAACAAGCTCAAAGCAGGAACTGAATTCCGGTTTGAAGAAATACCTTCTCGTTAAAGGGTCATTAGTCATTAGTCATTAGTCATTAGTCATTAGTCAGTAGTCAGTAGTCAGTAGTCGTTGGAAGTTTTGTAAAAGTATCCAAAGACTCAGGTCTTGGACTAGTTACCTCTTAATGGAGGAAAACCTTGCACAGTGGTGGCCTGCTTATACAAACCAAATTTGCAAGATTTGAACTATTAACTAATGACTACTGACATCTTGCATCAGTCGCAATCAGCCGTGAAATAAATTTCCGGCTATGTAGAGACGTGCCATGGCACGTCTGGGACAACCCGTTGGAAACGGGTTATAAAGTTGTGCCCTAGTTAGCTTTTAGCTAACTTCAGCTTTTAGCCCGAAATTTATTTCCGGGCTAAATTTTAGGCTTTTTAAGAATGGTGCAAGATATCAGACTACTTACTAATGACTAAGGACTATTGACTAATTTTTTAATCCAGGGTGCAGGAGTTGAACCTGCCTAAGGCGAATTATGAGTTCGCTGCCTCAACCGCTCGGCCAACCCTGGTCGCAACTCGCTAATTGTAGCATAATTTTACTACTTATGTGATTTAAAAAATAGCTTTTTAAATTTTTTTATTACATAATTTTGATTGATAATGCGATACGCGAAGCGTTAAGCCTCCGGCTTATCGCGGAGCTAGCCCGGCGGGGGCAGAATCGGAGATTTTTCTGCTGGCGGCGAAGCCGTTGCAGCCATCCCCACTCGGGCGATCGCAGAGCAGATCCTGTTGTTGAGTCGCACTCTGTGCAGTTGCCTTGTTCCTGGGAAGGGGGAAGCTTTTTCTTTTATACAAAGCTTGGCAACACGCAGACCATTGGACAGACAGACTAATATTGATTAAGTTGCCTAAAAAATTGGGGTAAACAAATTTAATACTCGCAAATAGACCAGTATTCTTATGCTATAGCTTATCAGCAATGAACATAAATTCTACTGTACTTTTAACTTTAACTTTGTTAACACTGATGTTGGGAGCTGGTTCGGTGAGTGCGTTTTTGGGATTTGATATCGGCAGTAAAGCACTCAAAGGCGTAACAGCACCAGATGCACGTCCGACTACCAAGTTTGCTAATTCTCAGGGTGGTAACTCACAACATGTAGTAACACTCCTAAAAGAGGAAGAAATCATAAAAATTGTCAAGGCACGAATTGAGGGCAAGAGCAAGGCATCTAAAGAGAAAATAGACGAAGAGGACGAGGAGGAAGCCAACAGCAACAGCAAGAAGCAAGAGGAAAAGCCAAAACAAGAGCCTGAAGAAAAACCCCAACCAGGATTTCCAGTTACCGCCGAAAGTGAAGGTGTAAATCTTTCGGTGCAATCTGCTCGCTATTCAGGTGGTGATTTGCAACTGAGAGTAACAATGCAAAACAAAGGTCAGGATTCAGTGCGTTTCCTGTATAGTTTTTTGGATGTCACAGATGATAAAGGACGGACTCTCAGTGCAAGTACAGAGGGTTTACCAGCAGAATTGCCAGGGAATGGGCCAGCAGTATCTGGTACTGTAAGTATTCCTACGGCTTTGCTCGATGATGTGACACGCATCTCACTTTCTCTTACCGATTATCCCGCTCAAAAACTGAAGCTAGAGGTGCAAGATATTCCTGTAGAAAGGTAAGAAGCAAGAGTTAGGAGTTAGGAGTTAGGAGTTAGGAATAATTCTTAACTCCTAACTCCTAACTCCTAACTCCTAACTTTAAATATTTATGGGGGCGTGCATTTTAACACGAGCTTTGGCAGTGAGTGCTTTTCCTGGCTTAATTTGGACTGATGTGGGGCTGCGATTGTTATCAGTGCTAATCCTGATAGCTATCAATGCCTTTTTTGTTACGGCTGAATTTTCAATGGTTACAGTACGGCGATCGCGCATTCACCAATTAGTTGAAGCTGGTGATATTCAAGCGCTGTCGGTTGAGGTTCTACAGCGCAGTATTGACCGATTGCTATCTACAACACAGTTAGGTATTACCCTTTCGAGTTTGGCGTTAGGGTGGATTGGGGAAAATACAATTGTCGTCCTGGTAAAATCATGGCTCCAATCTTGGCCTTTTTTACCTAGTCAGATAAGTGCCTTTATGGCTCATTCTCTATCAATTCCCATCGCTTTTTTCTTAATTGCCTATCTGCAAATAGTCTTAGGGGAACTATGTCCCAAATCTGTAGCTATGCTTTATTCTGAACAGCTAGCACGGTTTTTGGGACCCTCGGTTAAAGCGAACGTGCGATTTTTCAGCCCCTTTATTTGGATTCTCAACCAATCAACCCGCTGTTTATTGCGTCTATTTGGCATTGAGTATACTGGTCAAAGCTGGAGACCACCTGTTACTCCGGAAGAATTACAATTGATTATCTCTACAGAACGAGAATCTACAGGTTTGGAAGCGGGAGAACGAGAACTGCTGAAAAACGTCTTTGAGTTTGGAGATGTGAGAGTACAAGCAGTTATGGTTCCTCGTACTAATATAGTAGCCTTATCTCAAGATGCTACTTTGCAAAATTTTCTTGAGCAAATGGCAACAACTACTCACTCTTGCTTCCCTATCATTGGTGAATCTTTAGACGACATTCGCGGTATTGTTTACTTTAAAGATTTAGCAAAACCCTTAGCTGCGGGCAAGTTAACTTTAGAAACACAGATTCAAGGATGGTTGCGTCCAGCGCAGTTTGTACCAGAACACACATCTTTGAGTGAACTATTGCCGATGATGCAGCAAGAAAAGCTAACGATGGTAATGGTAGCAGATGAATTTGGTGGTACTGTGGGACTGGTGACGATCCAAGATGTCATTGCTCAAATTATTGGCGATACAGGTGAAGCCGAAAGTTCTGACGAATTGTTAATTGAGCTTGTAGATGAGCAGACATTTCTAGTACAGGCGCAAATCAATTTGGAAGACCTGAACGAAGTGTTACATATTAATTTGCCCTTACGCAGAGAATACCAGACACTAGCAGGCTTTTTACTATACCAATGGCAAAAAGTTCCCACTCTTGGTGAAACCTTCCACTATGAAAATCTGGTATTTACCATCATGTCCGTAGAAGGGCCTCGCTTGCACCAAATTCAGTTGCGACGGTTGGAGGGTGAGGAGTGAGGAGTGAGGAGTTAAGAGTGAGGAGTTAAGAGTGAGGAGTTAGGAGTGAGGAGTGAGGAGTTAAGAGTGAGGAGTTAGGAGTGAAGAGGAATTAGGGATTTCTAACAAATAAATTACGCAGCCATGTGAATTAAAATTATGGCAATTATCAAGTGCGTGGAAATTAACCACAAATAGACACAGATGGACACAGATAACTTAACTCATCTGTGTCCACACCCCTCTATCCCACGCCAGTTGCTACAACGGGGGGAACCCCCGCAACGCACTGGCTCCCCTCTTGAGGGGGGAAGACAGAGGAAAAACTTTTATTCATTGTCCATCTGTGGTTGTTATTACCGTAAAACTGGATTATTAACTCCTAACTCCTCACTCCTCACTCCTAACTCCTAACTCTTAACTCCTAACTCCTAACTTCCGCATAAGCCAACGGATCTTTTAACCCTAATTCGGCAAAAGCAGCCAGACGCAGGCGACAAGAGTCGCAGACACCGCACGCAATATCATCACCAGCGTAGCAAGACCAAGTTAATTCCCAAGGAACTCCCATTTGGTTGCCAAGTTTGATGATTTCCGTTTTTTTCAGGTTAATTAAGGGTGTGACAATGGAAATAGGTTTGCCTTCACGTCCTTGTTTTGTTCCCAGACGAAAAACTTCCTGCATCGCCTCGATATAATCAGGGCGACAATCTGGATATCCAGAGTAATCTAAAGCGTTAACGCCAATATAAACACGTTCGGCGGCGATAGTTTCCGCATAGGCAAGGGCAAAGCTTAAAAATATCGTATTTCGAGCCGGAACATAAGTAACAGGGATATTTTGCGACATTTCAGCAAGAGAACGCCCTTGGGGTAAATCTATTGCGTCGTCTGTAAGTGCTGAACCGCCCCACTGTCGTAAGTCAAATGTTATTATTTGATGTTCCAAGACACCTGCTTTTTGTGCGATCGCTAATGCTGATTTTAATTCTCGTCGGTGTCGTTGCTGGTAATCAAAGGAAATTGCATAACACTCACAACCATCAGCTAGTGCTTGGTAAAGAACCGTAGAAGAGTCTAATCCACCAGACAATAAAATTACTGCTTTCATCATTAACCTAGAATTTTGAATCTTTAATTTATCAACAGTCAAGTATTGAGAGTTACTTTTATATTTTCTAGAAACGCATCATGGCGCATCTTCACATTTTTTTATTTAGAACTTACGCAATAACTCTCCCAAACTCTTATTTTTTTGTGTCCTTTGCTTCCTTAATGATTTGTTTGTTCATATTTTTGCGTAAGTCTTGTGATTATTGACTTTGTTGCAAACAGTTTTATTACAAATAAAACCTTTTTGAAAAAAAATCCTCGGTAGTAAATTCTCATATTTTTGTATTTAAACAAACAAAAAAATAATTTATTTTTACTGTTCTCAGTTGGATAATAATTCGGATAATTATTTGCTTAAATTTCACCAGCAAAATTATGCTTACACCGTACTTAGTTTTTGAAGTTAAGAACAAGACACTTTGTATTTTGTGTAAAGTGTCAAAAAAATGTCAATCTCTACTACGCACATAAAAGAGACCCGAATGATGGGAACTCATAACAAACTTTGAAATTCTTCATAAACAGAACCTCTATGTTACCATCTGGATGGTTTTAGACGACTCGTCACTGGTATAAATATCAAATGCCAACGAGCGTAGCGTCTCTAAATTTGGTGGTTGAGGAGAGAATAAGAGTGCAAGATAGCAGCATGTCAGCAGGAGAACAGAACGGACACGGACACCGCATTCAACCCCACCCGATCCGCATAGGCGTGATCGGGGTGGGGAATATGGGACAACATCATACTCGTATCCTGAGTTCGATGAAAGACGTTGAATTGGTCGGTGTAGCAGATATAAATGTCGAGCGGGGTTTGGAAACCGCCAGCAGATACAAGGTGCGTTTTTTTGAGGATTACTGCGACCTGCTGCCCCATGTGGAAGCGGTTTGCGTTGCCGTTCCCACGCGCCTACATTATGCGGTTGGAATTAACTGTTTATTAGCAGGAATTCACGTTTTGATTGAAAAGCCGATCGCGGCGAGTATTTCTGAGGCAGAATCGTTAGTTAATGCCGCAGCCGAGACAGGCTGCATTTTGCAAGTAGGTCACATTGAGCGCTTCAGTCCAGCATTTCAAGAATTGACGAAAGTGTTGAAAACTGAAGAAGTGCTGGCATTAGAAGCGCACCGGATGAGTCCTTACTCAAATCGCGCTAATGATGTCTCGGTTGTCCTGGATTTAATGATCCACGACATTGACCTTCTTTTGGAGTTAGCCGCTTCTCGAGTAGTGAAAGTAACCGCTAGCGGCTCTCGTGCTTTAGACTCTGGTTATTTAGATTACGTAACTGCTACTTTGGGGTTTGCGAATGGCATTGTTGCCACTGTAACCGCCAGCAAAGTTACTCACCGTAAAATCCGTAGTATTGTTGCCCACTGCAAAAACTCATATACTGAGGCAGATTTTCTTAAAAATGAAATCCTTATTCACCGTCACAGCACTGCTAACCCGATGACAGATTATCGACAAGTGTTTTATAAGCAAGATGGTGTGATCGAAACAGTCTACACTAGCAACACTGACAAATTAGGCGCAGAGTTAGAGCATTTTGTCAATTGTGTGCGTGGTGGTAATCAACCTTCCGTAGGTGGTGAACAAGCGCTTAAGGCTTTGAGATTAGCGAGTTTAATTGAGCAAATGGCTTTGGAAGAAAAAGTTTGGAATCCGTTAGAGTGGGAATCCGAACCAAGAGTGCAATCACTAACACCCACTATTTAGTTTATAAGAAGTGGGAAAGCAAAGAAGTAAACAGTGAAAAGTAAAAAGTAAAAACAGAAATCATTACTTTTGACTTTTGACTTTTGACTTTTGACTTGCTTTCCCACTCCTTTTTTTGTGCAGACAATTTAATATCAAAAACTGCACTTGGGAGTACATAAGAAAACTTCTGTATATAATTTTAGGAATCGACTAGATGACTGAATGGATTAAAAACACTATTGAAGCCCTAGGCTATGTAGGAATTGCTCTACTGATGTTCGTAGAGAATCTCTTTCCGCCTATTCCTTCCGAATTAATTATGCCACTGGCGGGATACACAGCCAATTTACCAGGAACAAAGTTGAATGTTTATGGCGTATTTTTTGCAGGACTAGTGGGTTCTGCTTTAGGCGCACTTGTCTGGTATTACCCCGGTAAATTTGTTGGTGAAAGCCGCTTGCGAACATGGGCTGATAAATATGGTAAGTGGTTGGGCATATCTAGCAAAGATATAACTGTGGCTAAGCACTGGTTCAACAAGCAAGGTAAAAAAGCTGTATTAATTGGTCGCTTAGTACCGGGAGTCCGCACTTTGATTTCTCTTCCCGCAGGCATGAGTGAGATGCACTTACTGCCTTTTATATTTTACACTACTCTGGGTAGCGCTTGCTGGGTAGGTTTGCTAACATACTCAGGATACGTATTAGGTAGTCAATATGAACTTGTGGACAAGTACCTAGCTCCTGTATCAAAAATCGTGGTTGCGGTTATACTCGTGGCATTTATTGGCTGGATAGTAAAGCGTAAACGCAAAAACAGGAGAAGATAAAATACTTGCCCCCTATTTAAACTTCAAAAATAAGCGCTGTGGTGTAAAAAATAGCGCTAAAGGCGATAAATTGTCGCCTCAACCTCGCCAAGTTGTGTTAATAAGCGCAGATATTGGCAAATAAGCTTACATGGATGAATTCAGTAATTTTTGGCATGTTTTTCAGCTATAGTTGACGCAACCAAGGATTTCTGATACACGGATTTTTGTAAGATGAGCATGGTAATTTGTTAAAGCTAAGTAAGTACTAGGAGCTTTCATGACAGACCAACCTTCCGCAGCTACCCCAATGAATGCTGCTGCTATACCTATGAATCGGGTATCGGCGTCTACTCCAATCAATGCGACTCCCACACCAACCCCCGCTAATAGCACCGGTGGTAAGAAAATTCTGAGTGTGGATTTAGGTAGAACTTCTACTAAAGCTTGTGTTAGCCGCGAACCGAATAATGTCATTTTCGTGTCTGCTAACGTTCAGGAAATGACTATGGAACAGGTGCGGGGTGGTGTTTTTGAAGCCCGCGCTACAGACCCCTTAATGGATTTGTGGTTAGAATATCTAGGTAATGGATACGCTGTAGGTCAACTGGCAGCAGATTTTGGTGCTAATTTAGGAGTAGGTCAATCTAAGGTTGAGGACGCACTGGTAAAAACTTTGTCTTGTGCAGGTTACTTCAAACTCAAAGATGATATCTCTGTAGTACTGGGTCTGCCTTACCTTTCTCAAGAGCAGTTTGAAAAAGAAAAATCCCAGTTGATTGCCCAATTAAGCGGGCCTCACGTGATGAACTTTCGCGGCGAGTCTGTGCAACTGAATATTAATAAGGTTTGGGTTATGCCTGAAGGCTATGGTAGCCTACTGTGGTGTGAAGCTCAACCGAAAAAAGGCGCAATGATGCCTGATTTTACCAAAGTTTCGGTGGCAATCGTCGATATTGGACATCAGACAATTGATTGTTTGATGGTAGATAACTTCCGCTTTGCCCGAGGTGCTTCTAAGAGTGAAGATTTCGGGATGAGCAAGTTTTATGAACTAGTAGCCGCCGAAATCGAAGGGGCTGATAGTCAATCTTTGGCTTTGATTGCTGCTGTAAACAAACCCAAAGGCGATCGCTTCTACCGTCCTCGCGGTTCTAGCAAACCTACCAATCTAGATGATTTTCTCCCCAATCTCATAGAAATGTTCTCGCGTGAAATTTGCAGCCGTGTATTATCATGGCTACCAGAGCGCGTTACCGATGTTATTCTCACCGGTGGTGGTGGAGAGTTTTTCTGGGAAGACATTCAACGTCTACTCAAAGAAGCGAAGATTAATGCTCACTTGGCTTCTCCATCTCGACAAGCTAACGCTCTAGGTCAGTATATTTACGCAGAAGCTCAGTTATCTTCCAATCGCGCTTCTAGGGCCTAAAAATAATGTTCCAATGGTCAAAAAAGGTAGTTAAATCGGTTACGTTTAATCCAGGGGTGGCTGACGAAAGCTTGTTGGCGCTTGTCGAAAGTCATTTGGAAAAAGATCCTGAAAAAACTTTCAGCGACCTCTGTAAAGAGGCTTTGTGGCAATCTTTGTGTGTACCGGAATCTGTACGACCTAGCCCAACGCCAACTCCGCAACCGACAGCAATACCAACAGCAGCAGAACCACAAATCGCCGAACTGCAACGCCAATTGGCTGACCTTGAGGAACGTTTTTATGCTAAGGAATCTAATCGATTAGACATGATGGAACGCCATCTCATGCAACTTAGCCAACAAGTTGCCCAATTGGCAATCATGGTTAATCAAGGACAAGTCATTCAGTCACCGACACAACAATCAGCACCAGCACCAGAAGTAGTAAATCACACTGTTACTACTGCTCATGCTGTTACACCTCCCCAAGAGGTTGATCCCGTCATCAGCCGTATCAGTCAGTTTCTGGATGATTTTTAGGGAAAATTTAGGGTGTAAGAGTTTTGTACTACTGTTATACCTCCTTAATAGTAGCTCCTATTAAGGAGGTTTAATATTTTTAAATTTTATAGTAAAGCTTTAGCAAAATTTAACACCGTATAGAGCAGGATATAGGGTAAAGTTATTTACTATCAGCTTATTAACTGTAAGTAATGGAACCTGTATCTTTAACAGCTGGTGTGATCGCAACTCTTGCTTTTACAAAAGCATTTGAAAAGACAGTAGAGAAATTTACTGAAGCAGCACTCATTAAAATGGATGAACTGCGAAAGAAGATTTGGGAGAAGTTCCGGGGTAATCCCAGAGCAATTAATGCTCTTACTGCTGCTGAACAAGGTTCAAAGCCAGATTTAGAGAGAGTTGCTGCCTATTTACAAGTTATTATGAATGAAGAACCGGAGTTTGCCAAAGAGATTCAGGTGCTTGCTGGTCAGATTGAAGCTGGCAAGATAGAAGACAAAAGCACCATGACTCAGATTAATCGAGACAATAGCACAGGATACCAAACGAAGGTTGACGGAGGAACAGCATACATTGGTGGAAATCATACTCATCATAACACTTGACTGACTTCGCCTGAAACAGCTAGGAAAAAACCCAATAGCTTTAATAGTCTTATTAATTGGGTTCGTAACAAATATGGCTTTCTCGAAGAGTTAAGCCCTCATGATGCTGATTATGTTTGGGAAATTTTGATTTCAGCCCAATCAGAAAAAACTGACTTTACAGAAATTGAAATAAAATTACTGAGATTAGTAGTTGGCTATTGCTGCTACTGCTGTCAAGGTATTAGTCCTCCAGCAAAGGATTTAAAAAATATTTCTTGCGAAAATAGAATTTTAAGTGAAAAAAAATATTGTAAGTTAATAAGTCAGGTAGCTGGCATAAGTAATTTAATGTATGCAGATACCAAGCTTAGCTCTATTATTAAAAATCCAAAAATAGCCAAACTTATTAGAGCAATGGAATCAGGCAATGTATCTAGATGATAGTGCAAAACGAAGTTTAATTCGACAATACTTTAAGCATCGCAGACTAATAGAAGAATATTCTGATTGTGAAGAAGATACGGAAATTTTAAATCCTAATTATTGGAAACAAGTTATTTTCCAGTTTTTGGACGAGTGTTTTGAAGATTTATGTGCATCAATAATAAGAAGAAGACCTTTAAGCTTTAAAGGGATATGCCTTATTGTTATTTTATTGTGTTTAGCAATAATAGGATGGTCAATAACAAAAGAAATACGAACTTTGATTAAATCAATCTTATTTATAAATGTCGTATTTTTAATACTGGCTTTATTAATTGTTATTTATTTATTACCAAAATTGAAAATCCGAAAAATTATATATAGATTGTATAGATACTACTATAATCCTGAACCTCCGGTAACAGATGAGCAGATAATTCGATGGTTAAATGAAGACATATATGGACTTATACATAGAGGTTTAATAGAACTAAATATAGATGACATGGGTCATTTAGAACAAGTAAAGAATAAATTAAAAATATCAAATTTAGAGGATAATGATTTTGAAGAATTATATGAATACCCAAAAAATTATCGTGGCAAGGTGAATTTGCTTCTAAACACTCCTATATACTTAAAATCAGGATGTGATGCAAAAAGTTATAGTTCTATGATTCAAGTGGATAATACTAGGCTTGAATCTGATAAACAAAGACGTTTAATATCTTTAGATGATTTTAAAAGTGTAAAAACTCTTGATGGCAGGAAAAGAATATACGGAGTATATGAGTTTATAGTAATATTTCTTTGCAAAAACTTTCTGTCTTACTACAGGTGTTACTGGAATTTCATGAGAGGAGTTTCTGTTGATGATGAAATATGTGAATACCTGTATGACAGTATTGCTTCGGTTAAAATTAGAGAAAGAGCATCATCTAATGATAGTAGTGTAAAGAAGAGAGTATATAGAGAGTTTCTCTCTATTACAACAACAGACGGTAGAGAAGTTGAATTTAAAATAGAGGAACCAAAAAAGATAAGCTCTGATTATTGGTATAGCTCAAACGCTAGGTCAGCAGCTCAAGCTATCCGAAGAATGCTAAGACAGAGACGAATCGATGTGGTAAAAGTTGAACAAAACGAGACGTAAGCATACATCAATGATAGTCTCTGGGAAGATAAGCAAATAAGAATAAGAAATATTTGCAAGATTTTATTACTTACTAGTCTATCCTCTCAGTTATCTAAATTCCATTACCTTTTTCCTGTTCGGTGGAACACATTTTCTCAATTATCTGTCACAATTAATTGGTGCTTATTTTCATTAATCCGAATACTTGACTCTTTTTACCGGGTGCCCTGCGCAAATGATAGAATCCACCTAAACGGAAGTTGGGATACCTCGATGCCAGTTGCAGCTAACTCAATCAAATTTGGTACAGACGGCTGGCGCGGCATAATTGGCGATGAGTTTACTTTTGAACGTCTCGCCTTGGTCGCGCCAGTTGCCGCAAAAGTTTTATTTGATACGTACGGAGAAAAAGTAGGCAACCGAACGATTGTAGTTGGTTACGATCGCCGCTTTATGTCGGAAGACTTTGCCCAGAAAGTTGCTGATGTTGTTTCTGCCACTGGATTTGATGTGTTGTTAAGCGAAACCTACGCGCCAACCCCGGCTTTTAGTTGGGCGGCAAAACAACACAATGCTTTGGGGGCGTTGGTAATTACCGCTAGCCACAATCCAGGAAAATATTCAGGATTAAAAGTTAAGAGTGCTTTTGGTGGTTCGGTTCCCCCGGAAGTCACTAAACAGATAGAAGCGCTTTTAGTTGAGGAAGTACCACCTGCCTCAACTGTAGGTAAAATAAAATCGTTTAATCCTTGGGGTAGTTATTGTCAAGGGTTAGAAGGAAAAGTTAATATTACAAAAATTCGCGATGCGATCGCCTCTGGTAAACTGACATTATTTGCCGATGTTATGCATGGTGCTGCTGCGGGCGGTTTGGCGATGCTACTCGGCGATGAGGTTAAGGAAATCAATAGTAACCGCGATCCCTTATTTGAAGGTGGTGCGCCGGAACCATTGCCAAAATACCTTTCCCGTCTGTTTGAGGTGATGCGAACTCACCGAGAAAAGTATCCGGCTAGTTTAACCGTGGGGTTGGTGTTTGACGGCGACAGCGATCGCATTGCAGCTGTGGACGGTGAAGGCAATTTCCTGAGTTCACAAATCTTAATTCCCATATTAATCGACCACTTGACCCTACGGCGTGGCTTTAGCGGTGAAATTGTGAAAACTGTCAGCGGTTCTGATTTAATTCCCCGCGTTGCAGCATTATATAAATTGCCACTGTTTGAGACAGCCGTTGGTTATAAGTACATTGCCGATAGAATGCTAGAAACAGAGGTGTTGCTAGGCGGCGAAGAGTCGGGAGGAATTGGTTATGGTAGCCATATTCCTGAAAGAGATGCACTCCTTTCGGCATTGTATGTTTTAGAAGCGATCGTTGAATCTGGGTTAGATTTAAGCGACTATTACCGCCGCTTGCAGGAACAAACAAATTTCACTTCCGCCTATGATCGGATTGATTTACCCTTAGCAAGTATGGAAGTGCGGGGTCGTCTTCTGGAACAATTACAAAAGGAGCCTTTAAAAGAAATTGCCGGAAAAGCGGTGATTGATTGCCAGACAATAGACGGTTATAAATTCCGCTTAGCAGATCATAGCTGGTTAATGATTCGTTTTAGCGGTACAGAACCAGTTTTACGCCTTTACTGCGAAGCACCCACACTTGAACAGGTGCATCGAACTTTGACTTGGGCGAAAAAATGGGCAGAATAGTCATTAGTCATTAGTCATTAGTCATTAGTAGTTAATAGTCATTAATCAATAGTCAAACTAATCTAGGTTGTGGACTAACGACTATGGATTATCAGCTAATTGATAATGACAAATGACAAATGACAAATGACCAATGACAAATGACCAATGACAAATGACCAATGACTAAATTACTCGTAGTAGCTACAGGAAATCCAGGTAAGTTGCGGGAAATGCAAGCTTACCTGGTTGATTCTAACTGGGAATTAACACTCAAACCAGAAGAATTAGAAATTGACGAAACAGGCGACACCTTCGCCGCTAATGCTTGTCTCAAAGCATCCCAAGTCGCCATAGCAACAGGAAATTGGGCGATCGCAGATGATTCCGGTTTACAAGTAGATGCTTTGAATGGTGCGCCTGGAGTATATTCCGCCCGTTATGGTAAAACTGATGGGGAACGTATTAGCAGGCTGTTGCGGGAATTAGGCGATGAAGTGCAACGACAAGCCCAATTTGTTTGTGTAGTAGCGATCGCTCGTCCTGATGGTGCGATCGCTCTACAATCAGAAGGTGTATGTCGTGGTGAAATTCTCCATGCACCCCGTGGTAACGCTGGTTTTGGCTATGATCCGATTTTTTATGTTCCAGAAAAGCAAATGACTTTTGCGGAGATGACGCCAGAAGTGAAGCGTACAATTAGCCATCGAGGTAAAGCTTTCGCAACTTTACTTCCACAGTTGCCTAACTTGGAAATTGCTAGTTGTTAGTTGTTAGTTGTTGCTTGTTCATTGCTAATTGCTAATTGTTCCGCAGCGATTAGCCATTAGCCATTAGCTATTAACTACTAACCACTAACCACTAACCACTAACCACTAACCATTAAACTGCTTCAGTATTTTTCTCGCCAGTACGAATCCGCACAACTTGTTCAACTGGCGAGATGAAAATTTTACCATCCCCAATTTCGCCTGTGCGAGCTGCGGAAATAATTTTTTCCACTACCATATCTACTTGGTTATCCTCAACCACAATTTCCAACTTGAGTTTTTGCAAAAACTCAACGGTGTATTCCGAACCGCGATAGCGTTCAGTTTGTCCTTTTTGCCGGCCAAAACCTCGGACTTCTGAAACAGTCATGCCAACTATACCAGCATTGACTAAGGCAATTTTCACTTCATCAAGTTTAAAGGGACGAATAATAGCTTCTACTTTTTTCATTCTTTAACTCCTGTTTTCTAGTAGCTTCTATATATCTAAGCAGATCCTTTGTCCAAAGCTTTAGCTAGTAGCGCAACCTTCAAAAAATAAATTGTATTCAATTAGACTGTTTACTCAGTACAAATCCTGTTCAGATGAGAACAGCAGAATCGGAAGTATAGTCTTTCTCTATAATCATTGAAATTATTACCTGGGATTCCATTCTCAATTTATCATTTTTTGTATCTTTTGTAACAGAAAAATCAATGAAGATTCGCTAAAGAAAAAGGACTCCCAGATTTAAAAATAAATTTCACACCAATTTGAAAAATGATTGCAACAGATGGATTTACATAACCCATACTCAACAGAGGGTTTCTCAATCCAAAATCTAAAATCCAAAATCCTGTTAGGGTATCACCTAACGGCTGTGATGTTCAAAAAAGGGACGCACCACCAAATATCCAGCGCCAAAACCCAGAAGAATTATGAATATAATGGCAAGAAGTAACCACCAGCCTCTGATTCTCCCTGGTTCTGGTTCACTGTGAGGATAATAGCTTACTTGTTGCTCCTCTATAAAGACTTGTTCTGACAGGTCAGCAGGAATTTCCATTTCTGTGTAAACCATGGGTGGGGCGGGTGGACGTGGCGGGCGGGGAACCCGTTGACGTGAATGTGTTGAAGGTGCTTGGCGCGGTTGAGTTTCTCTTTTTACATCAGGGTTAGGGCGAGGAACTTGATGATAGCTAGCCTGAGTAGAAGGATCGAGCAAATTTTGCAGGTGTAAAACAGATTGAACGGTTTTGGCTATTTCTTGGCGCAGTAGTTGGTTTTCTTGCGCTAAATGTTGATTTTGGGCAGTAAGCCTATTTATCGTTGCTTGTGCGGCTTGCAACTCTGCTGCCAAGTCCCGATATACAGACAATGGTACAGAGGCTGGGCGCGGTTGAGTGTTTCCACCAGACATATAGTTATAATTAAAACCTGTTACTGTTGGCATTTGTGGTTGGGAAACAAAAATGAACCTAGTGAAATTAACTAGAACTGTATCAAAAGATAGTCATAACTGAAACTATGCCCAAGAATAATAGATAAATGCCCTAGAGGCAAAGATTTTTGATTTACATTTTCCGATTCTAGGCATAAGAGTTAACTCTTCAACCCAAAATCTGTGTTTTCAACCTGTGGGATTAGTCAAAAACCTTGCGAGGGTAATACCAATTTGAAAAATGATCGCAACAGATGGATTTACATAAACCATACCCAACAGAGGGTTTCTAATCCAAAATCTAAAATCTAAAATCCTGTTAGGGTATAAGAGTATAAAAATTTCCAAAACTCATAACAATGGATAGAAATGTCCTACAGGGCCTTGCCCTTTGCCAATATCTAAGGCGTAAGAGAGTGCATTTGTAACATATTCCTTTGCCTGTCGTACAGATGTTAACAAATCGTTACCGCGTGCCAGATTAGCAGCGATCGCAGCTGATAATGTACAACCAGTACCGTGAGTATTTTTTGTATCTACTTGCTTTGTCGTCAAGGTTTCCATCTTTTGCCCATCAAACCAGATATCAACACCGCGTGCATTTCCGGGCAAAGCACCACCCTTAATTAACACAACCTTGACTCTTAAATTACGCTTAATAATTTGGGCAGCAGCCCGCATGTCATCTAAAGTATTAATCGGGAAACCGCTCATAATTTGGGCTTCATAGCGATTTGGCGTCACAATAGCTGCTAGGGGTATCAAGACATCGCGGAGAGTTTTCACCGCGTCATCATCAATTAATTGTGCCCCTGTACGCGACACCATCACTGGATCGACAACTAGGTTTTCGATTTGTAAAGCTTGTACTTGCTGGGCGACAGCAGCAATGATTTCCTGATTTAGCAACATTCCCGTTTTCGCCGCTTGTACACCGATATCTTCAACTACTGCTTGAATTTGGGCAACAACCGCCTCTGGTGGGATGGCGTCAACCCGCATCACACCTAAAGTATTCTGGGCTGTAACGCAGGTAATAGCGCTAGTACCGTGGACGCAGTGAAAGGCAAAAGTGCGTAAATCTGCTTGAATTCCCGCACCGCCTCCGCTATCAGAACCAGCAATAGTTAAAGCAACGGGTATACTGGATGTTGTTTCGGTTTTCATAGTTTTTTGAAGGGAAAAGGAATATTTTAAATCCCATATCCTAATATCTTGTATCAGCTTTAAGCCGTGAAATAAATTTCCACACTTTAGCTTAAACCCATTAAAATGGGTTAAAAGTTAAAAGCCAGTCGGTTTTTAACCAATGTAGAGACGCGAAATTTCGCGTCTCTACACAGCCCGAATTTGAATTCAGGGAAATCTCCCCACTCCATATCTTGCATCAATTTTCAGCCGTGAAATAAATTTCCACACTTTAGCTTAAACCCATTAAAATGGGTTAAAAGTTAAAAGCCAGTCGGTTTTTAACCAATGTAGAGACGCGAAATTTCGCGTCTCTACACAACCCGAATTTGAATTCAGGGCAAATCTCCCCACTCCCTACTCCCCACTCCCTATGTTCTTCAAAGGATTCGGTTGGGGATTTTGCGATCGCGTTTGCGGTAGAACTGTTAAGTAAGGATTCAACTTGGTTTCATCAACCCAGCCAGAGTAATATTTTACGCTAGTGGAATTTGGCGAAATCTTAAGTAATTGCAAATCACCGCGAATTGCATTGGCATTTCTTTGATTTTTAGTAGGTTCAAAGGTAGTACCAATACCTTGGGGACCTCCGCCAAAGTGATTTTGTGCAACTTCATCAAATCCGCGCACAAAGCGATCGCCATTCCAATGCCATTCCACACCCGGCCAATATACAGGCGCTTTTCCTGGCGGTAAAAATCGTTTCCCTATCTCATCAATTTTTGCACCTTCGTTTAACGTCACTGTAAAACCTTTATCATTTCTGACTTCATAACGTCCTTTGCGAGTTTGGAAGTCAACAGGACTCCACCAAAGTACTTCTATGGTTTCGTTACCCTGACCGGAAGATAACGTTAATGCTGGTTTTTGATTCGATAACTCATTATAAAGCGGTAGCCCTGCTTGTGGTAGTTTAGCTAATGCTGCAAATCGCCAACAAGACCAACTTTGAGGATTATCAGCAGCTTGCCAGTTAACTTGGCACACCCCGTTACCTGTACCAACCCAAAGAGTCTTATCTTCTAGCCTCAGCTTGTCAGGAATAGCCCCCACCAACGGGCTATTGTGAACATTATACGAAGTCAAAGTGCCAGAGTTTGGATTTTGCATATTCGCACGATAAGTAACCAATCCTTTCGCAGGGATATTAGGATTTCCTTCTCCAGCGATTTTTGTACCCATCCAAAACGTAGGATTATTGGCGTCTCCTGTAATTGCTAAATCTGTAATTTGGTGAAACCAAAGTTCCTTGGGTTGAACTAATGTAAATTTACTCGTTTGCGGTTCATAGCCAACCACAGTTGCAATACCATTATTACCTTCACCTTGTTCAAAAGCCACTGACCACCAAAGGCGATTTCCGGAAGTAACAGCAGCGGTGATATTAGGAAAACCTACTTTCGTCCCAATACCTGCTTTTTGCAAATCTTTGAGGGTGTATAACGTTTGTCGTTGCGGTTTTTTACTATTAGGATAAATTAGTTCAAAGACCACTTTTTCTTGTGCTGGTTCTTTTACATCTGGTCTTGATAAATTACCGTCTTTTCCAATGAAATATTTAGGTTCAATAACGACTCGATACTGATAGGTTTTGCCTTGATAATTTATAGATTTATAAGCAGGATTAACCAAATTTTTAGAAAATTCTGCATAATTTTGCGGTGGCTGAAACTCCTTGGATAAAGTTCCTGGCTGAACCGTCCAAAAGTTTTTACCTCGGCAAAAGACAAAATCATGCTTCAAGGTTTGAAACTTGATAATATCAGCATCTGCTATAATACTGCGGATGTGAAAATCAAACCTATCGTAAAAGTTTTCTTGTTCTCCTGGTATAGATAAAGAAACAGTTGTAGGTTGAGGACATTTCTCTGCTTTAGAGTTAATACTATTAGTTATCTGAGAAGAACTGTTAATGCTTGCACAGGCGTTAAGCAGCAGAAAAATACCAAAAAAGGGAATAATTTTTTTCATGACCAAATACGCCTCCTCAAAAAGAGGCTTCCATTTTTTCTTCACACAATTAACTACACAATTTCTTGATAAAATTCCTAAATTTATATCTATTTATTGAAGATAAATTAGAAAATTTTAATATAACAAACCTGCCATAAAAATAGGGAGTCGTAGGGGCGAAGCATTTGGGCGGCAGTTTATTGGTTTGATGATAAGAATAAGAGTTCAAATGCTTCGCCCCTAGTAGGGAAAGTTATATTTTCATTGCAACCTTCGTGAACTTTGTTCACAGTGTAAGAGTACAAAAGTCTATCTTGAAGAAAATGCGACCACAGAAAGTTTTTCCTCTGTTTCTCCCCTTGTAGGGGGGAATGAGGGGGGTGAACACCGATGAATTATCTGTGTCCACCCCCCTCACTCCCCCCGAAACGGGGGGAAGATAAGGAAATGATTTTATTTGTTGTTCATCTGTGGTTGCAATAACCTAATACTGAATTTTTGCAATAAGTCTAATAAAACTATTGCAACTCTATTTGACTGATAAGATTTTTTGTAGGCTTATCCTTTATCCTTTGTCCTCTGACCAATAACTAATGTACGGGCGAAGCATTTGGATAGAAATCTTTTCATAAAACCGATAAGTTATTGCCCAAATGCTTCGCCCCTACTGACTAATGACTAATGATTATTGATTTTGTTCCAACTGCAAGCGTTGTAATTGCCCTTGTAAAAACTTACCCCATTCTGCTGCCAAAGAAATTTCTGTAAACGGAATCCGTACCGAATTAGCAGGTTCGGGAAAGAAAAATTCCAATTCTATAGCCCGACCTTTTTCTGGTGGATTATCTATATCTATAGATTTTTCATCCACCAACAGACGTATTTCTTGAACATCATCCAAAGAAAAACTTTCTAACTTAATCGGTCCCTTGGGCATGGGTTTTCCCCAAGTAATTAAGTTACCTTTTTGACCCAATACTGCATAAATATCATACTTGGCTCGTTCAAATTGTTCCGCCCAGGTACGATAAGCTTCAATTTTTTGATACTCTTTAGAGCCTTGCCAAGCTAACCAAAAAAATGCTGCTAACAGAGGCAGCCATAATAAACCACGTTCCATATTGAAATTTTAACTCTTTTTTGATTATGGGGAATTAGTCAATAGTCATTAGTCAATAGCCATTGGATTTTCCCCATGCCCAATGCCCAATGCACAATGCCCGATGCCCGATGCCCTATTCCCCACTCCCTAATCTTTATGTTAACTATGCTGCAAAAATGGGCCATTCAGGCTCTGCATAAGTTATCGTAGTGAGCAAACTGGCAAAATGCGGTGATGAATTAATATGAGAAGGCTTTTATTATTTTGCTTGTTTGTCATCGGGCTAGGTGTTGCGGTGCTTGGTTTCCTGAATTTTCAGGGATTGGCAGCAAACGGGAAATTTGACACGATTGTACTGAATTTTAAGGAAGATATTCCCCAAGAGGTATTGCAGCAGAATCTGCAAGCGATCGCTCAACAGTACAATGTCACACCCCGACTGGATAATAAATTTTCCGCCAAGGATAATGTTTATATTATCAATGGCAATAAAGAGCGACTGAAAGAACTGCGAAAGTCGCAATTCGCCAAGGCGACGGAATTTATTGAACCAAATTATATCTACAAAATCCCCCCACTGGGGGAAATTGCTAGAGAAATAGAGTTTTATCCGCCTGAAGAAGACGGCGAACAACAGCCAAAAACTACTGCTAACGATCCTAACGACCCGATGTACAGCAAGCAATGGCATTTGCATAATATCGGTGTTGCTGGTGCTTGGAAAGAAACTAAAGGTAGCGGCGTAACGGTGGCAGTTATTGACACTGGTATTACGCGCGTCCGTGATTTGGTAGAAACGAAGTTTGTCAAAGGCTACGATTTTGTAAATGACAAAGTAGAAGCTAAAGACGATAACGGACACGGTACACACGTTGCTGGTACTATTGCCGAAGCTACAAATAACTTCTATGGCGTCGCTGGAATTGCCTATGAAGCTAATTTAATGCCTTTAAAAGTACTCAATGAGTATGGCGGTGGTACAGTTGCCGATATTGCCGAAGCGATTAAATTTGCTGCTGATAATGGCGCAGATGTAATTAATATGAGCTTGGGCGGTGGCGGTGAAAGCCAATTGATGAAAGATGCAATCCAATACGCTTATAAAAAAGGCGTAGTCATAGTTGCAGCGGCGGGGAACGAAAGCCGAAATTCTGCTTCCTATCCGGCGCGTTATCCCCACGTTATCGGCGTTTCGGCATTAGGCCCGGATGGAGAAAAAGCCCCTTACTCTAATTTTGGCGCTGGGGTAGATATTTCCGCTCCTGGTGGTAGTGATGCCGGTAAAGTTTTGCAACAAACCATCGACCCTGAAACTGGTAATGCTGTATTTATCGGCTACCAGGGTACAAGTATGGCAGCACCTCATGTTGCAGGTGTTGGGGCATTAATCAAAGCCCTAAACAAAAACTTGAGTCCAGATGAAGTTGCAAATTTACTCAAGCAGTCAGCCAGAACCATCCAAGACGATGGTTTAAATTACTATGGTGCGGGACAACTGAATGCTGAAGCAGCAGTAATACGTACCGCACAGGGACAAATCAGTTTCCAAGACTTTTTCCGTTGGCTGCGCGATAATGGCTATCTTAACCCCCGCTTCTGGATCGATGGCGGCGCGATCGCACTGTTGCCTAAGATTTTGATGGTAGTGGGTTCTTATCTGTTAGCGTGGTTTTTACGGGTTTACTTCCCGTTTGCTTGGAGTTGGACTTTATCGAGTGGTTTAATTGCTGGCAGTTCTGGATTATTCTTCTTGAAGACAATCTTTATCTTTGACTTGCCGCAATGGCCTTTCCGTTTATTAGGAAGTTCCATTCCCGAACTCGGTAATACACTCCAAGGAAGTAATGCATTTAACCCGTTATTTGCCAGCGTACTTATTCCCTTTGCATTGATGGCACTGCTGCTAGGACATCCACGATGGAAATGGTTCGCAGTTGGTTCATCTTTGGGTGTAGCAGCATGTTTGGGAGTGAGTGCGATCGCAGATCCGGCAGTTTGGGGCTTAGGAAGTGGTATCTTAGCTCGTACCTTCCTGATTGTTAATGCCCTACTCTGTTTTGGTTTAGCACATTTAGCCGTGATAAACCAAGAACAAACAGCCTAATTAGCAGGGGAATAGGGCATCGGGCAAGGGGCAATGGAAATTATTATTCTCAATTCCCAATGCCCAATGCCCCTTGCTCAATTCCTAACTCCTAACTCCTAACTCCTAACTCCAGACTTTGTAATTATGAGCATCACACTTACAGGAACCATCGAACGCCGCGACATTGGTACAGGCGCTTGGGCTTTAGTCACTGACAATGGTGATACCTACGAAATTCTTAGAGGTGCTGACAAAAGTTTGCTCAAAGCAGGACAAAAAGCAAAAGTCACAGGTAATGTACGCGAAGATGTGATGACAGCTGCGATGATTGGTCCCGTGTTGGAAGTAAAATCCTTTGATGTGCTTAGTTAGCTAGCTTTAATTAGCGCTTGACGGACACTTGGTTGCAGCAAAAACCTTCTTCACCAGTAGTCCGTCACAATAGGTGCAAGCTAGCCGAATCAACCTTTCTATTTCTCTTTTTTTCCTCTTCCTTGGGGCACTTGGCACGCTGCTTTTGGGTCATGTCTACTGACATCTTGCACCAACAGCAATAACCCAAAAATTCGAGAGGCGGCAGCCCACCAAAACCTCGTTACCAGGTTGAACCTGGTAACGAGAATAAGAGCCTCTGGCTCTTATTGAAAATGGTGCAAGATGTCAGTTTATTCATCTTTCCAAGTAAGATTCAACAAGATATTTATTAATTTTTTCTGATTCTTGAGGATTTTCTTTGAGCGCAATTATGAAATTATTAATAGCTTCGTTATAATTTCCAGTTTGATACTTTTCTATCCCTTGTTGGTAATGTGCTTGAGTAGGATTAAATTCCACTGGTTCTTTTGGTACTTCAATTCAAGTTTGCGATCGCAAACTGCGTCCGATCCCACCTATAGCATTGGTTGCCTGACATCTTGCACCCAACGGGAGAGCCCTTCGGGTTCGCCAGTTCCCAGGGCGCGGGAAACCCGCCTTCAGGACTGGTCTCACCAGTCGCCTGGGTCGGGAAACCCTCCGAAGAGCGCTGGACTCACCAATCATAATCAGCCGTGAAATAAATTTCCGGCTATGACCAGACGTGCCATGGCACGTCTCTACAACCCGTTGGAAACGGGTTAAAAGTTTTGTCTTAGTTAGCTTTTAGCTAACTTCAGCTTTTAGCCCGAAATTTATTTCAGGGCTAAATTTTAAGCTTGTCAAGAATAGTGCAAGATATCAGATAGCCTGCTTCTGAATTACAATTTCAATGCGACCGTTCTTTAGTTGCTCTGCTGAATTATCCGAACCGTCAGAAGTATTATTAGATGCTATTGGTTGACTTTCACCATAGCCTTCCTTCATCATCAAAGATGAGTCTATGCCACCTTTTTCACTCAACCATTGTTGTACAGCCGTCACCTGCTGTTCAGACAATTTAAGATTATAATCTTCATCGCCATTAGAATCGGTATGTCCTAAAATTTGTAACCAAGTGTCAGGATAGCGATTGGATATTGCCTGAGAAACTTGAAGCAATGCTTTCTCTGCATCTGGACGAATTTTATCTTTGCCAGAATCAAATAAAACATCAGTTGGCAGGGTGATAATCGCTAAATATTGATTTTCTTGGACGCGAATTTCCGAAAATGCAATTTCTGAAAACTTAACTTCCGGAAATATACTTTCAGGAAAGTTAACACTGGGGGCTTTAACTTCTGGAACTTGCTCTTTTAGAGACTCCGTTGCAGGCTGTTGAACTGTTGGAAAATTATCTTCAGATTTTGCAGTAACACGGATGACAAAATTACCAGCAAGGCTTGTTAAAGCTATAGCCAATAAGTAGACGGTGAAACGAGGTAAATACATGTTGTCTGAAGAATAATTCTGGCAATTTTTAACTTAGGTTAGACTAAATCATTAAAAAACACTTCTAACTTAGGTTATATGTGATTGATATCAACCTCATGTTTTCCATCTCATTCCTTCTATCAAGTTTTGTGTAATTTAGTGCCGCAAATTTTGCAAAATTTAGCATCTGCATCATGGAAGGCTAAACCACATCCAGTACACACTGTCTCTACTTGATTAGCTGTTTTGACTAATTGCTTAATTAAATCACCTATTTGCCAAGGGATCAATGCAATTCCCGTTAAAATCATTAAAGCTGTTAGCAGACGTCCTAATTCAGAAATTGGGGTTACATCACCAAAACCGACTGTTGTCATTGTCACAATCGAAAAGTAAAATGCATCCAAAAAAGTACTGAAAACTTTTGGGTTCACTGGATGCTCAACTTGATAAATTAAACCAGAATATACAAAGATAATTGCAAATAACGTAAACAAAATTCTGGCAAAAATTACACCATCTTCGCTGCTAATACCAAATAAAAATTTTCTGTCTATAAATCTAATTAGCCGTAAAATTCTAAACCATCGTAATAAACGGATAAAACTAATATCAATTGTTCCCAAGAAATAGGGCACAATTGCCATTAAGTCAACAATTGAGTAAAAGCTCAAAATATATTTAATTTTATTTTTAGTACTCCATAAACGTAGAATATACTCTAGTGCGAAAATAATCAAAATAGCCGTATCGATTGCATCTAAATACAACCTTATATAATCAGGAATATTATAAGTTTCTGCTACAAAAATTCCCGATGAGAGTAAAACAAGTCCGGCTATGGCTAAATTAATGGCTTTACCTACTGGTGTTTCTAAATCTTGCAAGTAAAATGCTGTTTTTTGTTTGATAAATAACATATTTGACAATTGGCATTTTTCATAAAATTACAAAAATAACATTTTCAATGTTATATTATTAACAATTAAATAGGTGAACATAAACAAAGCGCTGTTCGTAGTGAGCGCTTAAGCGCTTACTACAAGCTTATATTTTTGTTCATAGTTAATTTAATTATGTCCTCTTTCTTATCCTTGCAAATTTCTAAATTCTATGACTCCAGAAGATTTTATGCGCCTTGCGTTAACAGAAGCAAAAAAAGGAGATGCGCCTTACGGTGCGGTAATAGTAAAAAATGGCGAAATCGTTGTTGTGGCTCATAATACAGTGAAGCGAGACAGCGATCCATCTGCCCATGCGGAAATCAATGCTATTCGTATTTTAACCGCTAAACTTAATAATCCTTCCTTAGAAGGTTATAGCATATATACTACTGGCGAACCTTGCCCAATGTGTGCTACCGCTTGCGTTTGGACGGGTATATCAGAAATTGTTTATGGTGCTTCGATTGAAGATTTAATATCAGTTAATCAATCTCAAATTAATATCTCTTGTGAAGAGGTTATTGCTAAAAGTTTTAGAAATATTCAGGTCACAAAAGGTATTTTAAGAGAAGAATGTTTAAAATTATTTGAATAATCAAATATATCTAATTTAAATGTGATAAAAACGAATTAGCGAAAATTGCTGCTTGGGTGCGATCGCGCAAATTTAAGCGATTCAAAATATTCGTGACATGATTTTTAACTGTGCCTTCGGAAATATAGAGTTGTTGAGCAATTTCTTTATTAGTAGCACCCGTAGCAATTAACCGCAAAACCTCTTTTTCTCTAGGAGTAAGTTCAGCTAAACTTGGTGGTGGTGGTGAGTTATTTGCTGTAGCTGGAGAAAAGCTCGTCAAAAGTTTTTTAACTATTCCCGGTCCTAATTGAGTATATCCTTTATAGACAGCACGAATTGCAACAGCCAATTCTTCTGAAGGAGTATCTTTCAATAAATAACCCATTGCTCCATTCTGCAACGCGGCTGTCACATATTCATCATCATCAAAAGTTGTGAGAACTAAAACTTTAATTTCGCTAAAACGCTTTTGAATTTCTCGCGTAGCTGCGACTCCATCCATAATCGGCATTCTTATGTCCATTAATACCACATCTGGATGTAATTCTTCAATCAACTTTATTGCAATTTCGCCATTTTCAGCTTCTCCGACAATTTCTAAATCTGGCTCTAGTTCTAATAAAGCTCTTAATCCTTGGCGAATCAAACTTTGGTCATCTACTAACAAAACTTGTATCATTATTCTACCTCAATAAAGGGATATCAACGATAATTTGACAACCCGATCCAGGAGTGCTGTTAATATTAAATTTGCCACCTAAAGCCAAAGTGCGATCGCGCATACTATGCAATCCAAAACCAGTTGTATTTTGTGCTAAATCAAAGCCTTTACCATTATCCTCAATTACCAAATGTAAATCTGTTTTAGTTGTTGTCAATTCTAGTTTAACTGCCGTGGCTTGGGCATGTTTACTAATATTTGTAAATGATTCTTGAACAATTCTGTAAACAGGAGTACTAATTTCAGAATAGATGGGATGAGATAAATTAATTTTACATACAGGTAAAATCCCACCTGCACGCAGCACATTTTCAGCAAGTCCGATAATAGCCTGTTCTAAAGATTGTTTTTGTAAGGGGTTAAAACGCATAGTAGAGACAGATTCTCTTACATCTTGTAGTGCTTTAGAACCAAGTTCCTTTGCTCTAGCTAGAAATGTGTAAGCTTTTTCTGGATTAGCTTGCCACAATTTCAAAGCTGTTTCTAATTGCAAATTTAAAGCAGTGAGAGAATGTCCTAAAGAGTCATGAATTTCTCGAGCAATACGATTACGTTCTTCTAATGTAGCTTGATTTTCTATTCGCAAAGCATATTGACGAAGTTTTTCATGAGCATTTGCTAATTCATCTCGACTTTGCCGTTCAGATAATACAGTATTCATCAATACGAATACAAATATTAAAGCTAATCCAAACAGTATTGCAAAGCTCAAATTAAAAAATAATAATCGCTCTTTTGCTCTTGGTGGAATGGGTATGCCATAAAGTCGGCGTATAAATGTTAGTAAAAATAACAAAAAAGATAAAATTGTAATTACCAAACGTCCAGGCATCTTGAAAATTAGACAACTGCGAGTGACTAATATCAAATATAGAAATGGAAAAAGCCTGGCAGTTCTTCCTCCAAAAAAGTTAGTTATGAGAATTAAGAATATTTCCGTAGCTGTATAGATAATCTTGGTTAGTTGGTTACTTCTAGGCAACCTTAAACCCATTAAACCAAAAATAGTTAAACTACAAATTGTTAACTCTGGGAATTTAGTAGAAAAACGTTGTAACGGAAATGGAATTAAAGCGCTTAAAACAGCAAATCCTAGTAATATCCATTCTAAATAAAGTAAAAATCGAAAAGGATGATTGTGAATTTCAATTGGACGGCGCATGGGGATAAAGAGTTAGGAGTGAGGAGTTAGGAGTTAGGAGTTAGGAGTTAGGAGTGAGGAGTTAGAAGTTAAGAATTTTGAATCAATAATTCGCAGTGTATCAATACTTCGTAACTCCTACTTCTTCAGGAGTGCAAAGTTACTTATCTTAAACCTTGGCGCTCTTGGCGTCTTGGCGGTTTTTAATAGGTAATATTCTAGCGGGAAGGTAGTAACTCCCAACTCCTAACTCCTAACTCTCAACTCCTAACTCCTCACTCTCAACTCCTAACTCCTCACTCCTAACTCCTAACTCCTAAAATCATGACTTTAGTCACGGGTGAATACGTGACTTCCTGCTCATGTCGCTCTTAAATATCAACCTCTAGGATGTAGACAAAGGAACACACAAACCCTTGAGGTCAAAAATGAAACTACAAAAATTATCGCTTTTAGCTGGTATTGTTGCCCTTAGTTTAACTGCCGTACCATTTGCAGTCAAAGCACAAACAATCTCCTCTTCACCTCTTGTAGTAGCACAAGAAGTCCCAGGAAAGGGCCCTTTCCAACGTTTAGGACTTAGCGATGAACAAAAAGCCCAAATTGCAGAAATTCGTCGCAATAGCCAAGCTGAAATTGAAAAGATTCTGACTCCCGAACAGCGACAACAGCTAGAACAGTTAAAAGCTGAGAGACAAAACCGACAAGGAAATCGTCAAGGAAGGCGTAATAAGTTCGCTTCCCTCAATCTTACCGAAGAACAGAGAACCCAAATACAGCAAATTATGCAGTCGAGAAAATCACAGATTGAATCTGTTCTGACTCCCGAACAAAAACAGCAACTACAGCAATACCGGGAAAATATGCGATCGCGCCGTCAACAGAATAATCCTAATCGCTAATTTATCCGTGACTGTAACTAGACCTTACAGCAAAACAGTATACAACTGTGTCAACCGCAACGCAGTCAAAACCTCCAATGCTCACACTATTTATAATAGTGTTAATAGCTACCTTGACAAACGTGTTAACAGCACTATCGACAATGGTTTACGCAGAGACGTTTACAAGGGTCTAAACAATAGAATTATACGGACATCCAACTAGTGTCTATGTAAACCCGAATTCTTCTCAAAAATAAACCAATAGTAACCTTAGTTCAGCCGGGTGGGTGGCAAAAAGCCCACCCTAGTACCAAAGATTTTCATTAATGAATTTTTCGGACGTAGCTTGGGGCGATGAGTTTTTATAATGGTTAAATCAAACGGGAGAAATCCACGAGGCAATAAATGAAGCTCAAAAAATTGTCACTAATAGCCGGAGCGATCGCCCTCTGTTTTACTGCAATTCCTCAACGCTCTGTCCAAGCACAAAATAATCCTAAAGCACCACAACAACGACCAGCCCAAACCCAACAATCCATAAGTATAGAAGAATTTCTGGGGCTGACAGATCAACAAAAAGCTCAAATATCTCAAATTAGTCGTAATGGGAACGCTCAAATTGAGAAGCTTCTCACACAACAGCAAAAAGACAAGTTCAAAGCTGCTATCCGCAATGGTCAAAATGGATCTGCCGCTTTCGCTGCTATGAATCTGACTCCCCAACAGAAAAAGCAATGGGCGCAAATTCTGCAATCTTCCGAGCAACAGATAATAGCACTGCTGAGTCCCGAACAAAAGCAAAAACTACAGCAACTACAGCAGATGCAGCGTCAGCGACAACCCCAACAACAACCCCAACAACAACCCCAACAACAACCCCAACAGCCAGGAAATAGGTAATCTAACGCTGATAAAATAGTGTGGTGGGCAAATAGCCCACCTCATTAGTCATTAGTCAATAGTCAATAGTCAATAGTCATTGGATTTTTCCCATGCCCAATGCCCAATGCCCAATGCCCCATTCCCCACTCCCTCATCCCCCTACCTCGCATTTTGGAACTGGGCGAGATTCGGTTAAGATAACAAGGCAACGTGAACTGTAACAAAATAGGGAAACACCGGTGCAAATCCGGGGCTGTGCCGCAGCTGTAAAGGAGTTATGAGTTATGAGTTATGAGTTATGAGTTATGAATTTTAACTCCTAACTCCTAACTCCTCACTCCTAACTAATTCCTGAGCCAGAACGCCTATCTGTTACTCGCTCACCTACTTCCTGCGTTGCACGGGAAAGGAGCTTAAATTCAGAATGCCTATTTTTAATACAACTAGTCTCACCCAACAAGAATACCCAAGCGTTGAAACCCTGGAGTTACCACCTCTGCCAATAAAGCGTCCTGTATTAATGATTGGTCATGGTACTAGGGATGCGGAAGGTAGACAAGCTTTATTAGATTTTGCTGCTGTATATCAAACTTTAGATCCATCGCGTCCGGTCGTGCCTTGTTTTTTGGAACTGACTGGCCCAACGATTCAGGAAGGTATAGAACTGTGTATCGAAAAAGGCTACACAGAACTATCAGTGTTACCAATTCTGCTGTTTGCCGCGCGCCACAATAAATTTGATGTTACTAACGAGTTGGATCGCGCCAAACTTAAGTATCCACAGTTAAAGTTTCACTACGGACGCCATTTTGGAATTACCCCTGGAATTTTGGAATTGTGGCGATCGCGTTTAGCGGAACTCGACCAGCCAGAAAATAACCCCCATCAAATTTCTCGTGCTGACACAGTTCTGTTGTTTGTTGGTCGTGGTTCCAGTGACCCCGATGCAAATAGCGACGTTTACAAACTCGCCCGCATCCTTTGGGAAGGTAGCGGCTACTCCACCGTTGAAACCTGCTTTATTGGTATTACCCACCCCAGGCTAGAAGAAGGCTTCCGTCGTGCCCGCCTTTACCAACCAAAACGCATTATCGTGGTACCATACTTCCTGTTCACCGGCGCATTAGTGAAAAAAATCTTTAACATTACTGCCCAACAACAGGAACAATACCCAGAAATTTCCATGACCTGTTTACCGGAAATGGGTCTGCATCCCCAGTTATTTTCTATTTTGCGAGAAAGAGAAATAGAAACTCAGCTAGGACAAGTGCAGATGAATTGTGAAATGTGCAAATTCCGGCTAGCTGCGGTGGCAAATAACCACGGACACGGACATTCTCACGACCATCACCATCACCATCATCACCATCATCATAATCATGACCACTCCCATCCTCCCATAGACCCCTACGCAGATGTAGAGCAGTACCATCAAAAAATTTGGCAAGCCCCCTAGAAAGAGTTAGGAGTTATGAGTTAAGAGTTATGAGTTAAGAGTTATGAGTTAAGAGTTATGAATTAAGAGTTGAGAATGATAAGTTATCAGTTATTGGTTGCTCTAAACTCCTAACTCCTAACTCCTAACTCCTAACTTCTACTCCTAACTCCTAACTCCTAACTCCTAACTCCTAACTCCTAACTCCTAACCATGTCCAAAGAATTTGCCATTGGTAGTAAAGTTCGCGTCGTAGCACTTCCGTCCTACGTAAAAACCGCAGACCCTATGCCCATGCTGCGCCCTCCTGATGTGATTCACATTGGCGAAGAGGGTGTAGTCTTAGACCGACGTCCCGGAGGATACTGGGGTATCCGTTTTGCCAAAGGAGCCTTTCTCCTCGATAGCCAATACATAGAAAGCGTAGAACCTTCTAGCGAACCTCCCCAAGCTGAGAATAGCAACCAGTAATTGTAAACTTATGTTAAGTTGTGATTCTGGTTTGCACAATGACATCTCGTCGCAATTTTTTGAGCATATTATTAGCTAGTTGTTTTGCGCTCATCAGTTGGTTGAATTTTGCCCCAGCAGCTAACGCGCTGGGTGGCAAACTTCCCTCTATTAACCAAGCCGCACCTGAGTTTACATTGCCAACCAACACCGGCAATGGTAAGATATCGCTCTCTGATTTTCGCGGTCAGTGGGTAGTTTTGTACTTTTACCCGAAAGACTTTACCGCAGGTTGCACCATAGAAGCGCGTCGTTTTCAGCAAGACTTGCCCAAGTATATAGAAAAAAATGTGCAAGTAATTGGCGTTAGTGCTGATGATGTTGATTCTCACGCTGAATTTTGTGATTCAGAAGGGTTAAAATTCCCCTTATTAGCAGATACAACAGGCGCAGTCAGTAAAGCTTACGGTTCTTGGATGAGCTTTATTTCCATGCGCCATACATTTATCATCGATCCACAGGGAATTCTGCGTGAGACTTTCGTGAAAGTTAATCCAACCATTCACAGTCAAGAAGTGCTGGCGCGACTTGAGGAACTACAACAAACCACCTCATAGCTTTTATAGCGCTTTTCGTTTGAATGAGGTAAGTAAGTCGGCGTAAAAAATTAAAGGTTTGTAGTAAGCGCTTCAGCGCTGAAGCGCTTACTACAAGCTAACTTACAAGCTTTACTTTTCTTTACATAGTTCGGTTTATTCGCGCCGACTTACTTACACAGGTAGGGGCAATTCATGAATTGCCCCTACAAAGGTCTGTACTTCACAAAGATTGAAAACCGCTATAGCTATCAGTCATCAGCGGTCAATAGTCATTAAACTAAGTAGTAAGAGTCATTAGTCATTTGTTCTTTGTCATTAGTCATTTGTCATTTGTTTTTGCGAATGACCAATGACTAATGACCAATGACCAATGACTAATGACCAATGACTAATGACCAATGACTAACTATGGATTTTGAACGTAAAGCAAATGTCAATAATGCTACGCAAAATTTAGAATTTGCTCAGCCTCCTGCCTTTCGTAAACCATTAGAATTACTGAGAGATACTGAGGCTTTATTGCGTCGCCCAACCGTAACAGCACTAGTGCCGATTTTACCGCCTAAGCTAGGAAAAAACTTGCAATTAGCCTCTTCAGTCGCAGAGGAATCATTACAAGAGCTAGCAGAAGTAGACTTAGAAAAGATTAGTGATTGGGAACTACGACCTGCACGCATTCGGGTTGGGTTAAGCTTTGTTGGGTTTGGAGCGTTGATGATAATTGTACTGTTACTTTATTTGAATACGCTGCATCCAGAACTTAGCACCGTTCAACAAATAGGTAAACATTGGTATGAATATATTTGGTTTGTTTGCTTGGGTGTAGCAGGTTTGTTTATCCTTGGTAGAGAAGCGATGCGTCCGATTGAAACTACTCAAAAGCCAAACAAACGACAAATTTTATGATATGAACCATAACCATTTTATTGTTAAACCCGGTGACAAAATTTCCTTAAAAGATTATGACCCTAAATATACGGGTTCTTTCCAAAACAAAATTGAGGCAAAAGGCAAATTAGAAGCCGGTATTCAGCAGCTTAGCAAATACCAAGATGTTCTTTATGCTCATGACGCCTATGCATTGCTGATAATATTTCAGGCAATGGATGCGGCTGGTAAAGATAGCACTATTAAACACGTGATGTCGGGAGTTAACCCGCAGGGATGTCAGGTATTTAGCTTTAAAGCACCCAGCGCGGAAGAACTCGACCATGACTATTTATGGCGAAGTGCTAAAGCTTTACCAGAAAGAGGTAGAATTGGCATTTTCAACCGTTCTTATTATGAAGAAGTTTTAGTGGTTCGCGTCCATCCAGAAATTTTGAAAAAGCAACAACTTCCGGTATTTCCAAAAGGAAATCAGATATGGAAGCAGCGTTTTGAGGAAATTAATAATTTTGAAAAATATTTGGTGAATAATGGGATAATTATCCTCAAATTTTTTCTCAATGTTTCCAAAGAAGAACAGAAAAATCGATTTTTAAGGCGAATTGAATTGCCAGAAAAAAATTGGAAGTTTTCAGTGAATGACGCCAAAGAGCGTGCTTTTTGGGATGATTATATGAAAGCTTATGAAGATGCTTTCAATCACACTAGCACTTCTTGGGCACCCTGGTACATCATTCCTGCTGACAATAAATGGTTTACACGCCTCGCGGTTGCTGAAATTATCACTTCTAAATTAGAAGAACTTGATTTGAAATACCCCACGGTAAGTGAGGAACACAAGCAGCACCTGTTACAAGCGAAGATGATGTTAGAACAGGAAGATTAAGTTATCTGGTGGGTAACGCACTTGACAAATTTTAAAAAAGCTCACGCAAAGACCCAAAGGCGAGGCAGCGCGTTGCGGTGAGTCCAGCGCTGTAGGCGGGTTTCCCGCCGTAGGCGACTGGCGAACCCGGAGGGGGGTTCCCCCCGTTGTAGCGACTGCCGTCGCAAAGAAAATCTTGGCGTCTTTGCGCGCCAGTCGCCTCAAGTCGGGAAACCCGCCCACGGCGCTGGCTTGCCTTTGCGTGAGACTCAAAAAAATTTATACCCCCATTCAGCTTCAATGAGGGGTAATCTTCCTGCTAAGCAATAAATTTTCTTAACTAGCTAGGTATAAAGTTTTTTAAGGCACAATGATAGTGTTGGGACTGTATCATATCTGTTTACGTAAGTAAAATTGCTCTTCAGAATTCATCAGATTAAGAAGAGGGGAGTGTCAAAAAAATTATTATCTGCCAAAATCAAGTCATGAGAGAATAAACCTTAATTTCATAAAATCTTCACAACTTCCTCATATTTGTAGCCTAACCTCAACGTATTGCCCTAAGAGAGGTAATCAAGCATGAAGCAAAAGACACTTACGCAATTGCTTAGTTTCTTGCAAGAAGATTTGGCTATTCCTGCCACTGATGTTCAATTAGCATTGCGGCATCCCGAACAAACTCCAAATTTGTTACCGATGATTTTATGGCAATATGGGTTGGTGACTTTGAACCAGCTAGATCAAATCTTTGACTGGTTACAGGGGAATGTTTGAGGTTAAGCCATAATGAAAACGCAAAAACGTCTTGGCATTCTTACCAGCGGCGGCGACTGTCCCGGACTTAACACTGTAATCCGGGCGGTTGTTAGCCATGCTACTCTTACCTATGGCTGGCAGGTGCTAGGCATTCCCTATGCTACTAAGGGACTACAGGAAAAAAAAGCAATTCCTCTGTCAATGCACGGTTTAGATTTGCACGGTATTGACCCTTTACTCCTGATGGGAGGAACGATTCTTGGTAGCATCAACAAGGGTGATACTTTGGCTCATGTCGATGAGATTCTGGCTGGCTACCAAGCTTTAGAAATAGATGCATTAATTGGTATTGGTGGAGATGGCAGTCTGGCAATTCTCCAAGAATTACAAAACAAAGGTAATTGGCAGTTCATTGCCATCCCTAAGACAATTGATAATGATGTGGCACTCACTGAACGAGTAGTTGGATTTGATACAGCACTTAATACGATTGTTGATTCCTTAAATCGTTTGACCTTCACTGCTGCGAGTCACGATCGCGTTATGATTGTGGAAGTGATGGGACGTACAGCCGGACACTTAGCACTACAATCAGGTATTTCCGGCGGAGCAGATGTAATTTTAATTCCCGAAATTCCTTACTCAATTCAGGAAATTTGTCAACATTTAGCAGAGTTACGCGATCGCAATTGGCGTAGATTCGCAATTATTGTAGTTGCAGAAGGCGCTAGAATTGCGGAGGATTCATTTTGCTGCGCATCTAGTGAAAAGCCAGTCTGCGGAGTTGGTCAGTATATTGCTAATGAAATTCGCCAGTGCTGGAATCAGGAAATAGATATCCGAGTTTCAGTGTTGGGACATATTCAACGTGGTGGTATTCCTTCAGCAAGCGATCGCTTGGTGGCGACAGCTTTTGGTAAAGCTGCTGTGGATTTGGTGGCTGCTGACCAAACTGGTTTAATGGTATCTTGGCAAAATGGGCGAGTTGTGCCGGTTTCTTTGCAACGAGTTTTGGCAAAAAGTCCGTTACTTGTAGATTCTAATAGTTTTTTGGTGGAAACGGCTCGGTGCTTGGGCGTTTATGTAGGGAAAAAATAATTGCTCCATAGCAACTTAATATTCAATTTGTACCTCCGCCTCAACTTCTGTTTCAACTTGAGCCTCAACGAGCGACGCATAAACAGGAATATTCGCTTTTGTGGCTTCAAAGCTAACAACTAGAGAGTATGGAACGGTAGCATTTGGATCATTGTTCCAACCTTCGTGTCCAACAACTGCAATACAAAACGCTTCTGTTAGTTCAAATGACTTGACAACAGTCCAATCTTTCTGAATAGTTCCTGCACTTCTGGATACATCTCTAATTATTCCGTGATTATTTTGTTTGCCAAGCGTCCATTTAAAAGCTCCCTCTCCCTTCTCGGTATCCTCTGAAGCATCATACTCCTTCAAAATCCTTGCCAGAAAACATTCTGGATCTTCTCCTTTCTTACTACAATCCCAGTCGAGCCAAGTTGAAAGATATTTTCTGCGATTCCTGCGGGTTCGACGCGGTTGTGCTTTGTAAGAAAGAGTAACTTCCACTAGAATCTCAAGTGCTTCTCCCTGCGAACGTAATTCTTCTGGCAGTTTCACTTGGTAAACATGAGCCTGTCTAGCTCTGATACGACGCTCTCCTCTTGTAACCCATCTTCCGCACTTCAAGATGTATTATGAAATAATGCAAAAATAACT
>JBHYDF010000036.1:0-52634 GCA_051861145.1 Nostocaceae cyanobacterium
ATGGTTAATGGTTAATGGTTAATGGTTAATAGCCATGAACTATGAACTATGAACCGTGAACTATGAACTATGAACCATTAACTATGAACAACTAACCACTAACAACCAACAACCAACAACCAACCAAAAACAATATGGCGATCGCAACAAGTACAACCCATCACGAAGAACATCAAGATTTACGAGTCTGGGGACTGTTGACGTTCCTTATTTCTGAATCTTTAATGTTTGGGGGATTTTTTGCTACATATTTGTTCTTTCGAGGCAGTAATAAAGTTTGGCCTCCAGAAGGAACAGAAGTAGAATTATTATTGCCCACAATTAACACTATCATTCTGGTTTCTAGTAGTTTTGTCATTCACTTTGGTGATACGGCAATTAAAAAGAATGATGTGAAAGGAATGCGGAAATGGTATATAATTACCGCAATCATGGGGGCAATTTTCTTACTTGGTCAGGCTTATGAATACATGAGTTTAGGATATGGTCTGACTACAAATGTATTCTCCAATTGTTTTTACATTATGACAGGATTCCACGGTTTGCATGTATTCGTGGGACTGCTATTAATTTTGGGTGTTTTGTGGCGATCGCGCCGTCCCGATCATTATTCTGCCACCAAACACACCGGCATCGAAATGGCTGAAATTTACTGGCACTTTGTAGACATCATCTGGATTATTCTCTTCACCCTACTGTATATTCTCACCATATTTTGAAAAAGTTAGGAGTTAAAAGTTAGGAGTTAGGAGTTAATAATTAGGAGTTGTAAGTTATAATCTATAGCCTTCAACTTTCACTATAAATTATTCTCTTACTTCCTCACTCCTAACTCCTAACTCCTCACTCCTAACTCTCTACAAGGAGGTTTTTATGCTAGTGGATGCAGAAAGATTCTCATGGTTTCAGGTACCAGAAGATATCAAAAAATTATTGATATTGGCAGCAGAAAACTGGGAAAATACCTCGGAATCAGAAAAATATATTAACCAAGCTTTAGCCAAAACCGGAGATAATACCGATGTTTTGGTTGCAGCATATAGATATTTCTTTTACAAAAATAATTATCATATGGCATTGCAAACAGCAGTCAAAGTTATAGATAAAATTAAAAAAGAAGAGAATTTTCCTGAAAATTGGGAGCAGCTTCAACCAATATTAGTTAATCGTAAAGAAGACCCCAAAATCAGATTGTATTTAAATGCTTATGCCGCTTCTGGATTAGTATTTGCAAAACTGGGAGATATTGAAAAAGCTAAAGAAATTAGCGTTCATATCATGAAAGTTGACGATAAAAAAGAATTTGGTGCAGGAATATTACTTGATATTCTGACACGACCACCCGAAGAAGAGTGAAGAGTTAGGAGTGAGGAGTTATGAGTTAAGAATTAAGAGTAAATTATTGTAACAATATTAATTATTTTTTTCACGCAGAGGCGCACCAGGCGCAGAGTTTATGATTGAAAGAATGATTTTTTACTCCTAACTCCTAATTCCTCACTCCTCACTCCTAACTCCTCACTCCTAACCCTTAAATCATATGAAAGGAAAAGATTGGTTTGTTACTAGAGATGGAAAATATCAAGCTTGTAAATCTGTAAGAGAATGGGATTTATTGAGAGATAATTATCGCCTTTATCGGTTTTTAACAGAGTTAGAAGATGTTCTTAATGATGTCGAAGATGAAACTAGTCGCTTACCAGAAATTAGAATGCTGGTAAAAAGATTGATTGTTAACTCCTATTGGGTACAAAGTCAATACTTAGAGCCTTGCCCTAAAACTGGAACATCGGTTTTACTTCTTTATGATGAGTTAGGTTTTCCATTCACCGTGCAAACAGTAACATTTGCACCAGGAACAAAATCAAATATTCACAATCACGGTACTTGGGGAGTTGTGGCGGTATTAAAAGGACAGGAAAAAAATACATTTTGGCAGCGAATACCTAGTCCTAAATCTCCAAACAAAATTGAACCAACAGGAGAATTAACTTTATTTCCTGGTGATATTATTAGCTTTACACCCGATGCTATTCATTGTGTGGAAGCTGTGGGTGATGAACCAACTGTTACTTTTAATCTTTATGGTGAAACTGACCCAAGTCAACGATTTGACTTTAATATACTGACTGATACTGCAAAAAACTTTTAATAAACATAATATAGTAATATTTATTAATAATAAATTACTTGCTTTATTCATTAAAATTTAATTATGTTGAACAATGAAAGCCATGCTAATTTGTTCAGCATAATTGAAGAATATTTATGGAATATTAATCACCAAGACACGAAGTAACTAAGGTAAAATTCTTTATCCCTTAGAGGATGTCTGAAAAAATTTGGGCGAATATAATTCGCGACTATACAAACTAAGTCCACCTGCGCGGACTAAACGGAAAATCAAGGTTTATAAACCTGCGTAGGCAGGTTTTGTTTGTGTAGCCGCGAATTATATTCGCCGAGTCTGAATAAAATTTGACTTCTCAGACTTCCTCTTAGTGTCTTTGTGGTTTAATTCTGATTCTCAAAAATTGGAACTATTTGGAGATACTAAAATGGCAAGGGTGATTTTCTATGAAAAACCAGGCTGTAAGAATAATACCAAACAAAAAACTTTGCTCACAGCCGCAGGCCATGAAGTTGTCGCTTTTAATCTGCTAACGGAACCTTGGACAGTTGAACGTTTGCGCTCATTTTTTGGCGATCGCCCTGTAGTTGAATGGTTTAATCGTGCCGCCCCACGGGTACAATCAGGCGAGATAGTTCCGGAAAAAGTAGATGAACAAACAGCTTTAATCTTGATGCTACGCGATCCACTGTTAATTCGCCGTCCTTTGATGCAAGTAGGCGATCGCCGCGAGGTGGGTTTTGATGCACAAAAGCTTGATGCTTGGATCGGTTTAAAGCCAAAGGATGCAACTCTTCAGGAAATCACTGAAAAGCTAATGAACCAGGACTTACAAAGTTGTTCTCACAAGCACGGACATCAAAACAGCCATAAACAAGGTTCTTGTAATCATTAATAGACAGACAGACACATAGACAGGGAATTAATTCGACAGGGAATTAATTCCCTGTCTCAAAGCTGAAGTCGTCTTCAGACGACTCACGATCATAAATTGAAAAATTGTGATTTAGTCCTCTTACAGAGGACTTTCGCTATTAGACAGGGGTTTATAACCCCTGTCTTTATGTCTGTCTTTATGTCTGTCTTTGTGTCTGTTTTTGTGTCTGTCTTTGTGTCTGTCGTCTATCTATCTTTCCGCATAATGCGAAACAGGATGGGTGGAAGTGCGATCGCTCCACCCTTTTTCAAGCTAATCTATAAATAGTTGGTATTTAGTTGGTATCAACCACCAACCACCAACCACTAACCACCAATCACCATTTCTGTGCAACTAAGCGCTAGCAATAATTTCAGCAAACAGAAGTTCAGCAAGAACTTTAGCGCCTGGGTTTTGCGATATATTCTCATGTTCTTTCTCCAAGCGCCTGATAACAAAGCTGATCCAATCCTCAATTTATTATTAAGATTTCAAAAATTAAAAAAAATTAAATTGCATTTATTATCAAAAAAAAAGTGATATGTTGGATACAGAATTGAATTTCGCAAATTTCTGGAGTAGCGCCTGTAAGTTACTCCAGATTTCCAAAGGTCAAATCACTACCAAAACTAGTACTCTGGGCAGTTGTAGAGGGGTCTATGAGTACAACTTAAGATAGGTTCAAAAAAAGTTAAATAATCTTCAAACCCTTACTATAATAGGGTTTTAATTGAGTACAAAAAAACTTGTCCCCATCTCCATAAATACTTGTACTTCCACCCCAAAATACTAGTACCCCGACCCGAAAAAAATTTTTAAATCTTGATAATGCGCTCAAAGACTGACTTTCAGACTTTGAGTACAAACTTAATAAATTTAATAAATATTATCCCAATCTAAATCCAGCCCTTCTTTCCAACGACTGATATAAAACATATATCGCCAATCACTTAAAGCACCAATCAAGGAGCGATGAGTGAGTGGAGGGATGAGATAGCACCATGCCCCTGTGAAACGAAGTCGCGGCTGTAATGCACTGTCACACCACCCACATCTTGTGCATGACACACACCAGCCGAGAAACTTGGGTTTTATAGCCTACCCCGAATCCGGGTAGACAGCGCTAAAAACAGACGCGGCTTCCATTCCTTGGTTAAAGAGTAGCTTTCCATCTTTTCTAGTGGCAGCCTAAATAGCGACCCTTTGCGAAATTCAATGACCCCACCTTCTACAGGACTCGTCACCTCCCCAGTTACGGAATCCACAACCAATATTAAGTCCGGTGGCTGCGGCGGATGCAGCAGCGATGCCACCGTGGAAGTGGATGAAAAACTACAACAACGGATTGCCAAGCATCCCTGCTACAGCGAAGAAGCCCATCATCATTATGCACGGATGCACGTTGCAGTTGCCCCCGCTTGCAACATCCAATGCAACTACTGCAATCGTAAATACGACTGTGCTAACGAAAGTCGTCCCGGAGTAGTTAGCGAATTGCTAACACCAGAAGAAGCAGCACACAAAGTTCTAGTGGTTGCAAGCAAAATTCCCCAAATGACAGTTTTGGGAATTGCTGGTCCTGGCGATCCATTGGCTAACCCAGAAAAAACCTTCCGCACCTTTGAGTTGATAGCAGAAAAAGCACCAGATATCAAGCTTTGCCTATCAACTAACGGTTTAATGCTTCCCGAATATGTCGATCGCATTAAACAACTAAACATAGATCACGTTACTATCACCCTGAACACCATAGACCCAGAAATCGGCGCACAGATTTATTCTTGGGTTCACTACAAGCGTAAGCGTTATAAAGGTGTTGAAGGGGCTAAAATTCTGCTTGAAAAGCAGATGGAAGGATTACAAGCCCTCAAAGAAGCTGATATTCTCTGCAAAGTCAACTCCGTGATGATTCCGGGGATTAATGACGAACACCTCGCCGAGGTAAATAAGGTCATCCGCTCTAAAGGCGCATTCCTTCACAATATTATGCCGTTGATTTCTGCACCAGAACACGGCACTCACTTTGGACTTACCGGACAACGTGGCCCCACTCCCAGAGAACTGAAGGCAGTACAAGACAAATGCGCTGGTAACATGAAAATGATGCGCCACTGTCGCCAGTGTCGTGCCGATGCGGTAGGATTATTAGGAGAAGACCGCAGTCAGGAATTTACCAAAGACAAATTCTTGGCAATGTCCGCAGAATACGACCTCAAAGGACGCGAAGAAGTCCAAGCAGGAATTGAGAAGTTTAGAGAAGAACTTAAAGCAGCTAAAGAGGCTGTAGAGACGCAACATGTCGCGTCTGTACAAAATAGTCCGAAAATCCTGGTTGCAGTGGCAACAAAAGGCGGCGGATTAATTAACCAGCACTTCGGTCATGCCAAAGAATTCCAGGTTTATGAAGTAGATGGCAAGCAAGTGCAGTTTATCGGTCATCGCAAGATAGACCACTATTGCCAAGGCGGCTATGGAGAGACAGCCACACTGGAAAACATCATCGAAGCGATCGCAGATTGCAAAGCGGTGTTTGTTGCCAAAATTGGCGAATGTCCCAAAGAAAAACTGCACGCGGCTGGTATACAAACAGTTGAAGCTTACGACGTGATTGACAAAGTTGCTTTAGAGTACTACCAGCAATACATCCAGGAATTAGGAAAAGTTAGTTGTTAGTTGTTAGTTGTTGGTTGATAGTTGTTTGGTGTTTATTGTTGATTCCAAACAACCACCAACCACCAACAATCAACAAATCGAATACCATTTGGAAAAATATTTCAGGGTAGATAGATTGCAAAAACAGCCAACTAGACAAGTTTTTACAATCAAAAATCCAAAATCTAAAATCCAAAATCCTGTTAGGGTATAACCCAGTACCCATCACCAATTACCCAATACCCAATCCTCAATCTGCTTTCTTTAATGGAGGATACACATGGTTTACAAAATAACCAGTGAGTGCATTTCCTGTGACCTTTGTAAGTTTATATGTCCCACTGGCGCAATCAAAATGGTTGATGGTACTCCGTGGATTGACCCCGAACTTTGCACAAACTGTGTTGGTAGTATTTATACAGTTCCTCAGTGCAAAGCTGGTTGTCCTACATGCAACGGCTGTGTCAAAGTGCCTAGCGATTACTGGGAAAGCTGGTTTAACACTTATAATCGTCTCATCGCAAAATTAACTAAAAAACAAGATTACTGGGAGAATTGGTTTAACTTCTATTCTCAAAAATTCTCCGAACAACTGCAAAAGCGCCAGCAACAAGCGCCTTGTTAGTTAGTGGTTAATAGTTAATGGTTAATGGTTAATAGTTAATAGCCATAAACCATTAACCATGAACCATGAACCATTAACAATCAACCAATAAAATAATGTCAAAAAGAATTGGAAACGATGCAAAAAAACTGTATTTATCTCGATAATAATGCCACCACCAAAGTAGATCCAGAAGTCGTAGAGGCGATGTTGCCTTACTTGACTGACTATTACGGCAATCCCTCTAGTATGCACACTTTTGGTGGGCAAGTCGCTAAAGCAGTCAATCAAGCAAGAGAACAAGTAGCAACCCTGCTTAAGGCTGACGAATCAGAAATAATTTTTACCAGTGGTGGTACAGAAGGAGATAACGCCGCTATTCGCGCCGCACTGTTGGCACAACCAGACAAACGCCACATCATCACCACGCAAGTAGAACACCCAGCAGTATTGAGTCTGTGCAAACAACTAGAAAAGCAAGGTTACACCGTTACCTATCTATCAGTAAATCGTCAGGGACAGTTGGATCTTGATGAGTTGGAAGCAGCACTGACAGGAAATACCGCCTTGGTATCTATAATGTATGCCAACAACGAAACTGGTGTAGTCTTCCCGATAGAACAGATTGGCGTACGGGTAAAAGAACGTGGCGCTATCTTCCACGTCGATGCAGTGCAAGCAGTCGGTAAAATCCCGATGAACATGAAAGCTAGCACCATTGATATGTTAACCATGTCTGGGCATAAGATTCATGCACCAAAAGGAATTGGTGCTTTGTACGTGCGGCGTGGTGTGAGATTCCGTCCTATGCTAATCGGTGGAGGACAACAACGCAACAGAAGGGCGGGAACAGAGAATGTCCCAGGAGTCATAGCCCTTGGTAAAGCTGCCGAATTAGAATTATTACATTTAGAAGAGGCGACAAAGAGAGAAAAGAAACTGCGCGATCGCCTAGAACAAACCATCATCGCTACAATTCCCGACTGTGAAATTAACGGTCATCCTACGCAGAGATTGCCCAACACAACCAATATAGGCTTTAAGTACATTGAAGGTGAAGCAATTCTTTACTTGCTCAACCAACACAGTATCTGTGCCTCATCTGGTTCCGCTTGTAGTTCTGGTTCTTTAGAACCTTCACATGTTTTACGGGCAATGGGCTTACCCTACACCATTTTGCATGGTTCCATTCGCTTCAGTCTTTGTCGCTACACCACAGACGCCGAAATTGATGCAGTGTTAGAGGTAATGCCAGGTATTGTAGAACGTTTACGCGCCCTCTCGCCCTTCAAAAGTGATGAAGCCACTTGGCTACAAGAACAGGAAAAAGCGGTGCTGGGAGTTAGGAGTTAGGAGGCGCGGAGTTAAGAGTTAAGAGTTAGGAGTTAGGAGTTTTCTTTCTTCAACTCAACTCTGAGAACTTTTACATATTGCTCATAACTCTTCTCTTTAATTCCTAACTCCTCACTCCTAACTCCTCACTCCTAACTCCTCACTCCGCGCCTCCTAACTCCGCGCCTCCTAACTCCTAACTGAAATTAAGGCTATGTGGGAATATACAGATAAAGTATTGGAATTGTTTTATAATCCCAAATATCAGGGAGTAATAGAAGATAAGGGTGAACCAGGAATTAAAATTGCTGTTGGCGAAATAGGCAGCATTGCTTGTGGAGATGCCCTGAGATTACATATTAAAGTAGAGAAAGATACAGAAAAAATTCTCGAAGCTCGCTTTCAAACTTTTGGTTGTACTAGTGCGATCGCTTCTTCTGAAGCTCTGATAGAATTAATTAAGGGTAAAACTTTAGATGAAGCCCTCAAAATTACTAACAAAGATATTGCCAATCATCTAGGCGGATTGCCAGAAGCAAAAATGCATTGCTCGGTAATGGGGCAAGAAGCACTAGAAGCAGCGATTTATAATTACCGAGGAATTAAGCGAGAAGCTCACGAAGATGACGATGAAGGAACGCTAGTTTGTACCTGTTTCGGCATCAGTGAAAACAAGATTCGGCGTGTGATAGTTGAAAATAACCTTACCACTGCTGAAGAAGTAACAAATTATGTGAAAGCCGGTGGCGGATGCGGATCGTGTTTGGCAAATATCGATGACATCATTGCATCCGTGCAAAAAGAATCCGCTACCCCTGCCAAGTCTTCCCTGAACACCAATGGGCGCACCTCCGGTAAACCCCTGACATCAGTGCAAAAAATCGCACTTATTCAAAAAGTGTTAGATGAAGAAGTCAGACCCGTTTTGATTGCTGACGGGGGAGACGTAGAACTTTATGACGTGGAAGGCGATCGCGTTAAAGTAATACTCCAAGGTGCTTGTGGTTCGTGTTCTAGCAGTACGGCAACGCTGAAAATTGCGATTGAATCGAGATTGCGCGATCGCGTTACCCCAGACCTTGTAGTTGAAGCGGTTTAGCAATTGCGTTATTGATTTACGCACTCTACAAATACGCTCTACCTAATGTGTATCAGCCAAGAGGTGAAAGTAGGATTTGACCGATGTAATAGTCTTCCCATTAATGCTTTAGTCTTACTGACAACAGACAGTAAAGGCACACAGGCGAAGATATTAAGCGCCTACTTGTGAATTTCGTTATCCAACTCGCTTCAAAGGACAAGGATATGACGTTGTACAACAATCTTGGCGGAGAGCAAGGTATTGGGCAAATAGTAGATGATTTCTACAAACGCGTCATGGCTGACAACACCCTCAATCAATTTTTCGCTCATACAGATATGGAAAAGCAGCGTCGTCTTCAAATTGCTTTTTTCTCTAAGATTTTTGAGGGTCCAGATCAATACACAGGTCGCCCAATGGAGAAAACACACACGGGCATGAATCTACAACCACAACACTTCGATGCTATTTCCAAACACCTTCGTGAGGCAATGGCTGCCCGTGGGGCGTCCCCACAAGACACAAACGATGCACTTACTCGTGTCTCAAATTTGAAGGGCGCTATTTTGAACAAGTGATAGGACTGACGCATTAATTATTGACAAATAGCTACGTCAAATCCTACTTGGTATTTCTTCTAGCTAATGCACATTATAGCGTATTTGTAAAGTGCGTAAATTTGATACTTATTAGTCATTGGTCATTGGTCATTGGTCATTGGTCATTAGTCATTAGTCATTAGTAAAGCATACAGGACAAATGACAAAGGACAAATGACAAAGGACAAATGACTAATGACAACCAAAAAACGTTATGTACAGCAACAATCAAGTTTTTACGGTAGAGCGATCGCCACCGGCGACGTTCTACTAGCGGTCACAGCTGACCCAACAACGTGAACCTCAAACACAAATCCTCTAGACCCACCAAACCAACCAATTGCAGGAGAAAAATTAATCATGACTGAGAATATCAGACAGATCGCTTTCTATGGTAAAGGCGGTATCGGTAAGTCTACAACTTCTCAAAACACCCTTGCCGCTATGGCAGAAATGGGTCAGCGGATTCTGATTGTGGGATGCGACCCTAAAGCTGACTCCACCCGTTTGATGCTGCACAGCAAAGCTCAAACCACCGTGTTACACCTCGCTGCTGAGCGGGGCGCAGTAGAAGATTTAGAACTCGAAGAAGTAATGCTCACCGGCTTCCGTGGTGTTCGTTGCGTGGAGTCTGGTGGTCCCGAACCCGGTGTAGGTTGCGCTGGTCGTGGTATTATCACCGCCATCAACTTCTTAGAAGAAAACGGCGCTTACGAGGACGTAGACTTCGTATCCTACGACGTGTTGGGTGACGTTGTGTGCGGTGGTTTCGCTATGCCTATCCGTGAAGGTAAGGCACAAGAAATCTACATCGTTACCTCTGGTGAAATGATGGCGATGTACGCTGCAAACAACATTGCTCGTGGTATTCTCAAGTACGCTCACTCTGGTGGTGTACGCTTGGGTGGTTTGATTTGTAACAGCCGTAAAGTTGACCGGGAAATCGAGTTGATCGAAACCCTGGCAGAACGTCTGAATACCCAAATGATTCACTTTGTACCTCGTGACAACATCGTGCAACACGCAGAATTGCGCCGAATGACAGTGAACGAGTACGCACCTGACAGCGCACAAGGTAATGAATACCGCGCATTAGCTAAGAAGATCATCAACAACGATAAGCTTACCATTCCCACACCCATCGAAATGGATGAGCTAGAAGCATTGCTAATCGAATTCGGTATCCTTGAAAGCGACGAACAAGCCGAAAAACTGATTGCAGCAGAAGCCGCCGCGAAGAAATAACTAATGCCGTAGTCAAAGGAGACACGGAGACGCGGAGACAAGGGAACATCCCCTCTCCCACTCTCCCACTCTCCCCCTCTTCCACTCTTTCCTAATCCCCTCCCTTCTATCCTGAATTACCAGAACTCGTAAGCGTAACTGAGGCAGAATATGACCCCTCCAGAAAATAAAAATCTTGTAGAAGAACACAAACAACTAGTTAAAGAAGTTCTCCAAGCCTATCCAGAAAAATCTCGCAAAAAGCGGGAAAAACACCTTAACGTTCATGAAGAAGGCAAGTCCGATTGCGGCGTTAAGTCCAACATCAAATCAGTTCCTGGTGTGATGACTGCCCGTGGTTGTGCCTATGCAGGTTCCAAGGGTGTGGTTTGGGGTCCGATCAAGGACATGATCCACATCAGTCATGGCCCTGTAGGTTGTGGTTACTGGTCTTGGTCTGGTCGTCGTAACTACTACGTTGGTATTACTGGTGTAGATTCCTTCGGCACCATGCATTTCACCTCCGATTTCCAAGAACGTGACATCGTTTTTGGTGGTGATAAAAAGCTAGCTAAGATTATCAAAGAAATTGAAGAACTCTTCCCTCTCAACCGTGGTATTAGTGTTCAGTCTGAGTGTCCCATCGGTTTGATTGGGGATGACATTGAAGCTGTATCCAAGAAAGCCTCCAAAGAGATTGGTAAGCCGGTTGTACCCGTACGTTGCGAAGGTTTCCGGGGTGTATCTCAGTCACTGGGACACCACATCGCTAACGATGCTATCCGTGACCACATGTTCCCTCGCTTTGACAAAGCGAAGAAGGAAAACACCCTCACTATTGAGCCTGGTCCCTACGATGTAGCACTGATTGGTGACTATAACATCGGTGGTGACGCTTGGTCTAGCCGGATGCTGTTGGAAGAAATTGGCTTGCGTGTTACTGCTCAGTGGTCTGGTGATGGTACTGTCAATGAACTGGTTAACGGTCTTTCCGCTAAGTTAGTTCTCATCCACTGCTACCGCTCGATGAACTACATCTGCCGTGCTTTGGAAGAAGCTTACGGTATGCCTTGGATGGAGTTCAATTTCTTCGGTCCTACCAAGATTGCTGAATCTCTCCGCGAGATTGCTGCTAAATTTGATTCTAAGATCCAAGAAAACGCAGAGAAGGTAATAGCTAAGTATACACCAATCATGAATGCGGTACTTGAGAAGTATCGCCCACGCCTCGAAGGCAATACCGTCATGCTGTATGTTGGCGGCCTGCGTCCTCGTCACGTTGTGCCCGCTTTTGAAGACTTGGGTATCAAAGTTATCGGTACTGGTTACGAATTTGCTCACAACGACGACTACAAGCGCACCACCCACTACATCGACAACGCCACAATTATTTACGACGACGTTACCGCTTACGAATTCGAGGAATTCGTCAAAGCTAAGAAACCCGACCTGATCGCTTCCGGTATTAAAGAAAAGTACGTATTCCAGAAGATGGGTCTGCCTTTCCGGCAAATGCACTCCTGGGATTACTCTGGTCCCTACCATGGTTACGACGGCTTCGCCATCTTCGCTCGCGACATGGATATGGCACTCAACAGCCCAACTTGGGCATTAATTGATACTCCTTGGAGTAAGAAAGAAGCTAAAGCTAAAGCTGCCTAGAAATCAGGGAGTAGGGAGTAGGGAATAGGGAGTAGGGAATAAGTAATTTCACCACTCCCCAACGCCACTTGCTACAACGCGGGAAACCCGCGCAACGCAGTGGCTCCTCCCTACTCCCCACTCACACCACTACCCAACCCAACAAGTAACAGAGAGATAAACTAATGCCACAGAATCCCGATAAAATCGTAGACCACGTAGACCTATTTAAACAGCCAGAGTATACCGAGTTATTCAAGAATAAGCACGAGCAATTTGAAGGCGGACACTCTGATGAAGAAGTAGCCCGTGTTGCAGAATGGACTAAAGGCTGGGAGTACCGCGAAAAGAACTTTGCTCGGGAAGCTTTAACAGTTAACCCTGCTAAAGGTTGTCAACCCTTGGGTGCTATCTTCGCCGCTGCTGGTTTTGAAGGTACTCTTCCCTTTGTACAAGGTTCTCAAGGTTGCGTAGCATATTTCCGTACCCACCTCAGCCGTCACTATAAAGAGCCGTTCTCTGCCGTGTCTTCTTCTATGACTGAAGACGCAGCCGTGTTTGGTGGTTTGAATAACATGATTGAAGGCTTGCAGGTTTCTTACCAACTTTACAAGCCCAAAATGATTGCTGTCTGCACCACCTGTATGGCAGAGGTTATCGGTGATGACTTGGGTGCATTTATCACCAACGCTAAGAAAGCTGGTTCTATTCCCCAAGACTTACCTGTTCCTTTTGCTCACACCCCCAGCTTTGTTGGTTCCCACATCACGGGTTACGACAATATGATGAAGGGCATTCTGTCTCACTTGACAGAAGGCAAAAAGAAAAATACTACCAACGGTAAGCTCAACTTTGTTCCTGGCTTCGACACCTACACCGGCAACAACCGCGAATTAAAGCGGATGCTCGGATTAATGGGAATAGACCACACTATTTTGGCTGATAACAGCGAATATTTGGATTCTCCCAACACTGGTGAATACGATATGTACCCAGGTGGTACTAAGTTGGAAGATGCTGCTGATTCCATCAATGCAGAAGGTACCGTCTTCTTACAATCCTACTCCACCACTAAGACCCGCGATTATGTTAAAGAAAAGTGGGGTCAAAAAACTAAAGTTCTACGTCCTTGGGGTGTTAAGGGAACTGATGAATTCCTGATGACACTATCCGAAATGACCGGAAAACCCATTCCCAAGGAATTAGAAGAAGAACGCGGTCGTTTGGTAGATGCCATGACCGACTCCTATGCTTGGATTCATGGCAAGAAGTTTGCGATTTACGGCGAACCAGATTTGATTGTTAGCGTTGTTAGCTTCTTGTTGGAGTTGGGTGCTGAGCCAGTGCATATCCTCTGCAACAATGGTGACGAGGCATTCAAGAAAGAAATGGAAGCAATCCTCAGCGCCAGTCCCTTCGGCAAGGAAGCCACTGTTTGGAATGGTAAAGACTTGTGGCACATGAGAAGCTTGATGTTCACCGAACCTGTAGACTTCTTCGTGGGTAACTCCTACGGTAAGTACCTGTGGCGTGATACCAAGATTCCAATGGTGCGGATTGGTTATCCTCTCTTTGATCGCCATCACTTACACCGTTATCCCACCATCGGTTATCAAGGTGGTTTGAATCTGCTCAACTGGGTTGTAAACACCATTCTGGATGAATTGGATCGCAACACCAACATCGCTGGTAAGACCGATATTTCCTTCGATTTGATTCGTTAAGAATCTCATTAACTCGCGGCGTGCCAACAAAGGAAAAGGACTAGGGAATGGGGAATAGGGAATAGTTAATAGTTAATAGTTAATAGTTATGAACCATTAACCATTAACCATGAACTATTAACAATGCTTAATACCTATCTTCAAACCCAAATTCCTTTTACCTTTTTTCTTTGATGTGTTTCTGATACATAAAAAATGAAATCAATGACTCACACTCACACTCACACCCATCATAATTATCATCCACCAAATCATCAAAAATCTGGTGGTTTTGATATTCTATATCCATTACGGAATCTGGTAGATAGTATCCAGGTCAAAAATTATCGCCTTGCTCATCTAATTTGCCAAATTATTCCTTGTTGTTGCCCTTTTGAGAGAAATATTCAACTCTTTGGGCGTAAATTCCACATTCCTGCACTGTGTAAACTCAATCCTTTATATGACAATTTTGTTGGATTGCGTTTTCGTGCTTTATCTTACCTCAGCGATGAGTGTGCAGAAGATGTCACGAAATACATTTGCTAATGTTACATATTACTCATTAATCATTACTCATTATCTATTAATAATTAGTTAGTAGTTAATAGTTAATGGTTAATGGTTAATTGTTAATAACTCAAGCGGAAAAACCATTAACCATTAACCATTAACCATTAACCATGAACAACTAACAACTTTCATCCAGCGCGAGGAAAGAGATGATAATCACCCAAGGCAAAATCAACGAGCTGCTCTCTGAGCCAGGATGCGAACACAATCAACACACGCATGGAGAGAAGAAAAATAAAGCTTGCAAACAACAAGCTCAGCCTGGAGCCGCTCAAGGGGGTTGTGCCTTTGATGGTGCAATGATTGCCCTAGTACCCATTACTGATGCTGCTCATTTAGTCCACGGACCGATCGCCTGTGCTGGCAATTCCTGGGGTAGTCGCGGTAGTCTCTCTTCTGGGCCTCAACTCTACAAATTTGGTTTTACCACCGATTTAAGTGAAAATGATGTCATTTTCGGTGGTGAAAAAAAGCTCTACAAAGCTATCCTAGATATCCATCAACGCTACCAACCAGAGGCGATATTTGTTTACTCTACCTGTGTCACCGCTCTAATTGGTGAGGATTTGAATGCTGTCTGCCAAGCCGCTGCTAAGAAAATCGGCATTCCCATTATCCCTGTAAATTCACCAGGTTTTGTTGGTAGTAAAAACCTTGGCAACCGCATCGGTGGTGAAGCTTTACTTGAATACGTTGTCGGTACTGGTGAACCAGAATATACCACGCCCTATGACATCAACCTCATCGGCGAGTATAACATTGCTGGAGAAATGTGGAATGTACTACCACTACTTAAAAAATTAGGCATCCGCGTTTTGGCAAAAATGACAGGTGATGCTCGCTACAAAGAAATCAGTTACGCTCACCATGCCAAGCTCAACGTGATGATTTGCTCCAAAGCCTTGATTAACGTGGCACGGAAGATGGAGGAGCGTTACGGCATCCCTTATATCGAAGAGTCTTTTTACGGTGTGGAAGACATAAACCGATGTCTGCGAAACATTGCTGCTAAGTTGGGCGACCCGGATTTGCAGGAACGCACAGAAAAGCTGATTGCCGAAGAAACCGCCGCTTTAAACGAAAAACTCGCTCCCTATCGCGATCGCCTCCAAGGTAAACGAGTAGTTCTTTATACCGGAGGTGTGAAGAGTTGGTCAATCATCTCTGCGGCGAAGGACTTGGGGATGGAAGTTGTTGCTACCAGTACTAAGAAAAGTACGGAAGAAGATAAAGCCCGCATTAAAGAGTTACTAGGTAAAGATGGTATCACCCTGGAAAAGGGAAATCCCCAAGAAATCTTGCGGGTGATTAACGAAACCAAAGCAGAGATGTTAATTGCAGGCGGTCGCAACCAATACACTGCCCTGAAAGCCCGGATTCCTTTCTTAGACATCAACCAGGAACGCCATCACGCCTATGCAGGTTATGCAGGGATGGTGAATATGGCACGGGAGTTGGATGAAGCCCTTTATAGTCCTGTGTGGGAACAAGTACGCAAACCCGCACCGTGGGAAGATACGGGTACACGGGGACAAGGAGACATGGGAAATCAAGAAAATATCTCCCTGTCTCCTGCTCTCCACGTCACCGTATCTTTAGAGGAGGTAGACTAATGGCAACTGTTGTCATTCCTAACAAACCAGTTGTAGTTAATCCTCTCAAGCAAAGCCAAACTCTAGGCGCAGCTTTAGCCTTTTTGGGATTGAAAGGAATGATGCCCTTACTCCACGGTTCCCAAGGCTGTACTGCTTTCGCTAAAGTAATACTGGTGCGGCATTTCCGTGAGGCGATTCCTCTTTCAACGACGGCGATGACGGAAGTGACCACCATTTTAGGTGGTGAGGAGAATGTTGAGCAGGCAATTCTGACTCTGGTGCAGAAGTCACAACCGGAAATTATCGGTTTGTGTACCACTGGACTGACGGAAACCAGAGGGGATGATATGGAAGGCATTCTCAAAGATTTTCGCAAACGTCACCCAGAACTGAAAGAATTACCAATTGTATTAGTTTCCTCTCCTGATTTTAAGGGCGCATTACAAGATGGCTTTGCCGCTGCGGTGGAAAGTACTGTTAAAGAAATTCCTCTACCAGGTGAAAAGAAGGCGCAGCAAATCACAATATTGATGAGTTCTGCTTTCACACCAGGGGATGTACAGCAGGTGAAAGAGATTGTCACCGCCTTTGGCTTTACACCTATTGTTGTACCTGACCTTTCCGCTTCTTTGGATGGTCATTTAGATGATTCCTACAGTCCAATTACCGGCGGTGGTACGACTCTGGTACAACTGCATAAGCTAGGTAGTTCTGTTTTTACCTTGGCATTGGGTGAAAGTATGCGCGGTGCGGCGCAAATTCTGCAACAACGTTTCGGTACACCTTTTGAAGTATTTACGGAACTGACTGGGTTAGAACCAACAGACAGATTTCTGCAATTTTTAGCAGAATTGAGCGGTACTAGCGTACCAGAAAAATACCTCCGTCAACGTCGTCAATTGCAAGACGCGATGCTGGACACTCATTTTTACTTTGGTCGTAAACAAGTGTCCTTAGCGTTGGAACCAGATTTATTGTGGTCAACGGTTTGTTTCTTGCGATCAATGGGGGCAGAAATTCAAGCAGCAGTGACGACAACGCGATCGCCATTACTGGAAAAACTCCCCGTAGATCGCGTTACTATCAGCGATTTGGAAGATTTTGAGCAACTAGCAGCCGGATCTGATTTGTTAATTGGTAACTCTCATACAGGATCAGTTGCTAAAAGACTTGGCATTCCTCTCTACCGTCAAGGAATTCCCATTTTTGACCGCTTGGGTAATGGTCAATTTACCAAAGTAGGTTATAAAGGCACGATGCAAATGTTGTTTGATATTGGCAACCTCTTTTTAGAAGAGGAAGAAGCAAGAGTCAAAGATTCTAACATTTGTGGTGATTGGTAAAGATTGGTTAATAGTTAATAGTTAATGGTTAATAGTTAATGGTTAATAGTTAATAGAAAACCATGAACTATTAACTATTAACCATGAACAACTCACAACTAACAGTAATACGATGAAAATTGCCTTCACAACTAGCGACAAAGTACATATTAATGCTCATTTTGGCTGGGCAAAAACTATTGATATTTACGAAGTAACCAAGGAGGGATATAAATTTGTAGAAACTCTCAAATTTGATGGCGACCTCAAAGAAGATGGAAATGAGGATAAATTAGTTCCCAAAATTGATGCGCTTACTGATTGTACGATTGTTTATGTTTCGGCAATTGGTGGAAGTGCTGCGGCACGGATTATCAAAAAGGGTATTACCCCAGTAAAAGCGCGTTCTGAAGAAGAGAAAATTACTGATGTTCTTGATAAGTTAGTAACAACTTTGAAGGGGAGTCCTCCGCCTTGGTTGCGTAAAGCCTTACAGCAAAAAAACCTCAGTTTTGACGATGAATTAGAAGAGGAAGCAACGGTATGAGCGCAACTAATAGTGTAAATGGAACAGCTATGGCTGATGTCTTAAATTCTCCTTTTTTGAAGGCGATAGTCCAACAAATCAGGGGTCAAGATAGTTATGGAGTGTACCGAAATTGGTCGGATGAATTAATACTGAAACCCTTTATTGTCACTAAACAAAAGAAACGCGAAATTTCTGTTGAGGGTGAAGTAGACCCGATAACTGTAGCGCGGATTATGGCGTTTTATCGCGCTGTAGCTGCGCGGATTGAGCAGGAAACTGGTTTGTTATCTCAGGTTGTAGTTGATTTGAGCCATGAGGGTTTTGGCTGGGCGCTGGTATTTTCTGGTCGTCTTTTATTAGCGGTGAAAACTCTACGGGATGCTCATCGTTTTGGCTTTGATTCTTTGGAAAAAGTAGCTGAAGAGGGAGAAAAACTAGTACAAAAAGGAGTTGAATTGGCTCAGCGTTTTCCGGAAGTGGGAAGGATTTAACTAAATAGTCATTAGTCATTGGTCATTGGTCATTAGACAAATGACAAATGACTAATGACATATAAATGAGAGCGTTTTTTTTAACGCAGAGGGGCGCAGAGTAAGCGCAGAGAGAAGTCTGAGCGCCGGCTTCCGGCGATCAGAACTTCGGTGGGAACGCAGAGTTTTTAGGAATTAAATTCGTTAGGAGTTTGTACAATATTTTACTAAAAACAAATGACAAAGGACAAAGGACTAATGACAAATGACAACTATTGAAGATTTGAAAAATAAAATTAAACGTCTCAATAGTAAGGCGGGTCAAATGAAAATGGATCTGCATGATTTAGCGGAGGGTTTACCAACAGATTACCAAACGTTAATGGAAGTTGCTGGTCAGACTTATGAAATTTATCGTCAATTAGATGAGCTAAAGCAACAATTAAAAAAAATGGAGCAGGGAAAATGAGCGGGGATTGGGAGAAGTTCAAGCAGCTTGTCGATGCTGAGGAGTATTTTGAGTTTTTTCAGCTACCTTATGACCAAAAGATAGTAAGTGTAAATCGTCTACATATTTTGAAAAAGTTCTCACAATATATTCAAGAAATTGATGAGAATTATACTGACCTTAGTCCAGAAGATAAGTTAAGTAAATATTGTGAGGCTTTGGAAAAAGCTTATCAGGTTTTTCTCGAATCCACTCCTCAAGAACAAAAGTTGTTCAAAGTGTTTAAACAGAAGCCTAAAAATGTAATCACGCTGACAGAAATCACTTCTGATTAGGAGGTAAAAAGTGATAGACCTGACGCCTACCGAGTTAGAACGTTACCGTCGCCAAATGATGCTCCCTCATTTTGGCGAAGTTGCACAGAAGCGCTTGAAGTCAGCGACTGTTTTGGTTACGGGTGTGGGAGGATTAGGCGGTACGGCTGCGCTCTACCTGGCGGTAGCTGGCGTTGGGCGGCTGATCCTAGTCCGGGGTGGCGACTTGCGACTTGATGATATGAATCGTCAAATTTTGATGACGGATGATTGGGTTGGTAAGCCAAGGGTTTTGAAGGCAAAGGAAACTCTGGAAGCTATCAATCCTGATATCAAGATAGAAGCAGTTCATGATTATATCACTCCGGAGAATGTAGATGGCTTGGTAAAGTCCGCTGATATGGCTCTTGATTGCGCTCATAATTTTACGGAGCGCGATTTGTTGAATGCAGCTTGCGTACGCTGGCGTAAGCCGATGGTGGAAGCAGCGATGGATGGGATGGAGGCTTACCTGACGACGATTATTCCTGGTGTGACGCCTTGTCTATCTTGTCTGTTTCCAGAAAAGCCAGATTGGGATAGGCGCGGGTTTGCTGTGTTAGGTGCAGTGTCTGGAACTCTCGCTTGTCTGACAGCGCTGGAAGCTATCAAGCTAATTACTGGGTTTAGTCAACCTCTGTTGTCGCAGTTGCTGACAATGGATTTAACTCGCATGGAATTTGCTAAGCGCCGTTCTTATCGCGATCGCTCTTGTCCAGTATGCGGTAATAATGCGCCTTGGAGATACTTGCAATCCAAACCCACAGTCATTAGTCATTAGTTATTAGTCATTAGTCATTAGTCATTAGTCATTAGTCATTAGTCATTAGTTTTGTACAAAGGACAAATGACTAATGACAAAGGACAAATGACCAATGACAAAGGACAAATGACAAATTTTTAAGAATCAGGAGGTTTGATGACTGTTACTTTGACAGAAAAAGCAGAATTTCGTCTGCGAGCATTTCTGGCGGGTTCTGCTCCCGATGCTAATGGCGCAACTAAAGGTATCCGCATCTCTGTTAAAGATGGTGGTTGCAGTGGTTATGAGTATGGAATGGATATTACTAGCAAACCAAATCCAGATGATTTGGTGTTCCAAGAAGGCAAAGTAACCATTTATGTTGATGCCAAAAGCGCACCGTTATTGGAAGGAATGGTGATTGATTTTATTGACGGCGTAATGGAAAGCGGCTTTAAGTTTATCAATCCCAATGCAACTGAAACCTGCGGTTGTGGGAAGTCATTCAAAGCGGGTGATTGTTCGCCTGCGGGTACACCTTGTAGTTAATTGTTAATGGTTCATGGTTAATGGTTAATAGCTATGAACTATGAACCATGAACCATTAACTAACAACCTCTATTGTCTAAAGTCTGAGGAGAACACAAAAATGGCAACCTACCAAGTTAGATTAATCAACAAAAAAGAAGAACTCGACACCACAATCGAAGTTGACGAAGAGACTACCATTCTGGAAGCAGCAGGAGAAAATGGTATTGATTTGCCCTTCTCTTGTCATTCTGGTTCTTGTTCTAGCTGCGTTGGTAAGGTAGTTGAAGGTGAAGTAGATCAGTCTGAGCAAATCTTTTTGGATGATGACCAAATGTCCAAAGGTTTCGCTTTACTTTGCGTTACTTATCCACGTTCTAATTGCACGATTAAAACTCATCAAGAACCTTATCTGGTCTAAAGCTTTCATTTTTTCTCCCCTTCATTTTTTCTTCCCTTAGCTAATATTGAAGTCGTGGCTTTCATATAGCTATGACTTCTTTTTCTTTATCTTAAGTTGCGCTCTAAACTAAAGTTTGAGCTAAAAGCTAAAACCTGTTAAAACAGGTTAGGTCTATTTCTGGTAATTAAACTTCTTGCAAAATTTTTTCTCACGCAGAGGAGGACACTTCCGTGGGCGGGTTCCCCGACTTGAGGAAAGTGTCCGTCCGCAGAGGCGCAGAGTTTTTAGGAATTAGAGATTTGCAAGAGTTCTATAGGCATACTTAATGGTAAACATCCTTAATTTAAATATAGCGCACTTTTGTAGCTGGTATAACGCTTTTTTATTTTAATTTTATAAATAATCAAGTAAGTTATCTCAGGTAGTTTTGCTCAAGTCTTTATGCTGCATTTTCATTAATATTTTTTAATGGTATTAGGCGGGTATGGCTGACCAAATTTAGTAATATTTGGCACGGTTGGAGAATAAATATTTAAAGTTTTAGGTAATTATGCGATATGGTTTTCATAAAAATATGGGTTGAGTTATTGGCTGATAAATGTTTAACAGTTTTAGTGTAACTGGGTGTTCATTAGAATTGTTGAAGACGGGAGAGCGAGGAATCATCAAGTTTTGCAAGAGCAAAGACGAACAAATCTTAAATCAAGTGGTATCGATGGGGCTGACACCAGGAACTCTCGTTAGTTTGGAACAGCGGTTTCCCTTCTTTGTTATCAAAGTAGGACGTAAATTTTGGGTACTAGATCCGGAAATTGCTCGCGTTATTTATGTCCGAGTTGTGAATTGCTAATTCCACTATTGGCTATTAGCAATCAACAGATGATTATTCTATACATGAGGCACTGAAAAATATATGATAGGGAATACCGTTACGCGCCACTATCACAATTTTTTACAAGTAATTCAGAGTTACTACCAGCTAACAAAGCCCCGAATTATTCCTCTACTACTAATTACCACGGCTGCTAGTATGTCTATTGCTTCTGGAGGAAAATTAGACCCTGTTTTGCTGTTAGCAACTATGGCTGGTGGTACTTTTGCTGCTGCTAGCGCCCAAACTTTTAATTGTGTGTACGATCGCGATATTGATTATGAAATGGAACGCACGCGCCACCGTCCTTTACCTTCCGGCCGGGTGCAACCTACTCATGCTTTAATATTTGCGATCGCGCTAGCTTGTATTTCTTTCACGTTGCTTGCTGTTTTTGTGAATTTATTGAGCGCCCTGTTAGCAACGTCCGGTATTTTGTTTTATGTGGGCGTCTACACCCATTTACTCAAACGTCACACTCCTCTTAATATTGTGATTGGTGGTGCTGCTGGTGCAATTCCGGCGTTAGTAGGTTGGGCGGCGGTAACGGGTACGTTAAGCTGGACAGCGTGGCTGTTATTTGCAATTGTATTCTTGTGGACTCCTCCCCATTTCTGGGCTTTGGCGTTGATGATTAGTGAAGATTATGCCAAAGTGGGTGTACCAATGCTGCCGGTAGTCACTGATAATATTACCGCTGCTCGTCAAATTTGGGTATATACTTTAGTGCTTATCCCCTCAACATTTTTATTAATAGATCCTCTCAAGGCGATGGGTGTAATTTATGGCTGTACCGCTTTTGTGTTGGGGGCTATTTTTATCAAAAAAGCTTGGGCGCTGTTACAGGAACCGGAGAATAAACAATTAGCGCGATCGCTCTTTCTCTACTCTATTCTCTATATGATGTTGTTATGTGCTGTAATGGTCGTTGATAGTCTACCCATTACCCGTCAGTTAGTAGAGGTAATTTTAAATTTTAGATTTTAGAAGTAGTTAATGGTTAATGGTTAATAGCCATGAACCATTAACCATTAACCATGAACTATTAACTACTAATTTTTTAATCCACAGCAACCATCACATCAGTTGCTTTAATCACAGCATAAGCCTCTTTTCCTTCAGCGAGTCCAAGACTTTCTGCTGAAGATTTTGTGATGATTGCAGTTACTTCTACTCCAGGCGCAATTTCTAAAGTTACTTCAGTATTAACAGAACCTGGTACAATTTTTTTAACTGTAGCTTTAAGAGCATTGCGAGCGCTAACTTTCATATCCTGATATTGTTTTCGTAAATTTGACTTGCTAATCCTAGCAATCTAATATATTTTGTATGTATGATTTTCATATATTTTAATATTTTATCAATTCTTCTTTAATAACAGTTACAAAATTGACTTTGAATATATAAACTATGTCGCAATCAGAAAGTAGTCAATCTAAAAATAAAGTTTATCAGCCCGATTGGTTAGCATATTATCAAGCTGTTAAAAACCGTCCGCCAAGAGATACATTACTTGCAGCCTTAGCGCGTTTTGAGAATGAAAATTTCACTCTTGGTTCGCGGTTGGCGGTTGACGTTGGCTGCGGAGAAGGACGAGATACAGTAGAATTATTGCGTCGTGGTTGGCGGGTTTTAGCAATTGATGGTGAACCAGAAGCTATTAACCGTTTGCTAAGTCGTACCGATATTAATCATCAACTTTTAGAAACCCGTGTTATTCGCTTTGAAAATATCATTTTACCAGAAAATGTAAATTTAGTAAATGCCAGTTTTTCACTGCCCTTTTGTCCGCCAGAATATTTCCCAAGGTTATGGGAAGTAATTGTTTCATCTTTGTGTTCCGGAGGTCGTTTTGCTGGTCAATTATTCGGAGAACGTGATTCTTGGGCAGTTTATACTTCCATGACTCACCATACTCGCCAACAGGTAGAAGAGTTACTGCAAGCTTTTGAAATAGAAATACTGAAAGAAGAAGATCATCCGGGAAAGACGGCTTTAGGTCAAGATAAACACTGGCATCTTTTTCACATAGTAGCTCGTAAGAAATAGGGGCGCTTGGGTTAGGGGTTAGGGGCTAGGGGTTAGGGAAGAGAAAAATTTTTACTTTAATGGAAACTTTATTATTTTCACTCTACTTAATTGATAAAGTTAAGTTTTTTAGTGTTTATTTATTGCTGTTGTTTTTTAAGTATTCAGTTATTTAAAATACAGATTTTTGAATATATTTATAGTAAACAAGCTGAAAATCTTTGAGATTGGAAATAATATCGACAATTTTTATTTATTAGTCAAACTCTTACAATATGAAAAAGGGAGCATCCCTATTTTGACAAATACTTGTTAAAGAATCTTCCCAGTCCTCTTGTAGAGGAATGCGCGCTTTAAGACAGGCACTTAAGTGCCTGGCTGGCTAAATACGAAAGTTTGACGATTAATAAGTGATAATTAATTGCAAATTACCCTCATTATTTTAAAATAGAGCAATAATATACTATAAAAATCAATCAAAACTAGTTTTTTACCATTTTTTTATCTTTCTATTACTAAATATTTCTGCAAAGTTTTATAAAATAAGGCTTGTGCAATTTGGATATAGAGATAATATATGAATGTAGGCTAAATTCTTGCCACTAAGCCTAAACTTCAAAAACATCAAAAAGTGATTACATAAATATGTAATGAATGCAAACCTAAATCTTGGTTCAGCTACAAAAATGGGAGTAAAGAAGATATCTTCATGGTGGAAAATGACGGGAAAATGCGTAAATCTTCTCCCAAAAAATAGCCAGATTTATTTAGGTTCCAAAGAAATTGAAGCTTTCTGATTTTGTAATCGCTTTTTGAGGAGGCGAATCGAATTTATCGCCAATTAGACTAAGTTTGGGTGAGGCGTGAATAGCCAAGGGGCTGCAAAAAGGGAAGAATTGTAGCAGTTGAGAAGCGATTTCCTTGTGAAAAGGAAAAGGAGCAGAAATTATGAGAGCCAAACATATTATGACTAAAGATGTAGCAACCGTTCGTGGTTCAGCTACTGTCGCAGAAGCAGTCAGACTAATGAGGCTCAAAGAATTGCGATCGCTAATTGTCGAACCTCGCAATGATGGGGATGCTTACGGTATAGTTACCGAAAGCGATATTGTTGGCAAAGTGGTTGCATACGGGAAAGATCCGAAACAGGTGCGCGTCAGCGAAATTATGACCAAGCCTTGCATCGTTGTCAATCCTGATCTTGATGTGGAATATGTAGCGCGACTATTTGCCAATACAGGTATTTGGCGTGCGCCCGTCATCCAAGGTGAACTACTTGGCATTATTTCTGTCACCGACATAATTAATAAGGGCGACTTCCTAGAAAAGCCAAAATTAAGATTCTTGCAAAAAGAACTCCACAAAGCCGTATCAAATGCTCGTTCAATTTCTGCCAACTATGGTGCAGAATCTAAAAGGGCTGTTGAAGCTTGGGATTTTGTGGACGAACTTGAAGCAGAAGCATGTTTTTATGGCGCACCAAAACTAGGAACATCAGCTAGAGAATTATTCTCTGATAAACGACAACCAGTGGTTGTAAGTTAATTGCTTGACTTGGTATTGTTGCCTAGCAATTCTTCATGAATTAAAAGAAACCCGGTTTTTTACAAAATCGGGTTTCTCTCAGTATTTTTCAATCTATCCAAAATCAATATGAGCCAAACAAAAAGACCAAATTTGAGCGCAGCAACAAACCAATGGCTGGTAGCAAAAGGCTACAATTTTCAAGATTTAAATCAGCCGGGAGAAAATGGCGATACAGCTTTAATGAAAGCTACAAGAGAAGGCGTCTATTCAGTAGTAAAAGAACTTATTGACGCAGGTGTGGATATCAATGCTAAAAATAACGATGGTAATAACGCTTTATGGTTTGCTTGTTTTGGTAACTATTACGACTTAATCAAGCTGTTACTTGCAGCCCAAATAGATATAAATAATCAAAATGCTAATGGTGCTACAGTTTTGATGTATGCAGCATCGGCTGGAAAGGTAGAAGTAGTCAAGTTACTTTTGGAACATAATCCCAACTTAGAGTTGAAAAACTTAGACGACTATAAAGCCATAGATTTTGCCAGCACATTTGAAGTTTTAAAAATCCTGAAAAATGCAACCAAAAAAGATATCAGGTAAAACCTATCATGACGCGACAAAGCATTCTTACCTATCGGTATTACTCGACCCTAATTATGTAGACGCATCCACTCAACCATCTGTTTTTAAACTTTATCCTAAATTTTATCGACGATTCAAAATAAATCTTAATAATCCTATTCATTCATTTATCTGGTTAACTAGTGCAATTTCCTTTGAGAAGATTTATCAAGATAGTTCCTACAAACTGCGAGTGAATCCATCAGCAGGAGCGCTCTATCCTACAGAAGTTTACGTGCAGATTCGGGGAATAGATGGGATAGTAGATGGTATCTATCATCTGGAAGTTGAGAATAATTGTCTAACCCTGATTTATGAACTAATTGATGATGGCTTAGAAAGTTATATTTTACCTACCAATAGTATAAAAGGATTCATTTTTTTAATAAGTTGTGTTTATTATAGGTCTAGCTGGAAATATAAAAACCGCAGCCTCAGATATTGCTTTTTAGATAGTGGACATCATTTAGGTACAATTGCTGCTTCAGCTGATGTCCATAACAGAAACGTACAATTAGTTTTTGATTTTGATAAACTCGCTCTCAATACCGATTTAGGCTTTGAGAATAAAGAGTTTATTACTGCTTGTGCAATTTCTGGAGAATTACAACCAAAGCAAGTCCGGCGCTTAAGGTTGAAAGTTCCTTTTGTATGTGGAACTGATTATTTCGAGCAAAATGAATTTATTGAACAAGGTTATAAAGAAATAGCCTTGCAAAATAGCTCCCAGCAGAAACTAAAATATCCTCAGTTTAACTTTGATCAGGAAAGTTTTCGCCAAACTATTCTGAACAGACGCTCAATACGACGTTTCCAGAAAAAGTCTATCTCGCAAGAAGATTATTTTAATCTCTTGCAGGAACTGGCGCAACCGATACCAACAGAAAATTTTGAAGAGATAGAAATTTGCTCTGTTGTCAATCGCGTTGAGGGTTTAAAAGCTGGGGTGTATAAAGGGAAGCATTTACTTTTAATTAAGGAGGGAGATTTTAGCGAAAAGGCTGGTTATTTATGTGTAAACCAAGTACTTGCTAGAGATAGCGCTGTAACTTTATTTTTTATTTCCGACTATCAAAACTATCAAACCGCTATGCAATTAGCTGGTTTTTTAGGACAAAGATTATATTTATCTAGTAATTACAGGGGGATTCAATGTAGTGGAATTGGTGCTTTTTATGATGATGAAACTCAGGATTTTTTAGAGACTCATAAAGATGTACTCTACGCAATGGTAATTGGAAAGTAGATGAAAAAATAAAGAGAGAAGGAAATGAAAATGTATTTATTTAATAACGATGATTCACATCCAATTCAACTAACCTCAGCAGATATTATCCTACGCCAGCAACTAGAACATTCTATTGGCAGATATTTTCATAATGCTTGCGATCGCGCTATACAAACTTTATTATCTAGTTGCCGATGGTATGTCACAACCCATGCTAATGCTTTGACTCTAGTCATTGAATGTCCAGATCCGATAACTAACTGGCGTGTCTTACAAAAAATGGTAGCAATGGCAACAGTATTAGGCGAAATTGTTAGCAGTGCTAAAATTCGCGTCTGTCCTCCAGAAAAAGAGGGAATGCCTTTTGAAATGAGGGTTGATGAACTGTCAGTTTACCGAGATATGGCTTAAAGAATAGGGAATAGGGAATAAAATTTCAAAGTTTCCCCACTCACCACTCCCCACTCACTACTCCCCACTCCCCCTAATAATTGCGGTTATTTCTGCAAAAACTAAGTCAGCAGAATGTTTGACAGCAGGACTTAACTCCAGTCCAAAACCAAGATTTGCTGCTTCAATCAGGTAAACTGTTACCTCTTGGGGAAAGTCATTCTGAAAGATTTTCCTACCTGCGGCTAAAGCATTATCCCAACGAAAATCATGCAAATTATAACCGGGTTCCGGCAGTGCTGCTAGTTCTTTTCCAGGAACTTTAAACACAGCACCTGCTTCGGAACCCGTTGCACTTGCATCAATAATTATTAATTGTTTACTACCTCTTGCCTGAAACATCACTTCCATCCCGGCGGTTCCACAGTCATAAACTCGCACACCAGGATGAGGATGTTCGACAAGATATTGCTGTAGGTGTTGGGCAATTATCACGCCTACTGCATCGTCACAACGGTTCAAATTACCGCAACCAATAATAGTCAGCATTTAGGCTTAATTTTTTCTTACTGACACCAAAATATTATTTTTAGCTAACCTTTTTACTTATTTTCTTATGTTTATATCTTATTCCAGATTCAGATAATCAAGAAATTGAATTATAATCTTTTAACAATTTATCGCAATATCTGTAAAACAATTGCTGTCATATCACTATTTTAAAAATCAACAGTATTTGTCGTCACATTTGGTGAATCTTACTTATTAATTTAAAACACAATTAAGAATTACCAAAAAGTAATATAGTTACTTTTTCGTCAAATAAATTTTATAAATTAATCACATTTGAAAATTAAGGATGTGATTAATTTAGACTGTTTTAATTTTTGTTTAAGAATATTATCAAATGTGTTAATTCTTAATGTTTGATTGTAGAAATGTGAAGCGACTTCACTCAAGTAACAACAAAGCTGATTTTTAAGTAACCGGATTTCGCCCCACAAACATCAGATATAGCAGTTTGTACAGGATTCCTGAGATTCTATATTTGTATCTTTGCTTTGTGTACTTTGTAGTTCGTTTCCCAAAAAATCTCACAACTTAAATAGCATTCCTATAAATGCCAATTATGTGTGAATGCTTGTAGGTATCAATATTTGAAGTATGGCTGATATGCAGTAAATATGCCTAGGAGAATTTCATGCTTGAGTATTTTACCCGTTTGAACGACCACAACTTACCCTATCCAGATACGATTCATCCCATCGTTGTTCACTTCGTAATTGCGATGGTATTATTTGCCTTCTTGTGTGATGTAGTTGGCTATTTTACTCGCAACTCCCGTCTATTTGAAGTGAGTTGGTGGAATATGTTTCTTGCTACCATCGCCATCTTTGTTGCTATCATTTTTGGTCAGTTTGAAGCAGGCTTAGCAAAACCTTACCATCTAGCAAAGTCAGTACTAAGTTTGCATACCTTAATAGGCTGGTCGCTTTCAGGAATCATCGCTGCAATTACAGCTTGGCGTTATGTAATTCGTACCCGCAACCCGCAAAAATTACCGATCGCTTATTTAGGAATGGGGTTACTGTTAACCTTTATAGTTGGCTTACAAGTATACCTCGGAGATGAACTTGTTTGGGTGTATGGATTGCACACAGTACCAGTTGTTGAAGCAGTAAAGGATGGTATTTTGCGATGAACTCTGAACTAATTGACCAATTGGGAGCGCAACTAGGCGCAAACGGATTACCTTATTCTATTCCCATTCATCCCAACTTAGTTCATCTCACCTTGGGTCTGTTTATCATTGGCATTACCTTTGATATCGTCGGTGTATTCTTCCCTCTAGAAAAATGGGTCTTCAAATTTTTAGCAATACCTGTTGAACGTGCTAACTTCTTTGATGTTGGCTGGTATAACATGCTAGCTTCAGCCATCATCACCTTTTTTACAGTAGCAGCAGGCTTTTACGAAATAATGCTAGCAGAAGCACCATTAGACGTAAAGAGTGCCTGGGGAATGCAAGCAATGGAAACAATGCTTTGGCATGGTGTCGGTGGTGTTTTATTGTTGGCACTGATTATTGGTATGACAGTTTGGCGAGGATTCCAACGCTTCATGTGGCGCAAAGAAGAAGATAGACAAGTGCAATTGAGCTATCTAGCCGTAGGAATGGCAATCATGTTTGTGATGTACGTCCACGGCACACTAGGAGCGCAATTAGCCGCCGAATTTGGAGTACACAACACCGCTGACCAGTTGTTGCGAGTGGGTCAAGATATCAACGCAATGATGAAGTAAGTTCTTTGTCCTTTGTCATTTGTCCTTTGTCATTTGTCCAATAACTAATGACCAATGACCAATGACTAATGACTAATGACCAATGACCAATGACTAATGACCAATGACTATGAAAATTCAGAAATTTCTCAAAATATTAACGCTGATTACGAGTGCGATCGCGCTGATTACTACCAGTCTCTGGATCGGTAAGCAAGCTTACTCCTGGCTTCCTCCAGAAGCCTCAGCCGAATCTCTACTGATTGACGATTTAATTAGTTTCTTGGTAACACTAGGAGCATTCATCTTCCTAGGAGTCACAGGAACACTAATGTATTCCGTGATTTTCCATCGAGCGAAAAAAGGTGAAATCATCGACGGTCCACCCATTGAAGGTAATATAACGCTAGAAGTTGTCTGGACAGCCATCCCAATTCTCTTGGTATTTTGGATAGCAGGTTACAGCTACCAAATTTACGAACAAATGGGTATTCAAGGACCAGGGGAGCATGTACACCTAGATATACCGATGGGAATGGAATCAGCCTATGCAGCGCCAAAAGATTCACCGGTTGACGCCGCAACTGAACCCGTAGAAAAAATAGATGTCCTAGCTAAACAATGGGCTTGGGTATTCCACTATCCAGAGAAAAATGTCACCAGTACCGAACTACACCTACCCGCCAATCAAAGAGTTAGTTTAGCACTGCAATCAGAAGACGTTCTGCATGGCTTCTATATTCCTGCTTTCCGACTCAAGCAAGATATTGTTCCCAGCCAAACTATCGACTTTGAATTCACTCCCATTCGTAATGGTAAATATCAACTGACCGACTCTCAATACAGCGGTACATATTTTGCAACCATGCAAGCGAATGTGGTAGTTGAATCTCCAGAAGATTACCACAAATGGCTTGCCAAAGCTGCAACCCACAAGCCATCTCCCGCAAACAATCAAGCTGCTTCTGAATATGCCCAAACAGTAAATCAATCATCCCCCACAGGTTGGGCAACAGTAGCACCAGCCGAACCTACTCTAGTTAATTATCCTGGTTAAAAGGAAACAAAGCGATGACGAATATTTCTATCGAAAGCATCGGTATCGCCAGTCACACACCTCACCACAAACCACCAGCAGACTGGAAGCGATACTTCAGCTTTAGTACAGACCATAAAGTTATTGGTATTCAATATCTCGTTACCTCATTCATATTCTTTCTCGTCGGCGGTATCTTCGCGATGATACTGCGGGGAGAACTAATTACCCCCGAATCAGATTTAGTCGATCGCACCGTCTATAACGGTATGTTCACCATGCATGGTACAGTCATGCTGTTCTTGTGGACATTTCCATCTCTAGTAGGACTTGCCAACTATCTCGTACCCCTGATGATTGGCGCAAGAGATATGGCATTTCCGCGCCTGAACACCGCCGCCTTTTGGATGGTGCCGGTAGTCGGGATTCTCTTAATGGCAAGCTTTTTCGTCCCTGGCGGCCCCGCCCAAGCAGGCTGGTGGGCTTACCCTCCGGTCAGTCTTCAAAACCCCACAGGTAACTTAATCAACGGTCAAGTAATCTGGCTTTTAGCAGTAGCAATTTCCGGCGTATCCTCAATCATGGGGGCAGTCAACTTTGTTACCACCATTGTCAAGATGCGCGCACCAGGCATGACCTTCTTTCGGATGCCCTTGTTTGTCTGGGCAGTATTTAGCGCTCAGATTATCCAACTCTTCGGACTACCAGCACTGACAGCAGGCGCGGTGATGCTGCTACTTGATCTCACCGTTGGTACGGGCTTTTTCAACCCCGCCAACGGAGGAAACCCAGTCATGTTCCAGCATTACTTCTGGTTTTACTCCCACCCCGCCGTTTATGTGATAATTCTGCCCATCTTCGGCATTTTCTCGGAAATCTTCCCAGTTTATGCCCGTAAACCCCTATTTGGTTATAAAGTAGTCGCCATTTCCTCTCTCTTGATTGCCGTAGTCAGCGCGATCGTCTGGGTACACCATATGTACGTCAGCGGTACACCCGGATGGATGCGGATGATTTTCATGCTGACGACAATGTTAGTTTCCGTACCGACTGGTATTAAAGTTTTCGCTTGGGTAGCAACCATCTGGGGCGGTAAGATGCGACTGACTACACCGATGCTGTTTGCTCTCGGTGGATTAGTAATGTTTGTATTCGCGGGTATCGTCGGTATCATGCTTTCCTCCGTACCCGTTGATGTTCACGTCAATAACACTTACTTCATCGTTGGTCACTTTCACTACGTCCTCTACGGCACAGTGACAATGGGGATGTATGCCGCCATCTACCACTGGTTCCCCAAGATGACCGGGCGGATGTACTACGAAGGCTTAGGTAAATTGCACTTCTGGTTAGCATTCATCGGCACCAATCTCAACTTCTTCCCCATGCACCCATTAGGATTGCAAGGAATGTTACGCCGAGTTGCTTCCTACGCCCCCGAATATGAATTCTGGAATATTATTGCTAGTCTCGGCGCATTTCTGTTGGGAATGTCAACCTTACCCTTTATTCTCAACATGATTGGTGCATGGACGGGTGGTGAAAAAGCACCAGATAACCCCTGGCAAGCTATTGGACTGGAATGGGAAGTTTCTTCACCACCTCCTGTAGAGAACTTCGAGGAAATTCCTGTTGTGATTAACGAACCCTATGGCTATGGCAAATCAGAACCATTAGTAGCTAAAACTCACAGCCATAATCACTTGTCTAGTGAACCAATTCTAACAAGTATAGATTGACACGATTTAGATAACGCAAATAAGAGGAAACGCGGTGGAATTTTACCAAAACTCTGCGTTCCTCTGCGCGTACGGGCGAAGCATTTGTGCCAATATTTATAGTCAAAATTACCATCTTTTTACACAAATGCTTCGCCCCTACAGCGTTCCTCTGCGTTTTAATTCAATTTCCTAAAGTAAAGGAGAATTCAACCAATGGACAGTTATATTACCTCAGAAGAGTTACAGTTACCTTTGCATGAGCATACCCACGACGAAGAAGGCAATAAAATGTTTGGCTTCGTTGTATTTTTACTATCTGAAAGTGTTATTTTCCTCAGCTTTTTTGCTGGATATATTGTTTACAAATTAACAACTCCTAACTGGTTGCCTGTTGGAGTTTCTGGATTAGAAGTTGTTGCACCGGCAATAAATACAGTGGTTCTCGTTGCTAGTAGCTTTGTTATCTACTTTGCAGAACGTGCCCTTGGGCGTCACAATTTATGGGGTTTTCGCCTGTATCTTTTGGCGACGATCGCGATGGGAAGTTACTTTTTGATTGGGCAGGCAATTGAATGGAATAGCCTGGAATTTGGCTTTACTTCTGGTGCATTCGGTGGGATGTTTTATTTATTAACCGGGTTCCACGGTTTGCATGTTCTCACGGGTATTTTGTTACAGCTGATTATTTTTGCGCGATCGTTTATTCCGGGTAATTATGATTCTGGTCATTTTGGTGTGAATGCTACTTCGCTGTTTTGGCATTTCGTTGATGTGATCTGGATTGTTTTGTTTGTCCTAATTTATATTTGGCATTAAGCTTATCCCCCGGCCTACGCTGTGGGGATTTTGCAGGCCCCGTTGTGAATTGGGCATTGGTTTTCTTGCCGATGCCCCTTGCCTGATGCCCAAGACGGTGGGCGGCGATTCGGACTACCCCTTGAAGAGATGGGCTTCCTCACCGTCTTCTGTGAACGTGAGGGTAGTTGAAGGAGTGCAACCTATTCATTAAAGTCAATATTTGCACTTTCAGAATATTTGCCATTAACGCACCATCAAATCTTTTGGTGCGTTATGCTACCTTTCGGAAAGCTGCTTAGAGGGCGTTTACGCTAACGCTCCCTACAATTAAATAACTGTAAATTACATTAAAGCAAGCTTTCAAAGGGTATTAGACCGCTAATAGTGTTATTCCAAATTTTTTATGTGTTAAACTACGGAGTGCGCTATAACACGTTTAACAGGTGTATTAACTCACAGGTTACGGGATGATATTACAGGTAAGCGTGATAGATCGCTAGGAGCGGTTGAATAAATAAACTTATCCGGAAATTAGATTTTAACCCTTGCTGTGCAAGGCTTTGATGCTCATTTGCGGATATGTCTAATAGTTAGACCTCGCTTTAATTTGGGAATACTTCAAATAGCTGTTAGTCTGCTGCGCTACTACTAGGAGTGGCAGAGAGGTACACAATTTACAGAGTAAGGTTTCTGAAGCCAAATTGTATGAGAAAAGTTTTACTGACAGTAGGTTGCATCTTATTGCTTTTTGGATACTTGGTTATGGACACAGGCGTAATCAATGGAAATACAGGGCAACACTTAAGCCTTTTTGGTATTGCTACCGATCCAGACAGATTTTTCTTCACTCAAGGATTTTTAAATGAAGAAGGGAGGTATAGCTTCTGGTCGCCTATTATTATGTTTGAATCACCAATACAGTTTTTATTTAGGTATAGTATGGTACTTTTAATATGTTGTCTATCTTTGATAGTTTTTACTATATTTCAGAATAAATTTGTCTTTTTTATTAGATATCAGAAGCAGATTGTATTGATATCGAGTGTTATATCAGCCGTTATAGTAGTCTTCACATTATTTAGCTTAAACAGAGTCATGATTGTATTTCATCCTGGCGAGGGAAGACCAGATTTGTTTAGGTTAATGATTTTACCTATAGGCTTAACTTGCCTAATTATTGGAGTTACTCAAGAAAAATAGCTTAACGTTAAGTGAAGGGGAAAGATAGTTGGAGTTAAGGAAACACGATTGCACACCTAGGCGATATGTATAGCTACGATAAAAGTCAATCCATTATTTTTCTAGCATTTCTTGGTTTCCTTGTTCCATTCTTCTTCATTTTGTGGAAGTTGTGGGGTAAAAATATCAATTCCTTTTTAGCTCAATATATAAATGATGATTTTGATAAAGATAAACTTTTATTACCATCATTGTTAATGATAACTTTACCGTTTGTGCTTCCAATATTAGCATCAGACTCAGAGAGTTTTTGGAATTTGATAAGAAGTATAGTTCCTGTATTAACATTCTTACTTGGACAGTATCTAACCAAGCGGCAAATTGAAAAGGATAGAGTTAAAAAAAATATAGCTTTAGGACAAAGAATTTATTCTGAATTGGAAAAAAATTTAACAATAATAAATAGGAATCTAGAAAATTTGAGTCAAAATAAGCTAGAACCTTTAAATTTAGAATGGTGGGAGCAATTTAATTTGTACTTTGAAGTGTATTTTAGTGAGGAAATAACCTTTCGTAAAAAAGACGTAACTTTCTCGTTTAAGAGAGAGATAGCAAAGTTATTTAATAACACTCTTTTTGAATTAAATATTAAAATTCAAGACTTGAATAAGGTAAATTCTGAGTTGCAGTCTGAATTTGAGCAGCCTAAATTGCATAGTAACTTAACCGAGAATTTATTTAGCTCATTAGCTTCTACGTTAGAGGTTAATGTGATACATAATTCTTGCAAGTCAGAAATACAACAACTCTTGGAAGAGCTATCCAAAAAAACTTTTCTAAAGACATCTGCCTAACACTGCGCTGCACTAGACGGCTGGTTTGAGTATTTATTGCCAATAAGCTGCGCCGTCTGAAACTTTTCAAATTCACATCTTGCTCCTATCCAAAAATTAGCCCGGAAATAAATTTCGGGCTAATAGCTTAAGTCATCTAAAGATGACTGAGGAAGGATTTCAACCCGTTTTAACTGATATCTTGCACGCTTTTGCAACAGACCAAAGGCGGCAGCCCACCAAAACCTCGTAACCAGGTTGAACCAGGTTACGAGAATTAGAGCCTCTGGCTCTTATTAAGAATAGTGCAAGATATCAGTTAACGGGTTTGTCCTAGACGTGCCATGGCACGTCTCTACACAGCTTGCTTAGATTTCTACACCATATTTTTTAGCAATTTGACCAAGTTTATCAAACTGCTCTTGTGATGCTTGAGCTAATTTATCTTCTGGTGGTAGTTCATTGTTCTTACCTTTAGGGACTAAATACCTAACATAAAGGGAAATGAAATCAACTAGAACTGCTATCCCAGGCAAAGCGCGTTCATCAGCTTGCTTTCCTGCTAATAGAATCGCCATACTTCCTTCAATGGATTTCCTAGTAGCTTCTGCAAATTGAGCAATCAGTTCGTTGATATAGTCTGCTGTCGGCAAGTTCTCTAACTGATTGTTATCTGGGGTAAACTCGTATCCTGCTACTGTTGCCTGTTCTAAGACACACCATTGTGTAAATTCTTGCAGTGCTTCGTCTGGAAGTTCTGGGAGGTACTTATATAGTTCTAAATTGGACACGAGTTTTCCTCTTAAATTTCAATCTGTTTGTGTTTCTAAGCTGGGTTTGAGAATGACAACCAGGAGGCTTGTCCTTCTCAAAGATGAGGCGGAGTGAAGCCCTGAATTAAAATTCGGGCGCTCAAGCTAAAACCCGTTGAAACGGGTTAAAATCCTTATTTAGTCAGCTAAAAGCTGACTTTAGCTTTCAGCCCGGAAATAAATTTCGGGCTTCGTCTTTAGCTTTTTCCAAAATTTATTTTCGGTCTTCCTCTAAGCAGTACGAAAACGCGCCAGTTCCTTACCTGTTTTCGCATCATGGGCATGAACGGTACACACTAAACACGAATCAAATGACCTTGCCACATGACCCACTTCTACCGGATCGGCTGGATCGGCAATAGGTGTATCAATCAATGCTTCTTCTATCGGCCCGCGCTTTCCTTGTCCATCACGAGGCCCGACATTCCAAGTCGTGGGGGCAATTACCTGGTAATTCTTAATCTTACCGCCCTCCACTTCTACCCAGTGACACAAAGAACCCCGCGCCGCTTCCGTCGCACCCCAACCGCGTCCATCTTTTTCTTTGGGTTTGATGTACCAAGGTTCGTTTAATTTGAACTCGCGCAAACACCGTTCAGCTTGACGATATAACTTGACAATTTCGTGCATTCGTGCTAGTAAACGTAGGTGGACGTTAGGGCCACCCATGCGTTTGAATACATCGAGAATAAAGCCGTCGTAGTGCTGCCAAGATTCGCCATGCTGACCACCCGCTACCAACTGTCGCGCTAAGGGACCGGCTTCCAAGCGTCCGTAGTCAATGTGACGTACGGCTGTTGACCAAGTATAAGCACCGTTGAAGTCTTTATTATTCTTTTGAGTGGGTGTAGTGGTGCGATCGAAGGGGTGAACATCCTTTGTGCCTTCATCATACCAAGAGTGAATGGTATTTTCGCGGGCATAACTATGTTCCATCAATTGATGAGTGTCGGTGTAACTATCATACACTCCACTCTTCATAATCAGGGCGGCATTTCGCCCTTCTATGGTGGGCTTTTGGTATTTATCTTCATGGGGTAAGTATCCCCAAGTGATGTATCTACCCACACCTGCACCAAGTTTATCCAGACCGATATCTAAACCCATGCGCCAATAGAAACCTAAGTCAGATTGGCGATGATTGCGGTTTTCATGCAGCCAAGCCATAAAGTCATCATAGGTCTGGATTTCTTCGTATCTTTCTAAAGAACAACCCAACCATACAGGTTCTAACCAATTGGTACGGAAATATTCCAGAATCGACCAAGCGCGGGTAATGTCTGTAAGGGTAGGGGCGCACATTACACCACCGGGAACCATGTAACTAGAGTGGGGCCATTGACCGCCTAAAAGGGCGTAAATTTCTACTGGTTTGGCAGAAAGGGTAACACCGATTTCGTAATGTTTACCTGTGAAGGCGGCAAAGCGTCGAATAGCTTCTTGATAGTAACGGCTATGTTGGTATTTTTTGTTAGTTAAGTCAATGGCAAAGAGACCGTAAAAATATCGAGGAATGCTTTGGATAGTTTCGACAATTTGACCGAGATTTCTAGCTAAAATTGCGTTGCGTGGAACTTCTGTTTCCCAAGCTGTATCTAATGCCCAAGATGCACAGGTCAGGTGAGAACCTCCGCAAATTCCGCAGATACGAGGCGTGACAATTAATCCAGCTTGGGGGTCTTTACCACGCAAGATTACTTCAAATCCTCGGAAGAGTTCAGCATGAGTCCAAGCGTTGACTACATACCCATCTTCTACTTCTACTCGGACATCTAAATCGCCCTCTACTCTCCCAACAGGCGATATGTCTAATGTTTGAATTGCCATAGTATTTGTTGGTGGTTGGTTGTTAGTAGTTAGTGGTTCATAGTTCATGGTTTATAGTTCATGGCTATTAACCATTAACCATTAACCATTAACTATTAACTAAACTGTAAAAAAGTCTTCGTCTGCCCAAGCTGGTGCTGCATCTTTTGCAACCATCGTCAGGACGGCATAATCTTTCTTTTTAACTCCTGGCGGTAATTCTTTGGGAACCCCCATTACGGTTTGGGTCTTAAATACGGTTCCCGGTTGGAGGTCATAGAAGGGAAATTCCGGTTCGGTACAACCCAAACATGGCATTCCAGCACGGGTTTTGGAGGAAACGCGGTTCCACAATATGCGGTTGCAGGAAGAATGAGTCATAGGACCGCGACAACCTAAGTCGTAGAATAGGCATCCTTTACGCTGACCAAATTCGGCGGTGGTTGCTTTGTAAGCAAAGTGGATGTTACGAGTACAACCTGTTTGCGTAAAGGTGTTGAAGAAGGTTTGCGGACGATGGAACTCGTCAAGGGCAATATCCTCTATGCGTCCGGTAGCGATCGCAACTAATATCTGCGTTATCCAGTCAGGATGCGCAGGACATCCAGGAATGTTTATTACCGGTAATCCCGATTTTGACCGATAATCTACCCCTAAAAATCCGCCTTTTTCACGTTTGAGAAATTGTAATCCTTGAGATTCACTGGGGTTAGGTGCGATCGCCGGAATTCCTCCCCAACAAGCGCAGTCCCCAACGGCGACTACATACTTAGCAACTTTAGATAGGTCGCTGACCCAGTTTTTCATGGGACGATGGGCAAAACGATTCCACTCTCCTTTACCGTTAGGGGCGTTGACAACCGTACCTTCAAATACCAGAATATCTACGGGAACTCTGCCTAGAACACAATTCCACAGCAATGTTTGCAAATGTTCGCCTAGTTCTATTCCCAAGGAAGGATGCCAAAGTAAGTTAATGCCAAAGTCCGCAATCAAATCGCAGACTGTTGGTTCCTCAGCGTTGAGAAATGACATGGTGTTACCTGAACAGGCACCACCTTGTAGCCATAGTACATTAGTCATCAGCTATCTTTTTTCTATTGTTTACCTTGCCTGTTTCAGGTGAAGTTTTTTGTCGCGCCTCACCCATTTATAGTCCTTTATTTTTAATATCAATTACTTTCTACTTCCGTTGTTCATTGTTTACATAAACTTTTATTGCCTATTGCAAAATATTCTATTTAATCAGAAGAAAAGTTATTTTGCTATCAAAAAATTAGAGATGTATATAATTTTATTCGTTACTTCTATATTGACATCTTGCGCCAGCATAAGTCCTCTTATAGAGGACTGAAAATAAAGCTGTAAATTGAATTGCAGAGTTTGTGTAGCAGCGAATACTATTCGCCGGATATTTTTGCGTGGAATGTTATTCAGGAAATTGCGATAATTTTACACCTAATAATTTTGTATAAATAAGATACTAAATTTACAGATTAATTGCTATTAAGTCTGAGAAAAATTGTCTATTTTTAATGCTGGTAAAATATGAAAATGTCATCAAATCATCAAAATAAATATAATTAAGATTAGTATTTATCTGAAAAAAATATAATATTAGAAATAGAGCGTTTGAGAATTGCAGAAACTTGATTTAAGTTTGGTATGTCTATGCCACTACTAGACGTCAACAAGCGCGTCTTTAGTCATTTTCGGCATTGAAAAACTCAGTTTCCCTGGCTAGAAGAAGGTAGTGATGACCCCTAGCATTACAGACTCAGCAGTGAAAGCAGCGTTAGAGGCGATCGCATCGGAGTCAGCAACGACACAAGAAAAAATCGAGATGCTGATCGAGATGGCGCATGGTTTTGTGAAAAAGCCGAAAACAGCCCAGGACTTACAAAATGCGATTGGGCTGTATAACCGGGCGCATGAAATGTGTAGTCAGGATTATCCCCTGCTGAAAGCTAGGGTGAAAGTGGGGATGGCGGGGGTGTTACAATTAATTCCGGATGGAGGGGCGGAATTATTACTACAAGCGAAAAAACAATTAGAAGAGGCGCTGGTAATTTTACAGCAGTTGGCTTCGCCGGAGGAAATCGCAGAAGCACAGATGAATTTGGGTTTGGTGTTGCAGTCTTTAGCGCAATTGAATTTAGCGAAAATGGCGGACAGCATCCAAATTTATCAAGAAGCTTTGCAAGTATTTACCTGGAATAAGTACCCACAAGAATACGCAATTTTATACAACAATATTGCGATCGCGTATCTTTCTATGTCTATGGGTTCCCAGAAGCAATATTTATTTGAAGGGTTGGCGGTGCAGTCGTTTGAGACTGCGCTAAAGCGGATAAATATTATCGATCACCCTAGAGAATATGCGATGTTGCAAAATAATTTGGGTAACGCTTTGCAATACTTACCGAGTGCCCATCCTTTAGATAATATTATGAGAGCGATCGCGGCTTATGACGAAGCCTTAAAAGTGCGTAATGCCAAAGATACGCCCTTAGAATATGCCAACACAATTTCTAACAAAGCCAACGCCTTGTGTAATTTACCTGATAACCCAAACAAACCAGAAAGAGGTAATTACCAAAATCTCTTGCAAGCGCGTGCTTACTATCAAGAAGCCTTGGAAATATTTACTCAACATGGGCAAATACAACAAGCGCAAATCTTAGTCAAAATTCTGGAAGAGATGAAGAGTTAGGAGTTAGGAGTTAGGAGTTAGGAGTTAGGAGTTAGGAGTTGAGAATTATCAATTATATATTACTCATTCAAACAATAAGTAAAATTCCTAACTCCTCACTCCTAACTCCTAACTTTTTTCTGAAGGAGAACACATAATGACAGACTTACTGACAAATTTAGCAGTTGGTGATATTAACCTAATCACAGGATTAGTGTGGATATTAATAGCAACCCTTTTATCTATGGTTGGTGGTGCTATTGGCGGAATGCTGTTAGCTGGAAAAGAGGTAGGCTATAAGTTCTCCGCTATGCTTGGTAGCTTATTTGGTCCTGCTGGTGTAATTCCAGCAATGTTGCTAGGGTTATTTTTGTTAAATTTTTTGAATTAAAGATTTGGAGAAATTAATAGGAGGATTTATGCTTGAATTAGGATGGTTTTCCGCTAAGTTATTTGTGAAAGGAAAGCTAATACGCGACTCAAGGCATTTTTGGCAGAAAACTGGGATTGGTACTGGCATAGGTTCGCTACTATTGCTGTTACTTGCATTAGTGAAATTACCGTTGTGGCTACCAATAGCAATATCTAGCTTAGTAACAGGTGCAATTATGCCATTTTTACTTAAGGACTTCAAAATGAAGTGAATTTGATTTTGGTCATTAGTCATTAGTCATTTGTCATTTGTCAAAAGCTAATGACCAATGACCAATGACCAATGACTATTGACTATTAACTAATGACTAACCTTGATGAATTAGTACAAGAAATCAACCGTTTTGAGGCGATTATCTCTGAGTGGGATGAAAGCCAGCGGGGTGTAGTTGTGGGATTGAAAAGGGCGATTGAAACTTTGCATAAAGAGGCATTGACGCGTTTAATTAAAAGTGTCAAGCAAGAATCAATTTCAGCTTTGCGTAATGCTGTTCAAGATGAGGTTGTCTACGGAGTATTGCTTTATCACGAACTAGTTAAATCGCCAACGCCACCGCTTGCAAAACGCATTCAAGTAGCCCTTGATGAAGTTCGCCCTGGCTTAAAAAGTCATAATGGGGATGTGGAATTAGTGGCAATTAAATTACCAGATACGGTAGAGATTAGATTAATAGGAACTTGTAGTAGTTGTCCAGCTTCAACTTTAACTTTATCTCAGGGAATTGAACAGGCGATTAAAGGGTATTGTCCGGAAATTATGAATGTTGTTGCGGTGAAATAACGAACCACCAAGACGGCAAAAGTTTACTCGCCAAGACGCCAAGTACGCCAACTGACATCTTGCATCAGTCGCAATCAGCCGTGAAATAAATTTCCACACTTTAGCTAAAACCCGTTGGAAACGGGTTAAAAGTTTTACCCTAGTTAGCTTTTAGCTAACTTCAGCTTTTAGCCCGAAATTTATTTCCGGGCTAAATTTTAGGCTTGTTAAGAATGGTGCAAGATATCAGTCAAGAAAGAATAGAAGAGGAAGTGAGATTCTGCGAAGTATGACTACTGAAGAAATTAGAATTCGTGGTACAGTTCAGGGGGTGGGTTTTCGTCCTACTGTTTATCGTTTAGCAAAAATTTGTGGTTTAAATGGAGAGGTTTGTAATGATGGTGAAGGTGTTTTAATTCGGGCTTCTGGGAGTGATGATGCTTTAGAAACATTTGTCCAAAAATTGCAGCAAGAATGTCCACCACTGGCAAAAATTAATGAACTAATACGCACTCGTTATGAAGGTGAAATAACTTTCAATGATTTTGTGATTTCTAGTAGTGTTAGTAGTGCGATAAAAACAGAAATAGTTCCGGATGCGAGTATTTGTCCCCAATGTAAACAAGAAATTTTCGACCCCTATAGTCGTTGGTATCGCTATCCCTTTACTAACTGTACGCATTGTGGTCCTCGCCTAAGTATTATTCGTGCTATTCCTTATGACCGTTGCAATACTAGCATGGCTATTTTCGCTATGTGTCCGGAATGTGAGAATGAATATAACAACGTTGAAAATCGCCGCTTTCATGCCCAACCAATAGCTTGCCATATTTGCGGGCCTAAAGTAACTTTAGAACGTGCTGATAATAAACCAATTACAGCTTCGATGTTTTCTATGTTGGATGATGTCGATGCTGTTTGTACTTTATTACAAAAAGGTGAAATTGTTGCCATTAAAGGTATAGGTGGAATACATCTAGCTTGCGATGCAACGAATGAAATTGCTGTTCAAAAATTACGCCAGCGCAAGCAGCGATATCATAAACCTTTTGCTTTGATGGCGCGGGATATTGAGGTAATTGAAAAATACTGCATCCTCAATGCTAAGGAAAGAGAATTATTGGAAAGTCCCGCCGCGCCTATTGTGTTGATAAAGAGGGGAGTAGGGAATGGGGAGTGGGGAGTGGGGACACGAGAAGTAGTAATCCAAAATCTAAAATCCAAAATCCAAAATCACATCTCTCCATCGGTAGTATTGGGGCAAAATACTCTCGGCTTTATGCTACCCTATACACCTTTACACCACTTAATTCTCAAGCGGATGAATCGTCCAATTGTTTTCACTAGTGGTAATATTTCTGATGAACCACAATGTATTGATAACGATGAAGCGCGAGATAAATTAGGGAAAATAGCTGATTATTTTCTTTTACATAATCGAGATATTGTCAACCGGGTAGATGATTCAGTGGTGCGGGTGGTTGACGATAAAGTGCAAATGATTCGCCGTGCTAGAGGATACGCACCAGCACCTATCAATTTACCATCTGGATTTGACAAAGTTCCGCCACTTTTAGCAATGGGTGGTGAGTTAAAAAATACTTTTTGTTTATTGCGAAATGGACAAGCAATTTTATCTCAGCATTTGGGAGATTTAGAAAATGCTGCTACTTGGAGTAGCTATCAAGAGACACTGAATTTATATTTAAATTTATTTGAGCATAAACCAGAAGCGATCGCCATCGACAAACACCCCGAATATCTATCAACAAAATTTGGAAAAGAATTAGCAGTCGCTAATCAAATTCACCTTTACCAAATTCAGCATCATCACGCCCATATTGCCGCTTGCATGGCAGAAAATGGTATTCCTTTAGATTCACCGCCTGTATTGGGTATCGCTTTAGATGGCTTAGGTTATGGGGAAGACGGTACTCTTTGGGGCGGAGAATTTCTGTTAGCAGATTATCACCAATTTCAGCGTTTAGCAACATTGAAACCAATGGCAATGATAGGGGGAGAAAAAGCAATTCAAGAACCTTGGCGTAATACCTATGCTCAATTGACATCAGCTTTTCCATGGAAGGATTTAAAAAATCAATATGGTGATTTAGAAATCATCAAATTTCTTGAAAATAAACCGCTAAATATACTCAATCAGCTTGTAGCAAAAAATATTAACTCTCCCTTAGCTTCTTCTGTAGGACGCTTGTTTGACGCCGTAGCTGCTGCTATCGGTATTTGCCGAGAAAAATGTAGTTATGAAGGACAAGCAGCGATTGAAATGGAAGCTTTAGTTGATGCAAATAGCTTAAATAATAATGAAGAAAAGCTAAGCTATTCTTTTCATATTGGCATTTTGGATAATATTTATTGTATAGACCCGCGCCCAATATGGAAATACTTGCTTGATGACTTACAACAGCAGATTCCTCAGCCAATAATAGCTGCTAAATTTCACATCGGGTTAGCTAAAGCCATTGTCAACATGGTTGAGTATCTTTGTCAAGAAAATCTTATAAATTATGTTGTATTAACAGGAGGAGTTTTTCAAAATTGTATCTTGTTACAACAAATTAGTAGGCACTTAGAAACATTGGGAATAAATGTATTAACTCACAGCTTAGTGCCAGCAAATGATGGTGGATTATCACTTGGACAAGCTGTAATAGCAGCCGCCCAATTCATCAGTAAAGAGTCAGTAATAAATAGTAAATAATTTTTCTCTCATCCCCTCACTCCTCTGTGGTTAATTTATCCTAAATTAGGAAAATAAAAATGTGTTTAGGAGTTCCCGGTCAAATTATAGAAATAACCAATGCTAATCACAAATTAGCTACTGTTAACGTTGGTGGTGTAAAGCGTCAAATTAATATTGCTTGTATTGTAGACGAAGAACATCCTCCCGAATCGTGTGTAGGAGATTGGGTGCTGGTTCATGTTGGCTTTGCCATGAATCGAATTAATGAAAAAGAAGCATTGGAAACATTACAGCTATTGCAAGAAATTGCAGAAGTGGTTAATAGTTAATGGTTAATAGTTAATGGTTAATAGTTAATAGCCATGAGTCATGAACGATAAACAAGTAACATTACTATGAAATACATTGATGAATTCCGCGATCCTGATAAAGCTGAGGCGTTACTATGGCAAATAGAAAAATTATCTTATTTGCTAGGAAAGCATATCAAAATAATCGAAGTATGCGGCGGTCATACCCATTCTATTTTTAAATATGGCATTGAAGAAGTTCTACCCAAAAATATAGAATTAATTCACGGGCCTGGTTGTCCGGTGTGCGTAATGCCAAAAGGAAGATTAGATGATGCGATCACGATCGCCCAAAATCCCAATGTCATCTTTGCAACTTTTGGCGATGCGATGCGGGTTCCCGGTTCTCAAACTAGCTTACTACAAGCAAAGGCGCAAGGTGCAGACATCCGCATGGTTTACTCTCCTCTAGATAGTCTGCAAATTGCCAAAGACAACCCTAACAAAGAAGTTGTATTTTTTGCTTTGGGTTTTGAAACCACAGCCCCCAGTACCGCTTTCACCATCTTACATGCAGCGGCAGAAAATCTGAATAATTTCAGCATGTTTTGCAATCACGTCTTGGTGATTCCTGCTTTGCAAGCACTGTTAGATAACCCCGACTTGCAACTGGATGGATTTATCGGTCCCGGTCATGTCAGTATGGTAATTGGTACTGACCCTTATCAATTTATTTCCCAACAATATCGCAAACCAATTGTTATTTCTGGATTTGAACCTTTAGATATTTTCCAATCAATTTGGATGCTGTTACGGCAATTAGTAGATAATCGTTGTGAAGTTGAGAATCAATATAATAGATTGGTAGATAAAGAAGGAAATAAACTCGCACTTGCTGCCATGAATAAAGTTTTTGAAGTGCGAGACAATTTTGATTGGCGCGGTTTGGGTGAAATACCTTATTCGGGGTTAAAAATTAGTTCTGACTATGCTCAATTTGATGCAGAATTAAAATTTTCTATTCCAAATCGTAAAGTTCCTGATCATAAAGCTTGTAAATGTGGAGAAATTCTCAAAGGAGTTTTGAAACCTTGGCAATGTAAAGTATTCGGTACAGCTTGCACTCCTGAAACACCAATTGGAACTTGTATGGTGTCTTCTGAAGGTGCTTGTGCAGCTTATTACAAATATGGTCGCTTTTCTCAAGCTTTAAAGAGAACTGTATCCGAGAAAAAAAGAGTTAAAGCCTAACAATTCTCTTAATACTCAACTCTGCGCCTCTCTTGCCTCTGCGTGAGAAAAAATATTCTTATATTTTTTTAAAGAACAACAAAAGACGCAAAGGAAAAAAAGAAAAGATAAATTTGGAGAAGTTATTATGCCTTTTGTTACTGTGCAAATTGCTAAAGGTCACTCGATTGAAAAGAAACGGCAATTGGTGAAGGCGCTGACTGATACTCTTGTTGCTACTTTGGGTAGTAAGCCAGAGTGGATAACAATTCATATTGATGAATTTGAACGAGAAAATTGGGCTGTGGGAGGTATGTTACATTCTGATAAACATAGTGGTCGGCATGTTGAGAAAGGTGTATAAATTGAGTTGATTTGATGGAGTTTAATTTGCAAGCCTATCCACCTGAATAAGACTTATTATTGAATAGGTCTATAAATTTAGTGGCAAATTATGCTGAATATTTCTAACCTAACCCTTTTCTGCATAGCTGCTATTATCTTAATTATCACCCCTGGTCCAGATATGCTATACGTCATTGCCCGTAGTATAGGACAAGGAAAGGTTGCTGGTGTTGTTTCCGCCGTAGGAGTTTGTGTTGGCGTCCTAGTGCATATATTAGCGGCTACTATTGGGCTTTCAGCCTTATTGATGACTTCAGCTGTAGCCTACAATATCATCAAATATGCTGGGGCTACTTACTTAATTTACTTGGGAATTCGTACTATTCTTAACCATGAGAGGCAAAATACGCTTCGTACTTCGCAGAAAATTAGCTTAAAAACTACCTTTTCTCAAGGAGTGCTTTCAAGTGTACTTAATCCCAAGCTTGCGCTTTTTTTTCTAGCTTTTTTACCACAGTTTGTGGACTCAACTCAAGGTAGAATTGCTTTGCAAATATTCATTTTAGGATTAATTTTTGTGACAATGGCTATTGTTTGGCTTGTAGCAGTGGCGTTGTTAACTAGTTATTTAGGTAATTGGTTACAAAATAATTCAAGTTGGAGACGTTTTCAGCGATGGTTTAGTGGTAGTGTTTTGATTGTTTTAGGCGCACGTTTAGCATTACCAGAACAAAAATAAGTCATGAGTCAATTGTGTGGTGCGTTAGTATGACGCACCCTATAACTATAGTTTTCTTAGCTTCAGATGCATCTTCTTATATTACTGGTTCTGTTTTATTTGTCGATGGCGGATATACAGCAGCATAATTAATATGAATATTTCTTCACAAAATCCTCTTTTTCAAAATATTGAACAACTCCGCCGTCGCCGTGGCAAAATCCGCGATACTCATATTAACCTCGCGCATGGTAGTGGTGGTAAAGCCATGCGTGATTTAATCGATGATATATTTGTCAGTAATTTTAATAATCCGATTCTCGCACAATTAGAAGACCAAGCAACTTTCAATTTAGCGAGTCTTATGCAACAGGGAGACAAACTCGCTTTTACTACAGATTCTTATGTTGTAGATCCTTTATTTTTCCCTGGTGGTGATATAGGAGAATTAGCTGTTAATGGTACTATTAATGATTTAGTGGTGAGTGGTGCTAAGCCTTTATATCTTACCTGTAGCGTAATTTTAGAAGAAGGATTGCCAATAGAAACATTGCGGCGCGTCGCTACAAGTATGCAAGCTGCTGCAAAAAAAGCTGGTGTACAAATTGTCACTGGTGACACAAAAGTTGTCCATCGTGGTGCAGCCGATAAATTATTTATTAATACTGCTGGTATTGGGGTAATTCGTGCAGGAGTTTCCATTTCTGCCCAGAATATTCTACCAGGAGATGTGGTAATTATTAATGGTGAAGTAGGTAATCATGGCACAGCAATTTTAATTGCCCGTGGAGAATTAGCATTAGAAACTAATATAGAAAGTGACTGTCAAGCGTTAGATAGTTTAGTAGAAAGTATACTTGATGTTTGTCCCGAAATTCATGCGATGCGGGATGCAACACGCGGTGGCTTAGCTACAATCTTAAATGAATTTGCCCTTAGTTCTCAGTTAGGAATTCGCCTTGATGAGCAGTCTATCCCAATTCGAGAAGAAGTTAAAGGTGTTTGCGAAATTTTGGGTTTAGATCCATTGTATTTAGCAAATGAAGGTAAATTATTAGTAGTCGTAGCAGGTGAGAATGCTGATAGTGTTTTATCAGCGATGAAGTCCCATCCAGCCGGAAAAGATGCTTGTATTATCGGCGAAGTTATTTCTTCTCCTTCTGGCGTTGTTTTATTAAAAACTCTTTTCGGTGCTGAACGCATTGTTGATATGCTTGTCGGCGACCAATTACCACGAATTTGTTAAGTTGAATTAGCCTAATTACATATTAGACAATAATAATGAATATGTTATTAAAAATAAACCACAGATGGACACAGATAGACACAGATAAGATATATGAATAAATTCCTCAATTTCCTCGCTTAAAACTCCGCGTACCTCTGCGTTTTCCTCCGCGTTACTCTGCGTTTAAATTTTAATCTATTTTATGCACGAACTAGGAATTACTCAAAATATTGTTGCAATTGTATCTGAACACGCCAAAGATTCAAAAGTGCGGCGAGTATTATTAGAAATAGGCAAGCTTTCAGCAATTATGCCTGATGCCATCAAATTTTGTTTTGATGTCTGTTCTCAAGATACAGTTTTAGCAGGCGCAAAATTAGAAATTTTAGAAATTCCAGGATTAGGAAAATGCCGCCAATGCGGTGCAGAAATTCCTTTAGAACAGTCATTTGCTAAATGTAAATGTGGCAGTATGCAAATAGATTTAATAGCTGGTGAAGAACTGAAAATAAAAGAAATAGAAATAGAGGAAGTATGTGTGTAACTTGTGGTTGTTCAGATGATGCTAACGCTAAAATTGTGAATTTAGAAACGGGTACAGTAGAGGTAAGTGATAACCATCACTATCATACTCATACTTTACCAGATGGCACTGTCATTACCCATTCCCATAGTCACGAACATCAGCACGAAAACACATCTCAAATTCATGCCAAAATACATAACACAACTATATCCTTAGAACAGGATATTTTGGCAAAAAATAATTTGATAGCAGCCCAAAATCGCGGATGGTTTAAAGGTCGAAATATCCTCGCCTTAAATCTCATGAGTTCTCCGGGCGCAGGAAAAACCACTCTTTTAACTCGCACTCTCAATGATTTAAAGCATAAGTTACATCTCAGTGTAATTGAAGGCGACCAAGAAACTATTAACGATGCGAAAAAAATTCAAGAGACAGGCTGTAATGTTGTGCAAATCAACACAGGAACAGGCTGTCATCTTGATGCAGCAATGCTAGACAAGGGGTTGCAAAAACTAAACCCGCCACTCAATTCGGTGGTGATGATTGAGAATGTTGGTAATCTTGTTTGTCCGGCTTTATTTGATTTGGGAGAACAAGCAAAAGTTGTGATTCTTTCTGTCACCGAAGGAGAAGATAAGCCAATAAAATACCCCCATATTTTTCGTGCTAGTGAGATAATGATTCTCACTAAAATTGATTTGCTGCCTTATGTACAATTTGATGTACAAAAATGCATAGAATACGCCCAGCAAGTGAATCCTCATATTCAAATTTTTCAGGTTTCTGCATTAACTGGAACTGGGCTAGAAACTTGGTATGATTATCTGAAACAAAATCTAGCCAAGTTATCAATTAATTTTTGATTTTAGATATGAAAAGCTCACGCAAAGACAAGCCAGCGCGTTGCGGTGAACCAGTGCTGTAGGCGGGTTTCCCGCGCCCTGGCAACTGGTGAGACCAGCGCTGAAGGAGGGTCTCCCTCCGCAGGCGACTGGCGAACCCGAAGGGTGAACCCGAAGGGGGGTTTCCCCCGTTGTAGCGACTGGCGTGCGAAGACGCCAAGAAAATCTTTGCGCCTTTGCGTCTTTGCGTGAGACTCAAAATATAATTCATACTTGAATCAGCAACCTCCTATTTATACAGTTTTATTTTACATTTGCACCTTGAACCCCTAAAATAACTACCAAAATCTAAAATCTAAAATCCAAAATCGTTTTACAGCCAATCTCGATAAGCTGAAATTTCATTGACGCTAATTTCAAATGGCATTCCTTTGCCAAATGGAGGATTAACGCGGATTTTAGCGTCACTAGAAAACTGTTCTAGCTTACTTCCTATTTGAGGAATATTGTTGACGATATGCCAATAAGTTACTATGTCGGGACAGTCAATTATTAGCATTAGGCTACTAGCATCCACTGTGAGATACCACTGACAACTAGACAGCAATGCTTGAGTAATGCGATCGCACGTCTGAAAAAAGCACGCGCCAATAGAATGTTCTAGTTCCGCATGTAGCATTCTATCCTCTCGCGTCACCTCAGTCGGTGGCATATCATCCGGATGCAGGAAGGGTTTCTTCATAATACAAGCCCTTTCTTTCTACAAGATTTGTTAGTTGTTCATGGTTAATGGTTAATGGTTCATGGCTATTAACTATTAACCATTAATTATTAATTACTAACCAATCCCTTTACATATAATTCCACTTTATTTTTACGTCGCGATCCATTGCAAATCTAACCACAAACGCGGATCGGCTTGCTTGATTTTCGATAACGGATCGCGTACCAGTCGCGAGGCATTCAGGAATACTACCTGAACTAGCCCCATGTTTTCTGCAACTTCTCTGAGAATTTCTTTTTGAGCTTGTACATGGGGCATTATTTCTTCAGAGCAATAAATCCCTATGTACCTTAATCTTTTCGGAGGCCGTCCCCAGTAATTGGTGATGACTTTCACATAACAGCCATCAAGCAATTCCCCCGCTTTTGGGTAATATTTTTGGACGACCCTCAAAAACTCTTTTGCCAAGATATCCTCACTAATCATGACAAAACTAAAATTATTTATGTCGGCTTTATCACATTATATAATATAGCATATTTTGTTATTCAATTATGACTAAATCATATTTTTTTTTATATTTTTTATATTTTTACCATGCGAAATAGTTAGGATGTTGCTTAATAGCAAAAACCTGATATACGTAAATATAATTTTTAATAAATACGCAATAACTAATGATATTAAACCACAGATAAACACAGATGAACACAGATGAATAATCTGTGTTTAAGAATTTCAAAATATTAACTCTTTCTTCTTCATTCCCTATTCCCCACTCCCTACCCAGGTTAAAACCTGGGGCTATCCCTACTCCCTATTTCCTTAGCGAACATTGCGTTCTGATACTAAAACCTCTGCTACTAAATTTGGTAAATCTCCAAGGTCAGTATATCCTTCTGAACCCCGAGTTGGTGAGATAAATGTATAGTTAGGGTCACACTCTGCCGTGTCATATACTTGGATGTACCACCTATCGGGAAATCCTTCTACAGCCAATTCTACAATGTACCAACTCTGACCTATTAGACGAGATTTAGCAATCACAAACCACTCTCTATCTTCATCTGAGATGTTCCACTCAGCCATCAGGAATTCTAAAGCGATTTGTCCTGCGTCGGTTGCAGTCAATAGCATTTTTACTCCTTATCTGGATTATCTGGAACTTCAGGATATAATCCTAATTGCTTAGCTAATTCACGAGCAACATGAATTAAAAAGCTTGCTCCATCCTCATTACCTTCATGTGCGAATATTGTTGCTACTTGTACCATTGTTTGTATTAAGCCAGCATCAATTAACTCTGGATGCGCTTCCAAAATTTCTGGTTCTTGACCATTTGGACATTTGAGTAATTCGTCAATCAAATCAAAATACTGATTTTGGCGTTCTTCTGTCATTATCATTTTTGCTTTTAATTTCTACAAATTGGAAAAAATTTGCTACATATGGCTTTTTATCACTGTATTTTCACAAGCCTTTGGTAATCCAAAATCTCAAATATAAAATCCTATTACTTACTGCTCTATACTTTCCTGCCAGAGCCTCTCCAGCATATCAATTTTTTGTTGGAAAACTGTAGCGCGATAAACAATATATCTGTCATACAAAAAAGCTAATATTCCCAGAAAAATCGGGAAGAAAACAAAAAACCACTTCAAAAAATCGACTACTTTATATACTTGAGCATGGGTTAGAAGCTTCTGTAAAAATTTCACATCAAATATTTTGATGTCAGCCGTCTCTTGAGCATATTTTGTACATTTTAGTTGGAGAAATAATGTGTTAGTTTCTTGTATCGAAATAATGTTAGATTCACCAGTATGACTTGGATTAACTTCACAAACTAAATGCTGTGTTTCTACTAGCTGCATATGTTGCTCCCAAACAATGCTCAATACCGCTAGCTCTGGAGAAAGTACTGTTAAAGTCAGCAAAAAAATTGTTAGAAACTTTAAAAATTGTAGTCTCATTTTGCCTCTCCCTTGCTAGGCAGTATGCACCCTGCAAGACAGTATCTTTGGGAGCATCCCAATTTTGCAATCAGCCTTGAAATAAATTTCAGGCTATGTAGAGACGTGCCATAGCACGTCTGGGACAAACCCATTAAAACTGACATCTTGCACCAATCTCAACAAGCAGGTTGCACAGGGACGCAAAGTCT
>JBHYDF010000037.1:0-52488 GCA_051861145.1 Nostocaceae cyanobacterium
TCATTAGTCATTGGATTTTTCCCCATTCCCCATACCCGATGCCCAATGCCCGATGCCCGATGCCCAATGCCCCATGCCCGATGCCCAATGCCCGATGCCCGATGCCCAATGCCCAATGCCCGATGCCCAATGCCCCATGCCCAATGCCCCATGCCCAATGCCCCATGCCCGATGCCCAATGCCCCATGCCCAATGCCCAATGCCCAATGCCCAATGCCTTAGCCCCTAGTTACGAGCAATACCATCCTGACGCGCTGCACGTTGCACAGCAGCAGCAACAGCGGTGGCGACTCGTTCATCAAATACAGAAGGAATGATATGTTCCCTGTTCAAGTCTGATGGTTTGACTAGAGAAGCGATCGCGCTTGCTGCTTCTAAGTACATTGAAGTAGTAATTGTCTCTGCCCGACAATCTAAAGCACCACGAAATACCCCAGGAAATGCCAGAACGTTATTAATTTGATTCGGGTAATCACTACGACCGGTAGCCATAACGGCAACATCTTTGTTTACTAATTCAGGCTGAATTTCCGGGATTGGATTTGCCATTGCAAATACAATTGGGTCTTTCGCCATTGAACGTACCATTTCCGGTGTCACTACTCCGGGTACGCTGACGCCAATAAATACATCTGCCCCTTTCATTGCACCGGCGAGAGTACCTTGGGCTTTAACGGCAAATTCGCGTTTTTCGTCGGTCAGGTCGGTACGACTGGTTGAGAGAATACCTTTAGAGTCGCACATCCAAATTTTTTCCGCCCCTGCTTTATGCAGTAATCGAGCGATCGCAATTCCCGCCGCCCCAGCACCGTTTATGACGATGCGGATTTCTTCCATTGACTTATGCACCAGTTTCAGGGCGTTGAATAGTGCAGCTAAGGTGACAATGGCTGTACCATGTTGGTCATCATGAAAAACGGGGATATCTAATTCTCGTCGTAGTCTCTGTTCTATTTCAAAGCAGCGAGGAGCAGCAATATCCTCTAAATTTACACCCCCGAACACAGGAGCAATATTTTTTACTGTACGGACAATTTCATCTGTATCTTGGGATGCAACGCAGATGGGGAAAGCATCGATGCCTGCGAATTCTTTGAAAAGCATTGCTTTGCCTTCCATAACGGGTAAGGCAGCCCCTGGCCCCAAATTTCCCAAACCCAAAACCGCACTACCATCAGTAACAATAGCGACTGTGTTTTGTTTAATAGTTAAATTATAAACTTCATCAGGATTTTGAGCGATCGCATTACAAATCCGCCCGACACCTGGTGTGTAAGCCATTGCTAAGTCAGACACACTTTTGAGGTGAATTCTGCTGGTAATGCTAATTTTGCCACCGCGATGCAAATCAAAAGTGCGGTCATAGACATTTAGCAGTTTAATATCTGACAAAGCCTTTACTGCTTGTACAATAGCCTCAGCGTGTTCGGTACTAGCAGCATCAACCGTGAGATCGCGAATGGAAATAGCCCTTGTTTGCTCTATTAAATCAATTTGACCAAGATTACCGCCAGTGGTGGCGATCGCCTTAGTTACGTTAGCCAACATCCCAATCCGGTTGGGAATCTCTAAGCGAAGCGTCAAGCTAAAACTAGAATTAGGGGTAAGGTCTGCCATCTTGATTTTGGATTTGGAATTTTAGATTTGAGATGAATAGATAGGTTTAATTCTATTCAAAATCTAAAATACGAAATTTATTTACCGTAAACGAGTAACAATTTAGCAATTGTACCGTCATACACCATAATTTTTTGTCATCTCTCATCCTCTCTGTGTTTTCTCCCTCTCTATTCAGGGTTGAATTTGTACAGATAAAGTAGCGCCGGGCTAGGTTTCCCCAGTCCGGCGACTATCGTCAAAAACAAATTAAATTTTTTCGGTTTTTTCGGGAACTTCTCACCAGAGAATCTGTCTTAAATTGAAAAAGCCTAGGAATTTACTGTTTGCTGGGAAACGACGCCTGTATTTCTTCCTTCCAACACACCAGACAGACGGCTAACAGTTAACAGGGGTACTTCTTGCCAGCAGGTCTTGCAAAACCAGTAAACTTCACCATGACGGACATGACGCAGGAGAGAACCACCGCAACAAGGACAATCGTTGCTTCCCATGCTCATATTTATGTCCTCCTTTAAAAAAGTAGTTGATTTTAAGATGCACTAAAAAAACAGTTGTTTAAAACAGGATTTTTGCAGAATGAATCCGCCCATTTAAATCAATGCGGTCTTTGATAATTTGGTCATAAACGTTTTCATACCCATTGACCATTTGGGTAACACTAAATTTGTTTTCTACATGTTCCCGACAGTTTTTACGGTTCAGTTCCAAAGTTCTTGGAATCATCGCCGCCATTTCATCATAACTTTGACAGATAAAACCTGTCACTCCTTTAGTAACCACCTCCGGTACTGAACCGAAATTCATGGCAATTACTGGTGTACCAGTAGCCATTGATTCAATCATCACTAGACCAAAAGGTTCTTGCCAACTGATCGGGAAGAGAGTCATTGCAGCATTGCCAAGCAATTCAGCTTTTTCGGCGTGGTTAATTTCTCCGAGGTATTGAATTTGCTTACCATCAATATGAGGGGCAATTTCTTGTTCAAAAAACTTATTATCTACTACATCGACTTTTCCGGCCATTTTTAAACGCCAACCCGTTTGTTTAGCGATCGCGATCGCACGATGCGGGCCTTTTTCCGGAGAAAAGCGTCCTAAAAATGCCAAATATGGTGGATCTTCTGGTTTAGCTACAAAAGGATAATCTTCTGTACAAATCCCGTTGTAAACGGTACCAACGTAGTTCAGGTCTACTTGTCTCTGCGCGTCACTAATGCTGACGTATGGTTGCTTGTGGTGGTAAGAATATGCGTGCTGGTTGTCTATTGTAAAGTTACTGTGCAGGGTATGCACTGTTGGTGTTGGCACAAAACTCGCCAAAGGTAACGCCGAAATCCCTACATGGGAATGAATCAAGTCAAATTCCGCAGCACGTTGGTATACTTGGCTGAGTTCCAGCATTTCATACACTGCATACTCTTTGACATTTGGATCTAAGCGTAATGCACGCGGATAAACTGCTTCTAGCCTAGCCAGCGTTTGGGAATCCCCAGAGGCGAACAAAGTGACCTCATGACCACGACGAACTAATTCATCTGTCAAGCGACTCACTACTAGTTCAATTCCTCCATAGGTAGGAGGCGGAACTCGTTCCCACAAGGGGGCTACTTGAGCGATTTTCATACGTTGTTATGGTTCAGCAAATGATAAAGTCCCAAAAAGTGGACTTAGATTAGTTGGGTAGAGCATTTGTACTTACCCGTCTTCATCTGAGATTTACATTAACCTGAATAACTCCTAAGAGCGCAATTCCGGTTAACCGAACCTGGAATAGACACCACGCTATTCCAGAGGATGAGCAATAGCCATCAAGCAACTACAATATTTAAATTAAGGTTTGTCGCGCTATGCTTGCATCTATCTTGGGGATCATAGATAATGAAAAGTTTTGTAGCGAAAACTACTAAATGAGAAATTTTGGGGAGTAGTTAATGGTTAATGGTTAATAGTTAATAGCCATGAACTATGAACTATGAACCATGAACAACTAACTAATGACTAATGACTAATGACTAATGACTAATGACTAATGACTAATGAAAATTGCTACTTGGAATGTCAACTCGATTCGTACTCGTTTGCAACACGTTGTTGATTGGTTGGTTGAAAACCCAGTTGATGTACTGTGTATGCAAGAAACCAAAGTCGTGGATGAAAACTTTCCGCGATCGCCTTTTGAGCAATTAGGCTATCACTTATATTTATCTGGACAAAAATCTTACAATGGAGTTGCTATTCTCAGTCTGCAACCGTTGCAGGATGTAAATACTGGATTTACAGCAGTTATGCCAAATTTACCGCCAGAATGGGATGAGCAAAAGCGGGTAATTACGGGTGTAATTAATAGCGTTCGTATTGTCAATCTTTACGTACCTAACGGTTCTGCTGTAGGTAGCGAGAAATACGAATACAAATTGCGCTGGTTAAATATACTAGGGGAATATTTACGAGTTCTTTTGGCGTCTACACCTGATATTTGTGTGTGCGGTGACTTCAACATTACCCTAGAAGCTAAGGATATTCACGAGAAAGTAGATGCTGAAAATCACATTATGGCATCTGAGCTAGAGCGCCAAGCTTTACGAGAAATTCTTGCATTGGGATTTGCTGATGCTTTTCGTAAATTTACCACTGAAGGAGGATATTACAGTTGGTGGGACTATCGCGCCGCATCCTTTCGCCGCAACTTGGGATGGCGAATAGACCATCACTACCTCACCTCCAGCTTGTATGAGCGTGCGAAAAGCTGCACTATTGATATAATTCCCAGAAAATTAACCCAACCCAGTGACCATGCGCCTGTGATTCTGGAATTTTAAAATTTAGTCATTGGTCATTGGTTAATGGTTAATGGTTAATGGTTAATGGTTAATGGTTAATGGTTATCAGCCATGAACCATGAACTATGAACAATCAACTATTGACTCTTGACAAATGACAAATGACAAATGACAAATGACTAATCCAAAATCCAAAATCCAAAATCCAAAATATCTATGTATTTGGTCACAGGAGCAACAGGAGGAATTGGTCGTCGCGTCGTGCGACTCCTACGCCAAGAAGAAATCCCAGTTCGGGCATTTGTCCGCCTTACTTCGCGCTATGGTGAGTTAGAACATCGAGGTGCTGAAATCTTTATTGGCGATCTACGTCAAGAAAAAGATATCCAAAAAGCTTGTCTAGGCGCTCAGTATATCATTAGCACTCACGGTTCTGATGGAGATCCATTAGCTTTGGACTACCGCGCCAATATAGAACTTATTGACCAGGCTAAAGCTAATGGAGTACGACACTTTGTATTTATTTCTGTGTTAGGAGCTGATCGAGGCTATGAAGATGCTCCAGTTTTCAAGGCTAAACGAGCAGTAGAACAATATTTGCAAAGTAGTGGCTTAAATTACACTATTTTACGTCCGGCTGGATTAGCATCTAACTTGCTGTCATTAGCAGAAAGGTTTCGGGAAACGGGGGTATATCTGCTTATAGGCGACCCCAAAAACCGAAGTTCGATTGTGAGTACAGATGACTTAGCAAAAATGATAGTTGATTCTGTGAAAATTTCAGCCGCTCACAATCAAATATTACCAGTTGGAGGGCCAGAAATTTTACAACGAGAGGATATTCCGCGAATTTTTAGTCGCATCTTTAACAAAGAGCCAGTAATAATTAACCCGCCACTATTTATGATTGATGGGTTACGTAGTGCATTAGGTTTTTTTAATCCTCAAGGACAAAAAAACTTGGGAACCTTCCGCACATTGCTGGCGAATGAATTTTTTTGTACAACTGAAGAAATCGCCAACTTAGAAGCGATTTTTGGTTTTAAATTAGAAACACTGGAAAATTTCTTACGCCGCTATTTAGCAGTGTGAGTTAGGAGTTAAGAGTTAGGAGGCGCGGAGTTAGGAGTTATGAGTGAAGAGTTAGGAGTTATAAATAACTTTCCAACTCCCAACTCCTAACTTTTTGTAGAGACGATCTGTTTGAAGCGTCTCTACAACTCCTAACTCTTCACTCCTAACTCCTAACTCCGCGCCTCCCAACTCCCAACTCCTAACTCCTAACTCCTAACTCTTGAAAATATGAGAAATTCCTTATTTGCAAATGCTGCACAAGCGCGTCAAACAAAACAAAGATTTGCTAAACCAGATGAACAACTTTCCTATGAATTGGGTAAGGCGGTGCAGGAATTACCGCCACTTTACACGAGATTATTAGCAGGAACTATTAGTGTAGTTATATTTGGGGCTATTGGCTGGGCGAATTTTTCGCAAGTGGATGAAGTGGCGACAGCACAAGGAGAGTTAATCGCTTCTACCCAGGTAAGACCTGTAACGTCTCTGGGTAATGGCTCAATTTTAGCGGTGAGAGTAAAAGAAGGCGATCGCGTTACTAAAGGTCAAGCAATAATTGAACGCGATCCAGATTTACAACAAGCTGATGTTGGACGCTTGGCAAAATCTGCAAATTTGATTCAACAAGATTTACGGCGTTTGGATGCAGAACGTACGGGAGCTAAAACTACTGGTACACTACTGCAAGATGAACTTTTAAACTCGCGTCTACAAGATTATAAAGCGCGTCAAGCCGGTGCGGAAGCGGAAGCAAATCGTCAAGCAGCATTAATTGAACAAGCAAAAGTTCGTCTAACTCGGTTGCAAGATAATTTAGCTAATGCCAAAACTAGCCTTGCTAACGCTAAAACTAACCTTGTCAACTCCGAAAAACTCCAGGAAAAAGTAGTAAGTAATTTAGCGATCGCTCAAAAAAGAGAACAAAGTCTCCGCACTCTCACTGGTTCTGGTGCGATACCGCGACTTGATTACCTAGACGCGCAAGATAGGCTCAACCGTGCTAATGCGGAAATTACCAGAGCAAACGATGAAGTTACCAATTCTCAAAATAAGATAACAGAATCACAAGATAAAGTTATATCCCTAGAAAAAGATATTGATGCCCAAAAGCAAGAAATTCTCCAAGCACAAGCAGCCTATCAAGCAGCTAAAACCCAAGCGCAACGTATAGAATCAGAACGCCTCAGTGAAATTTTAACCCAAATTAATAAGCGCAAAGAAGAACTAACCACCGTTCAAGGTCAGCTAGATCAGGCACAAAAACAACGCGAATTAGAAACTATTCAGGCTCCGTTTTCTGGCACAATTTATCGAGTCAAAGCCACCAAAGGCCCCGTACAAGCTGGTGAAGAATTGCTGTCAATTTTACCGGATGGAGAAGAACTACTTTTAGAAGTAAAAGTTCTGAATCGCGATATTGGTTTTATTCGCGAAGGAATGAAAGCAAAAATCAAAATGGCTACCTTCCCCTTCCAAGAATTTGGTACAGTTGAAGGTGAGGTAGTGCAAGTTAGTCCGAACGCGATCGCTGATAAAGAATTAGGCTTAGTTTTCCCCACCAGAATTAAACTGAATAAGCACTCTCTCATGGTGCGAGGTAAAGAAGTAACATTCACTCCCGGTATGGTGGCGACTGGTGAAATTGTCACGCGCAAAAAGTCAATTTTGACTTTTATTATTGAACCAGTAACTCGCAGATTCAGCGAAGCATTTTCTGTGAGGTAATTAGGTTTTAAAATCAGGTTATTGCTGTAGAGACTAGCAATTGCAACGTCTCTACAATGGTTAGCAGCTATAGCGCTTTTCGTTTGAATCAGGTACACGCTTCGGGGCAATTCATGAATTGCCCCTACTATTCCCTACTCCATATTTTCATAGGAATCTATTCTAGCTGACGGGGCGACAAAGTACCCTGAAAAGCTTGTGAGGTAAAGAGTGTAGCAATTTATGGTAAAAAAAGTAGGTCTAACTTTGTCAAGAAGACCCACTTGTTGAAAATGCTACCTAAATTTTACCAAACATACTTGCAAAATAATCTAAGTATTGCAGAATATTTGTTGCTCCAAATTTTAATTAATCTCCTACAATCCATTAAAAAAGTTAGCTTAGAAACCCTCGCTACAGATGACACCTATTCCCATTTTATTTGAAAGCAGAAGAAAGAAAATACAAAGATTTTTGTCATTACCAAACCTCTCAATTGAAAAAGTTTGGTTCCCGATTGTTACAACTTGGTTATCAACATATTTTGAGAGAGATAAAATCATTTATGTAGTAATGGATCGAACAAATTGGAGTCGGATAAATCTCTTTATGGTTAGTGTTGTTTGGGACAAGAGAGCATTCCCGATATATTTTACCTTATTACCAAAGTTAGGTAATAGTAATATTGATGAGCAGAAAAAAATTCTCTCTCAAGTATTACCACTTTTTCACAATTATAAAATCTGTGTGTTAGGGGATAGAGAATTTTGCGATAGTTTTACTGGCTAATTGGCTTAGAGAGAGAAACGTGTATTTCTGTTTGCGACTAAAAAAGAATCATTTCGTAGAAGTAGAAAAAGATATTTGGCTGGAACTCAAACAACTGGGATTATTGCCGGGAGTTTCTTTATTTTTGCAAGGAGTAAAAGTCACAAAAACTCAAGGTTTTTTTAGCTTTAACGTTGCTTGTAAATGGAAACGTAGAATTTTAGGTATTGCTCCAGCTATATGCATGGTTTATTTTAACAAATATAGATAATATTGAGTTGGCGATCGCCTCTTATAAAAAACGATTTGATCTTGAGGAAATGTTCCGCGATTTTAAGAGTGGTGGTTATAATCTAGAGGAGACAAATGTGTCCGGTGAGCGATTAATTAGTCTAATTTTATTGATAGCGAACGCCTACACTTCTGCTACGATTCAAGGACAGCAAATTAAACGTAAAGGGGTACAGAAATATGTTGGTCGTGTTAAAGAACCTGGTCGTACTGAACGACGACATAGCAGTTTTTATATCGGCTTATATGGTCAAACTTGGGTTAATTTTCAGGACAATTGTTGGGAATTAGTGAGGAATTTATTGAGATTATCTCCCAATAAAAACAAGTATTATCAACGTGGACAGAGGGCTATGAGGCTTATTATGTCTGCATCATAGCTATTTTTGTCGCCCCGTCAGCTATTCTAGACAGCCTTTAGCCGAATGGCGCGCTTGTTAAGAGCCAAGAAATAAATTTCACAGCTCAAAGCTCAAGTAAGCTTTAGCTTACTGGCTAGGCTTTTTAACCCGTTTTAACTGATATCTTGCACCAATCGCAACAGCCAGGAGGCGGAGCCTCCAAACCCTCGTTACCAGGTTGAACCTGGTAACGAGAATAAGAGCCTCTGGCTCTTGTTGAGAATGGTGCAAGATATCAGTTTTAACGGGTTTAAGCTTTGAGCCACGTAATTTATTTCAGGGCTTATCTTCGTGCCATTCGCCTTTAGCCGAAGTTAACCAACCATTCCTGATACTGCTCTAGTAGTTTCTTACGCTTGGTAACTATACTTTCAGCATCAGTATCAGCGTCGTTACTAATACTGTTGCTTGCAAGATAGTTTTGGTAGTAGCGTGAGAATTCTGACCAGAGATTTGAATTCACAAACCCATCGTAATTTTCAGTGGTAGAATTAGTACTCAAGCTAGAACTTTCAGCTTTAGTTTGATTGTTAGAACTGGTAATAAAGCTAAAGTTAATAGATTGCTTGTCAGTAGCCAAGCCTGCACTTAAGCTTGAAATTGCCGTTTGCAGACTATTACCAGCCGTTTGTGTGACTATTTGCCGCACTTGGGCATCAGTAAGACTACTCTTAGCACTGAGCATCAAGGCAATTACACCCGCAACGTGGGGAGTCGCCATTGAAGTACCACTGTAATATGCATACTGATTGTTTGGAATTGTCGAGTAAACATCAACTCCTGGGGCGGTGACGTAAGCAAGTGGAGTCGTTCCCGCACGGTTGGAGAAGTAAGCCATGTTCTTATACTTATCAACTGCTCCAACGGCAAGACCCCACTGAGTTGCATACTGGGCAGGAAAGATTGGTACTGAACCACCATCATTACCTGCTGCCATAACAACGATCGCTCCTTTGCTAGCAGCATATTGAATGGCTGATTGTAAATCGCTACTACCGGAGGAACCGCCGAGGCTGAGGTTAATTACACGCGCTCCATTATTGGCTGCATAACGAATACCATTAGCGATCGCGCTAATCGTACCTGAACCACTATCGCTCAGAACTTTTACAGGCATAATCTTGGCATTATAAGCAATACCAGTGACACCGAAGTTGTTTTTCACGCCTGCAATAGTACCAGCAACATGAGTACCATGACTCTGGACATCTAGAGTGTTGTTATTATTGCCATCAAAGTTCCAGCCGTAAACATCATCTATATAACCATTACCATCATCATCTTTGCCGTTGCCAGCAATTTCCTTGCTATTCTTCCAGATATTAGCCTTTAAGTCGGCATGGTTGTAATCAACTCCGGTATCTAACACCGCTACAATAATCCCTTGACCAGTGTATCCCTTCGCCCAAACTTCTGGGGCTTTTACCAAGTCGGCTCCCCAATCATTACCACCTAAATCAGGAACATCAGCAAAGGTATTTTGACCAATAGCTTTAGCTACCGCAGCTGCCGCATTTATTAAACCATAGCCAGAGGTGGAGTTATACCCCTTTGGAGGAGCAGTAATGGAAATAGATTTAGCAACAACGTTGTTAGTTTCATTGCTTTCTGCAACATATCCATAGCCATCGGCTTGGAACAGTAGGTAGTACTTACCTACAGCAATACTGCTAGAAAGGCTAAGTGAATAAGATTCGGAACTGACACCAGAACCCGCAATACTGGTGACGAAATCGTAATCTAGAAAGACATCATCACTGCTGATGCTTCCATCTTTAGACAAATAAAACTTCGTGTAATTATAACCAGCACTACCATTACCTTGATTCTTCACCTGATAACTCAGTTGAATTGTACTTCCAGCCGCAGCCGAAGTAGGAGCCGAAGCGTTTTGGATAACTAAATCTGGCTTAGGTGCAGCAGTAATGGAAATAGATTTAGCAACAACGTTGTTAGTTTCATTGCTTTCTGCAACATATCCATAGCCATCGGCTTGGAACAGTAGGTAGTACTTACCTACAGCAATACTGCTAGAAAGGCTAAGTGAATAAGATTCGGAACTGACACCAGAACCCGCAATACTGGTGACGAAATCGTAATCTAGAAAGACATCATCACTGCTGATGCTTCCATCTTTAGACAAATAAAACTTCGTGTAATTATAACCAGCACTACCATTACCTTGATTCTTCACCTGATAACTCAGTTGAATTGTACTTCCAGCCGCAGCCGAAGTAGGAGCCGAAGCGTTTTGGATAACTAAATCTGGCTTAGGTGCAGCAGTAATGGAAATAGATTTAGCAACAACGTTGTTAGTTTCATTGCTTTCTGCAACATATCCATAGCCATCGGCTTGGAACAGTAGGTAGTACTTACCTACAGCAATACTGCTAGAAAGGCTAAGTGAATAAGATTCGGAACTGACACCAGAACCCGCAATACTGGTGACGAAATCGTAATCTAGAAAGACATCATCACTGCTGATGCTTCCATCTTTAGACAAATAAAACTTCGTGTAACTATAACCAGCACTACCATTACCTTGGTTCTTCACCTGGTAGTTCAGTTGAATTGTACTTGCAGCCACAGCCGAAGTAGGAGCCGAAGCGTTTTGGATGACTAAATCTGGTTTAGGTGTAGTTGTGGAAGTGGCAATTATCGAATCACTACTTACATTGTTAAAAGTGCTACGGTTGCTTAGGTTTAATTCAGAGAAATCACTACTATTGGTTGAAGCCACCAAGTCACTATATGTTATCGGAGTAAGTGATAAATTTATACCTTGATTTTTGTTTCTTGTTTGACTCAGGGTGTCAAAGTTCATAAGCGATTATTCGTGAATACAGCTAATTTATGCCAATATGTATCACTGAAATCCTAAAAAGAAAGGAATCAGTATAAAACGGTCAGTAATTTGATTGTAATTTTTAATTCAAAAAAGCATATAATTTTTACGTAAAATTTTTTATACTTATATATAAAATCTACGAGTTTATTTTCGTGCCTGATGTAATAAAAAATACTTTTATTAAGTAAACCTCAGCAAGGAGGAACTGTGCGCTAAAAGCACACGCTAGGCGATCGCTAATATCAATTCACTTTTATAAATACGTTGGTAGGGACACAGCAATGCTGTGTCCCTACAAAAAATGGGCATTCCTGAATTAACCTATAAACTGTTCTTTGTACCTTTGCGGCTTTGCGCGCCAGTCGCTACAACTGGTGGAAACCAGAGCAACGCGCTGGCTTGGCTTTGCGTGAGCTTTTCACATCCTGAATCAGCAACGCCAAAAAATGCTATGGGGTTTGCGCTTAACTAGAAGTCCCTGACGTTCCCAGCATTTGCAAATTGTGCAAAGTGGCGTATAGTCCGCCTTGTTGCATTAATTGTTCATGGCTTCCCTGTTCTATTAATTCCCCACGCTTCAGCACGAAAATCCGATCCACGTTGCGAACTGTAGACAGGCGGTGAGCGATAATAATAGCGGTGCGCCTTAACAACAACTGGTTTAAAGCCTCCTGAATTAAAGCTTCTGTTCCCACATCTAAGCTAGCCGTTGCTTCATCCATAACCAAAACTTGCGGATTGCGTATGGCTGCACGCGCAAAGGCTAAAAGTTGTTTTTGACCGCTAGAAAGATTTGTACCTCGTTCTCGCAGTTGGGTATCATAGCCTTGGGGAAGTTGTTCGATAAACTGGGCGATGTTTGTTTTCTCTGCTGCTTGTTGAATTTCCCCGAAAGTATAACTGTCTCCCAAGGTGATGTTACTTTTGACATCGCCAGCAAATAAAAAGCCTTCTTGTAAAATCACTGCCATGTAACGCCGTAATTCAGCTTGAGGTAATTCCCGGATGTCTATACCATCTACGAGAATGCGTCCTTGAGTTGGTTCGTAGAGACGGCACAAAAGTCGGATAATAGAACTTTTCCCCGCGCCGGTAGGGCCGACTAATGCCACTTTCTCACCGGGATGAATGGTAAAATCTAAGTCTTTGATGACATAATCATCATCTTTGTAGGCAAACCAAACGTGTTCAAAGCGGATCTCTCCCCGCGCTTTAACTTTATCTTTTGGGGAATTAAGATTATCAATAATCTCGTCTATATATCCAAATTCAAAATCTTCTAAAACCGGGTGTCTGGGATTTGCGCGATCGCGTATTTCTATCGGTTCATCTAAAACATCACTCACACGTTCGATCGCAGTGAATCCAGCTTGAATTACCGTGAATTTTTCTGCAAACTGCTGTAACGGTTGGAATAATCGTTCTGCATATAATATGAATGCAGATAAAGTTCCAAAAGTCAAGTTTTGTTGTAAAAGTAAACCACCACCGATCCAAAGAACAGCAGCGATCGCGATCAAAGCCACCCATTCTAGTGTTGCAGAAACAGCGGTATCAAAGAAAATGGTTGTATCTACCTCTTTGACGTAACCCCGGTTTGTCTTGCGAAACAACTCGGCGTTAAATCTTTCCCGCCGGAATAATTGCACTACATTAATACCAGTAATATTTTCTTGCAGTTGGGAATTTAATATCGAAAGTTCTTCCCTAGCTTTATAATTAGCTTTACGATACCGGTGTTGAAAGTAAACAATTAAGCCTGATACTGGTAAAAGCATGAACAACAGTAACAAAGCGAGTTGCCACTGAATAGAAAACATAAAACCGAGAATCACCAGCATCGAAAACAAATCTGATACAATGCCTATTGCCCCAGTGGAAAACACATCTCCCAAAACTTCCACATCGCTGGTGAGTCTGGTAATCAATTTACCTACAGGCGTACGGTCAAAAAAGCGCACCGCTAGGGATGTAACATGATTAAATAAATCTTGGCGAATTTCCGCTGTAATTTGTTGCCCGATTTTCTGTACCAAATATCCTTGATAGCCGCTAAATATCAGTCGGATAGTCACCGTTGCGATTAACAATCCTTCCAAAATATAGAGTCCCTGAAAAAAGGGAGGATTCCGAAAAAACTCGTAGGTACTTGGTTCATTGCGAATCAGAGAAATAATCTGTCCAATTAACAATGGTTGGACGGCGTTAGCGACAGCCACCGGCACTAGCAATAATATTGACAGTAGCAGCAATCGTCCGTGGTGACGCGCATAGGGTGCTAAGCGCAAAAATAATCGCCAGTCGTTTTCACGCCGACGGTTTCTGGAGTAAGATTTTTTTGGGGTAATAGAGATTCTCATAATATGAAAATTATATAAATTTTTACAATATAAAAAGCAGGCTTTGTTAATTCATGTTTGGATTCCTACCTTGCCACCATGTCTCAAATTGAAACTGAGCGTTTACAGCTAAGACCATACACTCTAGACAATTTGGATGAATTGGCTGTAATTTTGAGCAATCCGGAAGTGATGAAATATTCACCTCGAGGGCCAATTCCCCAAGACAAGGTAAAACAAGTAACTCAAGAAATTTTAGAATTTTTTATGCGGCATTGGAACCAGCACGGTTTTGGTGTTTGGGGTGTATTTGAAAAAGCTACAGGAAAATTACTCGGCCAGTGTGGGTTGAATTATTTACCCAATAGTCCAGAAGTGGAAGTTCTCTATCGGTTGGATCAAGCTTACTGGAATCAAGGTATTGCAACAGAAGCGACAAAAGCCAGTTTGCGGTATGGTTTTGAGGAGGTAAAGTTAGATAAAATTGTCGCTATTACTGCACCAGAACATATTGCTTCCCGCCGCGTTATGGAAAAAGCGGGGTTGCAGTATGAAAAAGATGCGCATTTTTACGATTTATATGTTGTTTACTATGCTTTAGCGCGGGAAAATTGGCAGCGTGATAATTCTTTGTATGTTTTGCAAGAATGATAATTATTCTTTAATATCTGGGTAAGAATAGGTTTTTTGGCTGATTAAGAGGGTGAATTTTTCTCACGCAAAGCCAAGCCAGCGCGTTGCGGGGGTTTCCCCCGTTGTAGCGACTGGCGCGCAAAGCCGCAAAGAGTGCGAGTTTGGAGTTTTTGATTTTTCAATATGTTTTGATGGTGCAAGTATTTTGCTTAAGAGTTTTAGTCCCCTTGCGGGGAATTTAAGTTTTGAAACGACTCATCCAATCCCTCGCACATGTCCAATTTATAACGTTTCAATCCCCTTGCGGGGAATTTAAGTTTTGAAACATGTGACTCCCCTTGAGCCTAGCTGGAAAGGACACCTGTTTCAATCCCCTTGCGGGGAATTTAAGTTTTGAAACCTTTCCGGTGTTCACAAACATATTGAAGAGTGTTCTTGTTTCAATCCCCTTGCGGGGAATTTAAGTTTTGAAACGTTAGATGAAGCCTTAACCGCAGTGTACCCTAGTGGTTTCAATCCCCTTGCGGGGAATTTAAGTTTTGAAACTCCCAGCTTGCGCCACGCAAGAAGAATGTGCGCGTGTTTCAATCCCCTTGCGGGGAATTTAAGTTTTGAAACTCAACACTCGATAGCGACAAACTCAAAACTCTCGCGTTTCAATCCCCTTGCGGGGAATTTAAGTTTTGAAACACTTGAGCGCTGGTAAGACTTGGATTAGCGCTCAAGTTTCAATCCCCTTGCGGGGAATTTAAGTTTTGAAACTCCCGCGCTCCCTTTTTGACCCGCTTCCAGGGCGCGAAGTTTCAATCCCCTTGCGGGGAATTTAAGTTTTGAAACCCCTTTACACCGCCGCCTCCCGCTGAAACGGGTGTGCGTTTCAATCCCCTTGCGGGGAATTTAAGTTTTGAAACGGGGAAAAGGCGCTTCGCGCAAAAGAAAACCGCCAAGTTTCAATCCCCTTGCGGGGAATTTAAGTTTTGAAACTTCAGTGGCGAGAGTGCGCCAAGAATCACATCAGAAGTTTCAATCCCCTTGCGGGGAATTTAGGTTTTGAAACCATAATCATAATTAAGGGTTTTAGCAAGGAAAATGTTTCAATCCCCTTGCGGGGAATTTAGGTTTTGAAACACGGGAACCACTTGTCGCCTTGCCCTTGAAAATTCCGGTTTCAATCCCCTTGCGGGGAATTTAGGTTTTGAAACTCTCATGCTTGCCTTCTCCGCAAAAAAACCATAAAAAAGTTTCAATCCCCTTGCGGGGAATTTAGGTTTTGAAACTTCGACGAAGATCCCGCCGCCGCCGAGGACTACAGCCGCGTTTCAATCCCCTTGCGGGGAATTTAGGTTTTGAAACTGCTCGAACTGAAACTATTACAGAGCAAGCCTCCTGGGAAGGGTTTTGGCAAGACTAAAATTTAGGTCAATTTCAGCCGCGCTTATTGCGACTAATTGTCATCTTTCCCAAGAATTGAAAGGCTGTAACTATTCATTTATCAAGGTTCTGGCGTTTTTGGCGGAACCCCCAGGGTTTTCGCCCTCGCTTTGCTTCACGAAAAACTTTGACCACTGTGATTATACTATCATGCTTTCTGCTTGATGAAACCTTTAAGAACCAAAACTGAGCAGCTAGGTTAAAAACGTGGAGGACGCGCATACCCCGTAATACCATTTTAGGCGTTGCCGAATCTAACTATGAAATTAAAAAATCAACTCTCACTCTCTGCGGCTCTGCGTCTCTGCGTGAGATAAATTCATACAAATCAGCAACGCCATTTTCTAACATACAACTAAAGTTGAGTAAATAAGTAATTGTCTCTACAACTTTCGCTGAAAACTGAAGAACCTGTAACAACGAAAGTTAGAAAATAGCGGAAACCTATAGTAGGTCAGGTGAATAGAGAGTAATAGTAAAAGAAGGCATGTACGATCGCACTTATTATGAATTCCTTTGTGAAAATTCAACCGAGTCCCTTTCGGTTTTTGCTCTATACCGAATGGATAATGCTTGCTAGTTGCGGTTTGCTGGCGATGGTGGAAGCGTTTGAAGAACAATATCTACCCTTACAACACATTTTCATCCTACTAGTGTTAGCTGTGATGGGTTTGCGCTTGCCTACTGGCAAACAACAAGTACAGAAAATACTCTATACATTTATCTCTTTTGGTTTAATATTTTACGGCACGGCTTTAGGATATTTACATATATTACCAACGCTTTATCTAATTGCTGTTATCCGCAGTTGCTTTATTTTCAAAACTCCGGGACGCTATGCTATTGCGGGTTTAGCTTTTGTATTGTTCTTAGCGCATCAAGTGCAGTACGCTAATTCGATTAGTCAATATGTACTACAAGGAGAACAGCATCGATTTTGGATGCATCAATTGGCAGAAGTTCTCATGTTTGGTTTAGGATTGTTGTTTGTGTTGCAGTTAGTAAATACACTCTTGGCAGAACGCCAAATTAGGGAAGAATTAACCGATGCTCACGAACAGTTGCAGTATTATGCCTTAGAAATTGAAGACTTGGCTGTGATGCGCGATCGCAATCGCATAGCCCATGATATTCATGATACTTTGGGACACTCTCTCACAGCTTTGAATGTGCAATTGCAAACAGCGTTGAAGTTGTGGGAAGTCAATGGAGTTGAAGCTTGGACGTTTTTGAAACAAGCGCAACGGTTAGGGGAAATGGCAATGAAGGAAGTGCGTAAATCTGTGGGTGCGTTGCGTACAAATGCTAGGAATGAAGAACCGCCTTTAAAACGAGCGATCGCTTTATTGATAGAAGATTTTCGCCAAGAAACCGGAGTTAATATTGATACTGAAATTCATCTAAATACTGTTTTGCCGTATGCAGTAGTGAATAGCGTTTATCGTATTACTAAAGAAGCTTTGACTAATATTTGCAAACATGCGCAAGCTACAAAAGTGAGGATAAAATTGGATACAGATTTACACAGTGTTTCTTTTACTGTTGAGGATAACGGTAGGGGGTTTTGGGCAGATTCAAACACAACTGGATTGGGATTGCAAAATATTCGCGATCGCACCACAGCCCTTAAAGGGAACTTCCGGATAGATAGTGAACCTGGATTTGGTTGTCGTATTAGTGTTGAACTACCGCTACAAGAATTTTCTGCTGTGAAAATGGGGAATGGTAGGGGCGAAGCATTTGGGTGATAATTTTTCGGTTTAATGAAAAGATTGTTTCCCAAATGCTTCGCCCCTACTGCAAATTTTTTATTAAGAAAAATAAATATATTAGTGAGAAAATCTGGAAAGTAGTAGGTTAAACAAGTAGGTATGTACGTACTTTTACAAAAAATAAAAGCACCGCCCTATGATTAGCCTCTTACTAGTAGACGACCAAAGCCTGATTTGTCAGGGACTGAAGGCGATGCTCATGCTCGAAGAAGATTTGGAAGTAGTAGGGATTGCAGATAATGGGGAAACAGCCATTGAGCAGGTAGCCGCTTTGCGTCCAGATGTGGTACTGATGGATGTACGGATGCCTGTGATGGATGGTAGGGAAGCTACACGGATCATCACTCAGCAATTTCCTGATACCAAAGTTTTAGTTTTGAGTACTTTTGATGATGACCAATATATAACGGATGCGATGCGGGCGGGAGCAAAAGGCTATTTGCTCAAAGATATGCCTTCTGAAGAACTAGCACAGGCTATACGGTTTGTTCATCGCGGGTATACTCAATTTGGGCCGGGGTTGTTGGAAAAAATGATGGCTAATGTTACTCAAAATCCTACCAATACTCCGCAAGCACAGCCACAGGAAATGCCTCAGTTAACTCGTAGGGAAGAAGAGGTTTTACGCTTAATTGGTATTGGTGCTACCAACCGTGATATTGCTCAACAACTTTATATTTCTGAAGGAACTGTTAAAACTCACGTCACTCATCTTTTAAATAGACTTAGTTTGAAGAATCGCGCTCAATTGGCAATTTATGCTAACTCAGTTTTTCTGGACTTAAATAAATCAAATTTTGCTAGCGCGTAGAAAATAGGGGCTAGGGGCTAGGGGCTAGGGGCTAGGGAAAGAGATATTTTCATTCCTTTGTTGTTAAGTTTGCTCATGGTGTCTCTTGCAAAAGTTTATTTTCAAAAAAACTACCACAGATGGACAATAAATAAAAGTTTTTCCTCTGTCTTCCCCCTAAAAAGGGGGGAATGAGGGGGGTGGACACAGATGAACACTGATAAAATCTGTGTTCATCTGTGTTTATCTGTGGTTGTAATTAAGCTAGCTCCTAATTTTTGGAATAAGTCTATCCTAATAGTCTGACAAGGCAAATTTCAGAGGTTAAATAAAAGATTATGACGGATAATACTGGAAATCTGGGTACTTTTGAAATTGGAGGCGATTTAAGGGTTAACCGTCTCGGTTACGGTGCAATGCGTCTAACGGGACAACCTGGAAATTTTGGCCCTTATGCAGATTGGGAAGGCGGTCAAAAACTTCTGCGTCGTGCGGTAGAATTAGGTATTAATTTTATTGATACAGCCGAAGCTTACGGGCCTGGTTTCAATGAAGAATTAATTGCTTCGGCATTGCATCCCTACCCAGAAGCTGTAGTCATCGCCACTAAGGGTGGTATCAACAAGCCTACGCCAGATGACATTCGCACTGACGGAAGTCCAGAAAATTTGCGGCGGGGTTGTGAAGCTAGTTTGCAAAGGCTGCAAAAAGAGCAAATAGACTTATATCAACTGCATCGTCCTGATCCAAAAGTACCTTTAACAGAATCAGTAGGAATGCTGGCAACTTTGAGAGAAGAAGGTAAAATTCGTCATGTAGGACTATCTAACGTTACGGTTGAGCAAATTGAACAAGCGCGGCGAATAGTGCCAATAGCTTCTGTGCAAAACCGTTTCAGTATTAGCGATCGCAGTAATGAAGATGTGCTGGATTATTGCACCAAACACGGGATTGCATTTATTCCTTACGGTTCACTTGGTGCGCATCCCCTCAAGCAAGGCGCACCATTAGCAAACGCAGAAGGAATTTTGGCAGAAATTGCGAATCGCCACGATGTAAAACCTAACCAAATTGCATTGGCGTGGTTGCTACATCGCGCTAACAATATTATTTTGATACCAGGAACGACAACAATTGCCCACCTTGAAGAAAATATTGTAGCGGCTTCAATCAAACTGACTACAGACGAAATCAACGCTTTGACTCAGATGTAACCAGTATCATGAACTGCGTAGATGGAAGCGATCGCTCAATCCAAGTGTCACAGCAATCAGACAATCAGAAAGTGCGATCGCTTTTCTGATTTAATAACAATTTATACTTGATAAAATCAGTAAAAAAAACTTTAGAAATGTATCCTACTTTATTTTTGTATCATACGATGTAAGGTATGGTGATATTAGAAGGGTTTTAGCCAGGTTTCTTAAATGTTTTCCTATTAGGCTCGATTGTAAAGGCTTCTACCATTCTTAATTCCCTGTTTGAGGCAGAACGAAATCAATAAAACTTTCTACAGGATAAAAAATTTTCCTGCTAGAGTTTAGTTAGCCCAGCAAGAAAAAGGCACAAAGAGTTACCCTCTACCACCTTAAAATAGACCGAATTTTCAACAAATGAATCAGGTGCAATCAGTGGGTAACTCTATGCTTGCTGGGATGATTTCCATTGAAACTGATATCTTGCAATATTCCTCGATAACCCTAAATTTTTTAGTCCTGAATTAAAATAGAGACTCCGGTACGGGAAACGCAAGCGTTGCTCTTGCTTAAAGCTCAAGTCGGTTTGTAACTGATATCTTGTACCATTCTCAACAAGCCTAAAATTAGCCCTGAATTAAAATTTGGGCTGTGTAGAGACGCGAAATTTCGCGTCTCTACATTGGTTAAAAACCGGCTGCCTAGGAATATTAACCCGTTTTTAACGGGTTTTAGCTACTCGCTGTGAAATTTATTTCACGGCTTCTTGCTATTTTATGCAACACGAACACTCAAATCCCTAGAGAATTCTTGCTGCAAGCTAACTAATTGATTGCAAAGCGCTTCTAAATCGCTTTGGTGATGCTCAAGAAGGCTGTAGTCTATCAAAAAATAAGTGAGAATTATCAAAAATATTCTCTCCTTCTTTCTCATACAATGCAACTAAATCCTTAGCTGCATACTGAGGTTGTCCATTAGCATTCGGCTTTGTCAAACCCAAAGCTACTATTCCTCCGGTAGAAGTACCGGCAATCAAATCAAACATATCTGCAATTTTTTTTCCAGTCATATCTTCAATTGCAGACAAAATTACTGCGGGAATAATACCTCGAATTCCACCACCATCAATGGACAAAATCTTAATAGTTTTCATGAGATGCACCTCAAGTTTAATTAGATTTAATGTTTTTTTAGACGATGCTGACAATTCTAGATAGTATACTAGTAACATTTCTGATTGTCGTCAGAACTTCTACTGTATTGTTAAGGCTTTGCAGAGCAGTTTCTAAGTCTGTAATAGCATTTGTGAGGCTAAATTCTAGTGATTTCAGTTTTGCTGCAATGTTTGCTAGATTTGCATTTTCTATATTTTGACGAGCTATTACATATTTCTTTCGCTCTTGGTTAAAAGCATGTTTATTATCTGGGTTTCTATCCTTTTCAAATGCAATCTGAATTTCTGGCGAATTAAGTTCTAGTTCCTGTTTTCTCAGTTGATTCAGTAATTGATTGCGATCCATAATTTTTCCTTTATTTTTAGTAAATATGATTAATTTATTTCCACAAGCGCTATAAACGAATCAATTTCTTTTAAAGCAGTATTAAGACGTTGAATGCTTATTTTGCCCTCTACAGAGGCTTGAAAAACTTCTTTAAATTCTCCTAAAGTTTGGCTTGCATTTTTGAGTTCTGTTACCTTCCGATCCATTGTGAGAATATTCTTACGAGTTTGAATCCATCCATCTTCATTTTGTATTAGTTCGTCTTGAATCAAAGGACGAATCACAAGGCGTTCCTCACGCGCTTGTTTTATCAACTCAATTTCATGTTGCATTGAGTCGCCAAGTGCGTTTAGCATTTCCTGTTGTAGTGTTAACTCGCGCAGAATTATTTGATGGCGTTTTTCAAGTTCTTGTTTAAGTGCGCCACGAATTTGAGAATCTACCACGAGACGTGTTATGCGTGGAAACACACCTTTATGAGTAATCAAATCACTTTGATGAAGTTTTTGACCAACACTATTTAAATTGCTAACAATACCTTCTATCTCTGTTGCAGATTGATGAGGTGCATCAGAATTTGCAAGGTCTTCTAATTTAGAAAAATAAGCTTGCAAAAGTTGATTGTGAAGACGAAGGTCATTAATAATATGTAGCCGTTCTTCATCTAATTGAGAATATTTTTGATATTCTTGAATAGTTTGATTAGTTAATCTGTCATCTTTCAATATTTGTTCAGAGCTTGATTCTAGATGTATATCGGCAGCAGTAATTAAAAGACTATTCACAGCTTGAGCATATTTATTACCAGCTTCTGTGAGTTTTCTGTATTCATCACTAGAACGGCAACCACTTGTTAAAGCTGCTATAACAGCAACTACTGCTATTGTTTTGCAATACTTTTTAATCATGGTAATATAAAATAAATAGAGCTATTCTGAACAGAATGCTTAGCTTATTTGCATCCTTTCTGCATTCTTAATAGTCAACAGTCAAATCAACTTATGCACTTATTGAAGTAAAAAGTCTTCTTTCTTCTTTTATACGTAAACAACTGTTGTATTTATCACGTTTAAATAGCATACTTTTTGAATGTTAGAATTCAAATTTATTCAGCAGCAGATTTTCTCTGCATTAATAGCTTGTCTGTAATGCTGAGTACAAATTAATACATTAAATTTGGTAATCGTAACTGTATCAGCTACAACCGTTGGTATTTATAGCCGTTTTCATTCTAGTGAGGTAATGTCTCTACCCAATTGTCGTTGTCGTGAACATCAAGTATGATGCAATCTGTTTATGATTTAGTAAAATGGTTTGAATTCGGAGGGTAGAAACATGAAAGTTTGGCTTGCTTGTTTTTTATTGCTGTTTGCCTTGGCACAACTGTTTGATTGGCTACAAGATTTGCACCTACCGCTACCTATTTATATCTTAGGTGGGGCATTTTTAGCTGTTGCATCCAACTATGATAAGCTTTTTGGTTACTACATGAGCGATACCGCTAATGCAACTATTGAAGCACCAGGCGTACAACCCCAATTAGACTCATCACCACAACCTACTACTTCTATTTCCTTTGCTACTTCCCGCGCCAGTGAACAATCTGAAATTCAAGAGTAAATTGGTTCATGGTTAATGGTTAATGGTTAATAGTCACGAACCATGAACCATTGTTTGCTTTGGATTAAAAGAATTTTATAATCTATGATTAATTGGGATCAGCTTTTGCCTCACGTAGAGTCAAGAGAGGCGCAGAGAAGAAAAAGCAATAAGTATTAGACATCTCCAAAAAAGAATGTAGAGACGCGAAATTTCGCGTCTCTACAAGGATTTTGGGTAACGCATAATTAAATTCGGTCGATGTCTTCAGATTTTCGACCTTCTGAGACAAGCTGCGCAAGAATATTCCCGGTAATATCTAGCAGTTGATCGAGTAGAAAGCCGATTATTCCGATATAAATTATACCCTCGATAACTTTATTGTAGTTACCAGCTTTATAATTATTCCAAATCAAAAAACCTAGTCCTTTACCGCCTGTTAACATTTCTGTAGCAATTACAGTAAACCAAGCTATCCATATACCCATTCTTAAGGCTTGAAATATATGGTTAATTGCTATCCGAAAGTTGTTACCCTGTAGGCGACATTGGCGCATACCTGTGGCTGTATTAATAATTATTGTCCAAATAGCACTCCAAAAAACAATCACACTCGCTGCTACTTCTCTTTCTCTAAACATTATTAAAGCAAGTGGTAAAATAGCTATTGGAGTAATAGTATAGGGTATTTGCAGTATCCACTTACATACTTGGTAAATTAAGCGATTCGTACCAATGAAACTCCCAATTATAATTCCCAAAACTGTGGCGGAAATGTAACCGACAAACAATAATTGCAAGCTAGATAATAAGTCTAAAAAAATACTACGTTCCATCCGTTATGTTTTCAATTGGAACATCTTAGGAATGCTGCGGTGATAATACAAAAGAGCGCATAGACAAGTAATTTGAATCGCACTCATCCCTAAGAAAATATGAAAATCGGGTTTTATAAAATCTATCAAAAATCTAAAGCCTAAATAGGAAACTAAATAAAATTTAAATAAATCACCTTCTTGGTAACTGTAGCGACTGCGAAGGCGTAAAAATATCATTAAAGTAATTAAGAATATAATTTCATACAACTGTGTGGGATGACGGGAAATACCATCGCCAAAATCTACACCCCAAGGTAATGTAGTGGCAATTCCGTATGTGCGATCGCTCAACCCTGTCAAAAAGCAACCAATGCGTCCGATGGCGGTTCCTAAAATTAATGGATAGGCAAATACATCACCTGTAGATTGTTTGACACCGATAATTTTTTTGGTGATTTCTACACCAATTACCGCACCTAACAACGCCCCGACGATGGTTTTTCCTTGGAGAAGGAGTAATAAGAATTGTGGTGAATTTTGCCAGAATAAATTAATATGTTGTAGTATAACTAATGCTTTAGCACCAACCAGCGCACCCAACATCCCACCAACAATTATAAAAGTGCGCTGTGGTGGTGAAATAGAATCCTTACGGACGTTACGTAATACTAAGCTTAACGCCACAGTGTAAGCAATAGATTCAAATAAAATATGCGGATGAATCCGCAACGAACCCAAGTAAAAGTAAACAGGAAAAGTCATTAGTCATTAGTTAATAGTTAATAGTTAATAGTTAATGGTTAATAGTTAATAGCCATGAACCATTAACCATTAACCATTAACCATTAACTAATGACTATTTACCCATATTTCGCTTCATCTGTTCCAACTCAGCTTCTGTTTCCCACCGGCGGAATGTTTCTTCTAAGGGATCGTATCCACTACCATAACTAGCTTGATTCCACCAGCCAGAGGTTTCCAAGCGTTCTTGTGCTTGCGCTTTAGCACGTGCTGTTTGTGCTTCAGCGGCTTTGGTTTGTACTTCCTGTCGCCGTTGTTGAACTTTCCGTAATAGTTCCTGTGCTTGGGTAATGCGTTCTTTTAATCCTTGCATATGTCCCCAAAGCTGGTTCCCTTGACGCAACAGCGCGGCTTCTCTCTCTTGCGCTTTCGCTGCTAAATCTTCTCTACCGGAAGATTTTGCCTTTTGCACGCGGATGTGCCATTTTTGGATTTCTTGAGCTGTGGACAGAATTTCGTCTTGCGATCGCTTCTCCTGTAATTGTAAATCTGCAATCAATTTTAACGTATCTTCTTCTTGCTCCCGCAATTGTTCCAACAGCGCTTCTAATTCCAAATGCGGGTTATTTCGCAAGAATTCTTCCAAACGGTTTTCCAAAAAGCGACTCAAATCGTCAAATAAGCCCACGGCCAAGAACTCCAGAGTCAGGTGTATCATTTCATTGTAGTAATTATTATCGTGGGCGGAAAGTAGATTTTATCTTGCTTATGGATGAAATATTGTAGGCGATCGCACTTTTAATGGATAATTAAGAAAGTTCCAAAGCTAAAAGATAATCAAAAGAAAGTGTTTTTAACTGATTGACTTGGAAAACTGCCTATTCACAAGGCTTTGGCAATCCAAAATCTAAAATCCAAAATCCAAAATCTACAACGGCGTTACCCAATAATTTACCCCTCTAACAAGTTTATTTTTAAACCCCAACTCAGCCAACTGTTCTGGCGGTAAACCGACATAAGTCCAATGGGGTACGTCATTTTCTACAGTCCGAAACCAGCCATATTGATTTAAAGTTTGTTTTTGCGCTTCATTTGCTACTCTTAAATCAATTGCCAATCCCCAAAGGTGTTGGGATGCGCCTGGAGGTGCAACTGTACTCAAAATTTTTGTTTCCTCTCCTTGTTGTACTCTTGCTAATGTTTTATCGTTAGCGTATTTACGCCAAAATTTTAAATTTGTGGCAAAATTACGAGTACAATCACTAGCACCATAGCCTGATTTTAAAGGAATTGCCAGTTGTGCTTTTGCCTGATTTAAAGCCTCTGCTGCTGCTTTTTGTAAATAACAATTGTTAGTACCATTAACTTTACCCATTGTCAGAGTAGATTGAAATGCTTTTGTTTCCTGTTCATTAGCAAAAACTACTTTTTGTGGCAATTGAACTTCTGGATTTTGATTTACAAATGCAGCCCCATAGGCACGCAACAAAGTATATTCATAAGTGTTAGGCTGGGGAAGGGTTGGTAACTTATCTGTAATTGCTGCCAAAAAACGCTGTTTTTCCGGTAATTGTAGATTAGGAGTAGGTTTAGAAACTGGATTAGGTGAAAGTAACCGTCTGGGATAATTCGTGCAAGTAAGTTTGGTTAAATTTGTGCGATCGCCTAAATAATCAGCAATCAAACAATCTTCTACTTGATTGATTTCCTGACTCAGTATGCGGTGCTTACTACCAGTACTAGCAACGAGAGCAAAAACAATAAAAGCAACAATAGTAATAAATACGGTTTTTCTCAGAATCCGTTTCATTCTCAACCCTGGTAAAATTTATCACTATTATCATACCCGCTTTGACATTTTCAAAATCTCACTTGAGATATAGCAATCCGTCCAGGAGTCATAAAATTCTCTTTTATTTGTATACTTAGACGTATTGACAGAACTTACTCGGTTTTGACTTGTTGCCAATGGCGGCAGTTGGATATAGTGGAAACAATTTTGGTAAAACAGGTTCAAGCATCTATCGCTTAAAGTCCTAGTTACTCCAAATCATCGAAAAACATCCCTATGACTCGGTTATCTAGTAATGAAAACTCGATCGCGGATCTCGATGTTCCCTTAGAACGCGATGTATTTCTGCGTACCTTAATTCGCGAATTAGCTGGTATATTACAAGATGTAGTAGGCTTAGAAGAAGCTTCCGGATTTATAAGCGTTGTTGGTCAAACAATGGGTAGACAAATAGACAAGGCTTATAAAGCTGCATTGCAAGTACGCAATCTAAACCGAGAACAAGTTGCTGAAGTCTTTGTCGATTTGAAAAAACGTATCCAAGGCGACTTTTATATCATTGAGCAAACTGATGAAAAGATAGTGCTTGGGAACCGTACTTGTCCATTTGAGAAAAAAGTCTTAGGTCGTCCCTCAATGTGTATGATGACCTCTAACGTCTTTGGTTCCATAGCAGCAGAAAATCTTGGTTATGCCAAAGTGGAGTTACAAGAAACTATCGCACAAGGTGCTACTGGTTGCAAAGTTGTCGTTTACTTAAAGCCAACAGAGGAAGCCTCAGAGGCTAACGGTATGGAATATTTTGGCGGTTAAAACGCAACTTAAAGTACTTAGCAATACCTACCGATTTTCTTGATCGGTTCACCATTTGGTGTCATCTTTTGAACAACGATGGCAGCAATACTCATTCGTGCGATCATATTGGGACAATATAATGATTCCCGAACAGTTTCTTGAAATTGCTCGTGTTTTGCCAGAACCTTTACTGTTAGTAACAGGTGAGGGAGAAATTTTAGCTGTTAACCAACCCACAGCAACAATATTGTTGCTAAATGTTAAAGAAATTGTGGGTAAAATGTTGTTTGATTTTGTCATCGAGCCTCCGGAAAAGATTATCAAATATTTGCAAGCTTGTTCGCGGAGTCGGCAAATGATTTTTGGCTCCTTAACTTTACGCAAACAAGATGGAGAAACAATAATCTATCGTTGTGAAGGAGCAGTTATTCAACCATCATCTCCAGAGTCTGTTTCTCTTAATCTTTTGCGTTTAAAAAAACGAACTTACGCCAATAATAATTTTATTTTACTCAACGATAAAATTAAAGAATTAACACATGAAATTCAACAACGTAAACAGGTAGAAGAAGAACTAAATATTACAAATGCTGTATTACAAAAAACTCTGTACGAATTGCAAAAAACCCAAATCCAACTCATTCAAACAGAAAAAATGTCAAGTTTAGGGCAACTTGTTGCTGGCATTGCTCACGAACTTAACAACCCTGTTAACTTTATTCGTGGCAATATTTCTTATGCTAGTGAATATATCCAAAACTTACTAGGGTTAGTGGAAATGTATCAGCAAGAATATCCTGACCCTAGCAAAGAAATTCAAGAAGAAATCGCAGCAATTAATCTCAATTTTATCTCAGAAGACCTAAATAAACTTCTCCAATCAATGAAAGTGGGAAGTGACCGGATCTGCGAGATTATCAAATCTTTACGAAACTTTGCACGTCTTGACGAAGCGGAAGTAAAAAATGTGGATATCCACTCTGGTATTGATAGCACTTTAGTGATTTTACAGCATCGATTGAAAGCAAAACCTGAGTTTCCAGAAATTGAGGTGGTTAAGGAGTATGGACAATTACCCGTAGTCGATTGCTATCCAGGTCAATTGAACCAAGTATTTATGAATATTTTGAGTAATGCGATCGATGCACTGGAAGAGTCATTTGTCACTAGTCAAAAGTCATTCGTAGAATACAAAGAATCTCATCCGCAAATTCGGATTTGCACCGAAGTACTCAATGACAGTTGGATCACAATCCGCATTGCAGACAATGGCCCTGGTATGACACAAAAGATTTGCCAACAGGTATTTGACCCTTTCTTTACGACCAAACCTGTTGGCAAAGGTATGGGATTGGGGTTATCTATTTGCTACCAGATTATTGTAGACAAGCACGGTGGACAATTACACTGTCTCTCAGAATTGGGACGAGGAACCGAATTTGTCATTCAAATTCCAATACATCAGGCATTTCTTCAATCAATCTAGAGATGTTACTTTAAAATTTAGCCCGGAAATAAATTTCGGGCTAAAAGCTGAAGTTAGCTTTTAGCTAACTAAGACAAACTTTTAACCCAATACGGTTCAGTTAAGGATTTTTGGTAGAAAAAATTGGTCTGGAGAGACCGTAAATTTACAGTCTCTACAAAGGATTGTAGACTTATCTGAACCGTATTGACTTTTAACCCGTTTCCAACGGGTTTTAGCTTTAAGCCGGAAATTTATTTCACGGCTTTTAACCCAATACGGTTCAGTTAAGGATTTTTGGTAGAAAAAATTGGTCTGGAGAGACCGTAAATTTACAGTCTCTACAAAGGATTGTAGACTTATCTGAACCGTATTGACTTTTAACCCGTTTCCAACGGGTTTTAGCTTTAAGCCGGAAATTTATTTCACGGCTTTTAACCCAATACGGTTCAGTTAAGGATTTTTGGTAGAAAAAATTGGTCTGGAGAGACCGTAAATTTACAGTCTCTACAAAGGATTGTAGACTTATCTGAACCGTATTGACTTTTAACCCGTTTCCAACGGGTTTTAGCTGTAGGTTCCGGAAATTTATTTCACGGCTTATTATGATTGGTGCAAAATGTCAGTCTACAAATATGTCATTCCTAGGAAGCAAAGCCGTAAAGGAGTGTAAAATTATGAGACGGCATATCAATTTTTTCCTTTAGATCCAACCTGTGCTTTTGTGCGGCTTTGGTAATGTCTGCGATATCCTTAAGCCCCCATTCTGGTACTCCATAGGAAAGAAGTGTTTTGTCAAAATCTTCATTTGACGGTGTTGTATACTTACCATCTACTTTAAATGGGCCGTAGATAAAGAGGGAACCATTAGCACTCAGTAGGTTCGCTGCACACTCCATCATCCCATCTGCAATGGAAATCGGAGCAACTTGGAAAACATTGATACAAAATATGGCGTCAAATTTTTTCCCCGCAATACCTGACCACGTTTGCGGCTGGGTCAAATCTAGCTTGATGGGAGGATAAACATTTTTAGCAACAGTCTCTTGGGTCAATTGTCCGATATTTTCAAACACCTCTTCATTTTGATCTGAGGGTTGAAAATTCAGGTGTTGGAAATGGGGAGCAAAGTAATGGATGTGCATACCGCTACCAGAGGCAAATTCTAATACTTCTCCTGGATTTTTGGGTAGCCTTTCCTTAAACAATTCCAAAATCGGATCGCGATTTCGCTTACCAGCCCAAGCAACATAAGGACTCAGTGGATGTGGGTCGAGTGGGGGTCTGTCTAATGGCAACATTTGACACTCACTTGAAAATAAAGATTGGATGTAGAGACGTTCCACCGGTTAGAGATTCTCGCTCTACGGAGACTAGCATACCTCTCAATCAGATGGAAAATCAGTTAGAGTCTGTCGAATAGAAAGGAGAATTCATGCCTATGTTGGCTTCTTTGCTTATATCACCGTCGAAAAGCTTCACAGTGAGATTTCCATTAATTTGTTTAGCGAATGGAATCAATAAGCCATCAACATAGTTTTGTGCATTCTCTACAGAATCAAATTCATAAAAACCACCAATACTGTTGGTGTTCAAACCACTTAGCCAAGTTTTAGATTTCAACCCTGGAAATTTTTTCATTTCTACATTGATTGGTTTCCAATCAATTTGATTAAAAGGAATCGATACTTGATACTCTGCGTATACGAATACTTTACTCATTGACATTTTTGACCCTCTCTTGAATTTTTCTGTTATTATTTCCTCGGCGCTGCTGAATTTTAGTATGAATTGTTTTTTGAACCTCACGCCAAAACGCCAAGAAAATCTTTGCTTCTAACAGCGCCTTTGCGTGAGCTTTTCATATCCTAATGAAAGCACTGTATCGGTTAACATTGATAATAGCTCTCAGCTTGCAAATCCCCTAGCATGACCATGCACAGTTCAGTTGAATTCCAAGACACTTTTGATGTCATCGTCGTCGGTGCAGGTCACTCCGGTTGTGAAGCGGCCCTTGCTACCGCACGTCTCGGTTGTCGTACCTTACTGTTGACGCTCAATTTAGATAAAATCGCTTGGCAACCTTGTAATCCGGCGGTGGGTGGCCCAGCCAAATCCCAATTAACCCATGAGGTAGATGCACTCGGCGGGGAAATTGGTAAAATGGCAGACCGTACCTATCTGCAAAAGCGGATTCTCAATTCTTCACGCGGCCCTGCGGTTTGGGCATTACGCGCCCAAACTGATAAGCGAGAATACGCGGCGGTCATGAAAGGTATTGTCGAAAATCAAGAAAATTTGATTATCCGTGAAGGGATGGTCACAGATTTGGTATTGGGCGCTAATGATGAGGTTATTGGCGTAGAGACTTATTTTGGTGTAGCGTTCCAGTGTAAAGCAGTTATCTTGACAACCGGTACATTTTTAGGCGGACGAATTTGGGTTGGTAATAAGTCGATGGCGGCGGGACGCGCTGGAGAATTTGCAGCTGTCGGGTTAACGGAAACTCTCAACCGCTTGGGTTTTGAAACAGGTCGCTTGAAGACGGGAACCCCTGCACGAGTAGACAAGCGGTCTGTAGATTACAGCAAAATGGAACTTCAACCAGGAGATGCAGAAGTTCGCTGGTTTAGTTTTGACCCCCAAGTGTGGGTGGAAAGGGAACAAATTCCCTGTTACATGACGCGGACAACGGCGGAAACTCATCGCCTAATTCGGGAAAATTTGCACCTATCACCAGTTTACGGCGGTTGGGTAGAAGCTAAAGGGCCGCGTTACTGTCCGAGTATAGAAGATAAGATAGTGCGCTTTGCCGATAAGGAAAGCCACCAAATTTTTATTGAACCGGAAGGAAGAGATATACCAGAACTTTATATTCAAGGTTTTTCTACCGGGTTGCCAGAAAACTTGCAATTGCAAATGTTGCGGAGTCTCCCCGGTTTGGAAAACTGCGTTATGCTGCGTCCAGCGTACGCGGTTGAGTATGATTATTTGCCAGCAACTCAGTGTTATCCCACATTGATGACGAAGAAAATAGAAGGTTTATTCTGTGCAGGACAGATAAACGGTACTACTGGTTACGAAGAAGCCGCAGCCCAAGGAATTGTGGCGGGAATTAATGCGGCACTGTTTGCACGTGGTCAATCACCGGTTGTGTTTGCGCGCGAAGAGAGTTACATTGGTACGCTGGTTGATGATTTGTGTACAAAAGACTTGCGCGAGCCTTACCGTATGCTTACTAGTAGGTCTGAGTATCGTTTACTATTGCGTTCTGACAACGCCGACCAGCGTCTAACACCCTTGGGACGGGAAATCGGCTTGATAGATGACCGCCGGTGGGAATTATTCACCCGCAAACAAGCGAATATTGCCGCCGAAAAAGAACGGCTGCACGCTACGCGGATAAAAGAGAATGATGAAATTGGCAAAGCGATCGCTCAAGCAACCCAACAAGTTATCAGAGGCTCAATTACCCTCGCAGACTTGCTACGGCGTACGGGATTCCATTACGTAGACCTCGAAAGCTACGGACTGGGAAATCCCAATCTTGACCGTGCCGAAACAGAAGGCGCAGAAATTGATATAAAATATTCTGGCTATCTAGCTAGACAGCAAAATCAAATAGAACAGATTGCCCGTCAGGCGAACCGTCCCTTGCCTGCGGATTTAGATTACGCATCTATTAATACCCTTTCTAAAGAAGCACGGGAAAAACTCGCCAAGGTAAAACCGCTTACCATCGGTCAAGCCGCACGTATAGGTGGTGTAAACCCAGCAGATATAAACGCGCTATTAATATATTTAGAATTGCGTAAAAGCAAGACAGGGAAGGAATTTCCAGCCTTGGCATAAAACCAATCTTTATGAAGCGCGAGTATAGTAGTAGGGTGCATCTGGAATAGACTGGTATGATTGATGACATAAAAACATACTTAAGCATCAATAACAGTTTCCGGGTTCTAGTCCAATTTAATACCAACAAATCATCAACTCGTCCAATTTGGACGAGAAATTGGATTTTTATATGTCCGCATAAACACGGGTAACAAATTGTTCAGTTGCCCTAACGGGATGAATCAAAACTGAAAATAGCTATGTCTCAAGAAGCCAGCACCAATCTGATTATTCTAGAACCATCTGAAGAGTTAATTGCCAGCGAACCCTGGACGATAGACACCTATGCTGATGGTTTGATGGATGAACTGTTTGCCGATATAGACACGATTCTAGATGGTAATAGCTCCAACCTACCTTCGCAAATGGTGCAGCCTGCGTATAGCCATCTGCAAACAGTAAGGATGTCGCAAATAGTCTTACCACAGACACAGATCCAAACTGTACAAGCAGTACCTGAACTCAGGAACAAGCAAATAAATACGGTAGTGGTAAATACTGCCACTCAGGGTAAAGTTGTGCGGAAACGGCGTCAGAAATCGCCTAGCAACTTCGGTAAACAGTTCTGTGTTGCAGCGACAATAGGATTGGCGATCGCTGGTATTGCGTGGACACTTAACTCCGGACTACTCAACCTTTTGGTATCAAATTCTCTTGAACAGGCGTTGGAAGTACCCCAGCCCCAGTTACAACCGCAATTGCCGACAAAAGCAGAAATTCACGCGGATATGGTAAATTACATGCTGGGAGCGCTAGCCCTGATTGACAGCCAAGAAGCGAAAAACAATCAACAATCTGTCAACATTGCCCTTGCACCTGGGGTGATAGCAAATCGTACAGCCCTCGCCTATGTGCGTGAGCAACCCACAACTAATCTACCACCGGTGGTGGCAGCTAACAACACACCTCCCATCCCCAGTAGTTCATCAACCGTAGTCGAGCGAATCTACATCCCTGTTTATAAAGCGCCGCTACCAATGCGTTATGCACCACCACCCGTTTCTAATGTTGCTAGCGCATTACCACCACTACCACAAACCGTTAACAAAACAGCACCGAATACAACGAAACCAGCAGCAGCGAAAACCGCCCAGCATAATACTGGCAAAGCAAGCAAACCTGTGGATGTATTCGCAGCCGTGCGCCCAAACCTGAAGCCCGTAGACATTACAACTGCACCAATAACTGTCAAGCAACCATCTAAGCCAGCAGTACCATCTTTACCACAACTGGTAGCACCTCCAAAACTCCCCACAGCCACAGCACCCGCACCTAAACCAGCAGAAACACCTAAACAGGAAGTAGCATCTGTAACTTATGCTTCGACACCTTCCCACACCTTAGAAGGATTATTAGAGTTAGGAGACAAATCAGCGGCTTTATTTCAAATTAACGGCGTAACTCGTCGCATTGATATTGGTGAAAGCATCGGTTCCAGCGGTTGGACACTAGTAGATGTCGCTAATGGAGAAGCAATTATCCGTCGTAACGGCGAAGTGCGATCGATATTTACAGGGCAAAAGTTTTAATCACAAAAAGAATTTCCGGGTATATCTAGCTAGCACAATAGTAAAATTTTTACAATCCAAAATCTAAAATCCAAAATCCAAAATCCAAAATGGTATGGGGTGATTAGGAAACTTACATCTTGCAGCACGCCCAAAACTAAAGTTTTGGGCTGTGTAGAGACGTGCCATGGCACGTCTCTACACAGCCCGTTAAAACTGACATCTTGCACGCTTTTGCAACAGTCAGGAGGCGGAGCCTCCAAACCCTCGTTACCAGGTTGAACCTGGTAACAAGAAATTAGAGCCAGAGGCGGAGCCTCCAAACCCTCGTTACCAGGTTGAACCTGGTAACAAGAATAAGAGCCTCTGGCTCTTGTTGAGAATGGTGAGTAAGCGCGCTCTGCGTCGGGTTTCCCTCGTGCCGGCTCTGGTGAGACCAGTCAGTCATCGGCGGGTTTCCCGCGCCCTGGGAACTGGCGAACCCGAAGGGCTCTCCCGTTGGGTGCAAGATATCAGTTATAACCCTTGCCAGAGTAAGCTAAAGCTTACTTAAGCTATTAGCCCGGAATTTTAATTCAGGGCGGGATATTGGGTAGGTGCAAGATATGAGGAAATTTTAATCAGCAGAAGGTTTTGTAGTACCGCCTATTGTAGTATGCTTGTAGTTTAGTCGTCTCGCTAGGCGGTAGGTGCTATGACGCCTGAATTTGAATACAGCCAAATTGTCAATTCAGAAGATAGTAAACGGCTGGGAGAAATCCTCGACCAGTGTTTTATCAATTCAGGGGGTGAGAGTGAAGGTTATATTAACAGCGTTGGTTTAGAAAATATCCGAATTATCCATCAAGCAGGGCAAATTGTTGGCGGACTGGCGATTATCTCAATGGGTCAGTGGTTTGGGGGTGTAAGTGTACCGATGGCGGGAATTGGTGGAGTTGGTATTGCTCCAGAATATCGCGGTACGGGAGCTGCTATAACTATGATGCAGCACACTCTTAAAGAACTTTATGCCAAGGGTGTACCTATCTCCGTTCTCTATCCAGCTACTCAACGCCTGTACCGCAAAGCAGGATATGAACAAGCGGGTATTTCGTGCGTTTGGGAAGTTCCGACTCAAAGTATTCAAATCAAAGAGCAACCTTTGCCTGTTTTACCTGTATCTCCTATCAATATTGAAGTCTTTTATGACCTCTACCAAAAGCAGGCAAAACTTACGAATGGATATCTAGATAGAAATCAATTTATTTGGGAACGAGTTACCGAAAAAGTTGAGAAGGAAAGGCCTTACGCTTATTTAATTGGAACAGCAGACCAACCCCAAGGTTATATCATCTTTAACCAATACCGAAAAAAGGATTACTCTTTTATAGGAGTTAGAGATTGGGTAGTTCTCACAACCGCTGCTGTACAAACTTTTTGGAGTTTTATGGCAAAACAGCGATCGCAAATTGACAAAGTGCGATGGAAAGGGTCTGCAATTGATTCCCTATCATTACTTTTACCAGAGCAAGAAGCCAATGTAAAAACTATGAGCCGTTGGATGCTGCGTGTAGTAAATGTAGTCACAGCATTAGAAAAGCGCGGCTATCCACCGGGAGTACAAGCCGAACTACATCTAGAAATTCGAGATGACTTATTAGGTGAAAACAACGGTAAATTTATACTATCTGTTGCCAATGGACGTGGTGAAATTACAAGCGGTGGTAAAGGCGAATTGCAACTAGATATCAAAGGATTAGCACCGCTGTACACAGGCTTATTTACACCCCAACAATTACAGCTAGCAGGAAAATTGGCTGCTACAGAAACAGCCCTCCTAGCGGCTACGCAAATATTTGCAGGTGCGTCCCCTTGGATGCCAGACTTCTTTTAAAGTTAAGAGTTAGGAGTGAGGAGTTAGGAGTTAAGAGTGAGGAGTTAGGAGTTAAGAGTGAGGAGTTAGGAGTTAGGAGTTAAGAGTTATGAATTAGAATTTTTAACTCATGTACAGGGGGGTTTTGCCAATGATGTTTTGACTCAAACCGAAAATTTACCTCTCTTACCCACCCCAACTCCTCCCAACTCCTAACTCCCAACTCCTCACTCCTAACTCCTAACTCCTCAATGGCTTGGCGTCAGTATTCTTTCTCTCGGTTTTATCTTATTCTTTCATGAGCAATTAAAAAATTTAATTACAGCCCATGATAAATATTTATTGGGTAGTGTTTTCATTGTACTCGCAGCCGCTACATGGGCAGTTTACGCCTTAGCACAAAAACAATTGTTGCAATCTTTATCTTCAGCCAGCATCATGCTGATAATTTACGGTGGATGCGCTTTATTATTTACTTTTGTTGCAACACCACAAGCAATTTTGAAAATCAATTTTTTCCATGGAGGAATGTTAATTTTTTGTGCTTTAAATACTCTCTTTGCTTATGGTGCTTTTGCTGAAGCATTGGAACATTGGGAAGCATCACGAGTTAGTGCGGTTTTAGCTTCTACCCCCATTGTTACTCTATTCTCTGTTTGGTTAGCTTCAGTAATAACACCACAACTCATTACCCCAGAACGACTGACGTTTATAGGAATATTCGGAGCAATTTTAGTTGTATCTGGTTCTGTGTCTATTGCCTTGGGTAAACGCTAGTTCATATTAATTCATACCGTATTTTTACGGTAGCTTTAATCAAATTCATTGCAAATTCATAGTTGTTTTTAACATACGCAAGCGTATGTTTTTTTGATCTGATATGATGTCATCGTGAGCGAAAGCTAGTTGATTTGATTTATACCCAGATAAGTACTTAAACTTATCTGATATAGGATTACTATTTGATTTTTGAAATACACGTAGGTGGGGCTATTCCCTATATATCTGGGCTTTGGTGGGCAGTGCCCTACCTACAGACTTAGATTTTTTCAATCATCAAATCGGATTCCTATAGATTCTGTTGAAGTTCAATTTTGAATTTCTAACCAAGAGAAAAATCCAAAAAACACAATAAATTTTAGAGGCGCATCCAGTTGACAAAACTAGGGGTGTAACAGTAACTACCAAAGCGCACGCCTCATCCAACAACATCACTGTGCAAAATTGAACGATGAAAAGCTTGTTTGGTAAGTGGGCTAGCACCATAAGAAAACATTGGCTATTGCTGGTTCTCTCCATGGTGCTACCAACATTTGGGTTAAGTGATTCTGCCTTAACAGCACAGCGGATATATGCATCTTATTCAGCCTTGGAACGTTCTATTTCTGTCACGGCTTTGGAAGATTTCGCCAAAACCGGCAAAGTAGACGAAGATTTGGCGGTTTATACACAATATCTCAAACCAGAACAACTTCAGGAGTTGCGGCGTGTTTTAGTTAGTCCGATCAAAGTTGATCCGGTGGCGGTATCGCAGTTTCTTTATACACCGCAAGGAAAATTTTTGCTACGACGTTTGGGAGAAGTAATTCAAACCAAATCTCGTGAACCAGAACCAGGATTTCATGCTTTACGTTCAGCGCTAATTTTAGCAGCACAAGAACCAGAAGGCTTAACGTTATTGAATTTGATGCGTAAGTATCCTAATTCCAGTATTCACATTGATTTATCGCGTACTCTAAGAATAGCAGCGGAACTGGGAAAAATGGTTGATGAAACTAACCGCGCTGTTGCTGCTGTTTCCTTGAAATCAGCTACAGAAGCTGCGAATATTTCGCCATCGTTAAATATCTCTAAATTGCCAGATATACGACGTCAGGGACGGTTTGTAGCGAAAAAACAAACACGCAAGTTTTTCGACTCAGTACGCAATCGATTTTTGTTGACTGATATTTACATTCCTAATGCCCGTACTCAAGTACCTTTAATTGTGATTTCTCACGGTTTGGGTACAGATAGCAGTAATTTTGAATACTTAGCCAGTCATTTAGCTTCCTACGGTTTTGCTGTGGTTGTTCCCAACCATCCGGGTAGCGATACTAAACAATTGCGATCGCTACTCAGTGGCAGTGCTAGTGAAATAGCACAACCCAGTGAATTTTACAACCGACCTCTAGATATAAAATATATACTAGCTCAGCTGGAAGCAAATTCTGGCTATAAAAGTAAGATAAATTTCCAACAAATAGGTGTATTTGGTCAATCTTTTGGTGGCTACACAGCTTTAGTTTTAGGTGGTGCAAAAATTAACTTTGAGCAACTAAATAAAGACTGTAATCAAAATGCGCTTAAACAAACTTGGAATATGTCTTTATTACTCCAGTGCCGCGCTATCCAACTGCTGAGCGTAAACTATGGCAAAGATTATAATAACTTGCAAGATAAGCGAGTCAAAGCTGTAATTGCAGTTAACCCAGTTACCAGCAGTATTTTCGGAGAAGCAGGCTTAAGTAAAATTAAAGTTCCAGTCATGATTGTTGGTGGCAGTGATGATACTATTGCCCCAGCTTTATACGAGCAAATTATACCTTTTTCTTGGATTAATAACTCACAAAAATATCTCGCAGTGATTTCCGGTGCTAGCCATTTTTCTATTATTGGCGAAGGTAAAGGTAGCGCCCAACAAGTAGCATTACCTTCGGAATTAATTGGAAACAATCCCAGCCAAGCGCGACGTTATATGAGTATTTTGAGCTTGCCTTTCTTTCAAACCTATGTTGGCGGAATGTCAAAATATTCTCCCTACCTCAACGCTGCCTATGCTAGGTCTATTTCTAATCAGAATATGGGTTTAAGTTTCGTTCAATCTATAACAAGAACTGAATTAGCACGAACCTTGGGAAAATAGGGGCGCTTGGGCTAGGGGCGCTTGGGCTAGGGTGAAGAGATATTTTCATTACGAAGGTTGTGAATTTTGTTCATGTAGTCTCTTACATAAGTCAATGTTTTTTTGAGATGGAACCACAGATGGACACAGTAGAAGATTTATTTCAAATAAATTATATTAGTAAACTATATTAAATTTTAATTATGTTGAGATTGGAAAAACAATTAATGTCAGAGTAAGGAGTTAAGAATTATGAATTATAAAAAATTGTATAATGAATAAACTTATAATTTATAACTCATAACTCCTGTAGAGACTTACGAATGCGGAGCGTCTCTACAACTCCTAATTCCTAACTCCGCGCCTCCTAACTCCTAACTTTTAACTCCTTTGTGTTTGGTTTCCTAAATCTCAACAAACCATTTGACTGGACTTCCCACGACTGTGTAGCAAAGACGCGAAAACTTTTGCGTCTCAAACGGGTGGGACACGCTGGCACTTTAGATCCAGCAGCTACAGGCGTGTTGCCAATAGCACTTGGGAAGGCAACTCGCTTGTTACAGTATCTACCTGGAGAAAAAGCTTATAAAGCTACTATTCGCTTAGGTTTGCGTACCACAACCGATGATTTGCAAGGGGAAACCATTACGCAAAAGCCAGTTACAGGTTTGACTTTAGAAACTGTAGAATCCGCACTAAAACAATTTCAGGGAACAATTGAGCAAATTCCACCGAGTTACAGTGCTATACAAGTACAGGGGAAACGCCTATATGAATTAGCGCGTAAAGGTGAAATGGTGTCAGCGCCAGTGCGAACAGTAGAAGTATTGAAAATTGAAATTTTAGACTGGCGAGAGGGGGAATTTCCGGAAATCGATGTGGTTATAGCTTGTGGTGCGGGAACATATATTAGAGCGATCGCTCGTGATTTGGGTACAGTCTTAGAAACAGGTGGAACCCTCGCCGCTTTGCAACGTACCGCTAGCAGTGGTTTCCATATCGCAGATAGCCTCACCTTTAGCGATATAGAAGCACAACTGCAAGCCGGAACCTTTCAACCTCTTTCTCCCGATACAGCATTGCAGCATTTATCATCTGTCAACTTACCAGCAACAGATGCAAAGAAATGGTGTCAAGGTCAGCGAATAGCTTATAATAATTTTTCTTCACAAACTTTACGAGTTTACGCTGAAGATAGGCGCTTTTTAGGTATTGGACAATTACAAGACCAAGTGTTGATTCCTACCCTGGTATTGGAAGGAATTTCATAATTTTCTCACGCAAAGCCTAGGCAGCGCGTTGCGTGAGACATTTCTACTCCCAAGTGGAAACATCTCGCAAAACTTCTGGAATTTCCACAGATGAGGGAAACTCTAACACAGTTTCTCGAATACCCAAATAGCCAGATTCAGTAAATGATAACAGCATCCGCGCCAGCGCTAACCAAACTTCTGGTTCATATTCCCAGTCGCCATATCTTGAAGCTTTACCAGCAATAGAACGTAGCGCCCAGAAATAACTATTTCTCACCACAGAACCGCCTTTTTTAAACTCTGGTACGTCTTCTTTGTGGAGGAAAAGCACGTCATTTTCAATTCTTGCTCTCATAAAATAAAGTTAGGAATTAGGAGTTAGGAGTTAGGAGTTATAAATTAATTTAGTGAGAATAATAAAAAAACATTCACAAAGATAGAAGTTAGTAGTGAGCGCTTCAGCGCTTACTATTAATTGTAATTTATTGTTCTATCTACTTTCTTATTAATTTTAACTCCTAACTCCTAACTCCTAACTCCTAACCCCTAACTCCTAACTCTTACAAATTCGAGGTTAAACCTACACGCAAAGTAAACCCAGGACTATAAGTACGATTTACTCGCTCATATTGCTCACCGAGTAAATTTTCTAAGTAAACAGTTAGTCCCAAAGTTCGTGTTAAAGGTACACGAGCGCTAAAATCTAAGTTAAAGAAAGATGGTACAAAATCTGTAGTTTTTTCATCTGGATTTGTAAAGAAGGCTCGACGAGCGCCACTATTATAAGTAGCATATAAATTTGCCTGCCATCCTCCACTTTCATAACCAACACCAGCTTGAGCTACAGAGTAGGGAATCATGCCCAATTGTAAACCTTTCTCTAGTCCAGTTTTTATTTCGGCATCTGTATAAGTATAGTTCAGAAAAGTAGACCAACCAGACCCAATTTTCCACCGCAACGCCGCCTCAAAACCGTTAGTATCTACCAGCCCAATATTTTCCCATTTTCCTTGTATAATTCCCAAGCGATTATCTAAACTACTGCCAAAGTAAGTAAATTGCCCAGTCAAATTTTCAGATAAATTAACATCTACTCCCGCAGTCCAAGATGAGCCAGTTTCTGGTTTCAAATCTGGGTTGGGCAACCAGCCATGAACTGTATCATAAACATATAATTGATCTAACCCTGGGTTGCGTTGTCCTCCCGCCCAACTTCCGCGTAAAGCTAAGCTTGGTGTCACCGCATAACGAAATCCTACACTAGGGTTGAGGTAGTTATCAAACTGACTATCAAAGCTTTGTCTTAGCCCTAAATCTAGCTGAAAATTTTCGGTGATATTCCAAGTATTGACGGCAAATAATGCAGTATTAAACAAATTTCTATCTTCAATTTCATTCAAGGCAATTCTATCAGGGCGTGTGCTATCAGTTTCACTATTTAAGTCTGTGTTTTTTAAATCTAAGCCCCAGCGTAATTGATTATTAGGGGTAATTCGCCAATTGTGATCCAGCCTTGCTGTTAATTGTTGTGTGTCTAAAACGCCTGTACGATAAAATTCTGCACCTCTAAAAACTGTAGGGCCGTAAGTACTGAAGTAATCTTGATTGTAACCTAGCGTGGTTGTAAGAACAGAATCTTTACCATTGCCTAATTGGGTTTTCCAAGATAGACCAATATTTAATGCATCGTGGTCTAATCTGTCTCTCTGTAGCGGAAAACCAAAATATACTAAACCTCGACGACTGCTGAGTTTATTTACATCTAAACTGAGAGTATTTTTTGTATCTAAATCTAAAGCAATGTTACCAAAGTAGCTACTAGTCGCAGTATCTGCATTGAATAAATAACCGTCATCATCACGATTTGCTGCACCTTCAGGTACTTTGTAACGGTTATCGATAAAATACCTTTCAAAACTGAAGTTGTACCTTACAGAACCAAAGGAACCAGCATAACTAGTTTGTTGATTATTTAAATTCAGTGAACCAAATTCCGCAGCAGCATTGAATCTCGGAATGCTGCTACCTTCTTTAGTAATAATATTAACTACTCCACCAAAATTTGATGAACCATATAGAGTCGTAGCTGTACCGCTATACAGTTCTACTCTTTCAATTGACTCTACAGGAATACTATTTAAATCGGTTGCACCATGATAAGTGTTGATATTGGTGTTAATCGGTCTGCCATTAATTAGAAATACGGATTGATTTATAGAGGCTCCTCGGTAATATGTACCTGTGTGAATATCGGCTCCAAAACCGACATCATTAATGGCAAATCCTGGCATTCTTTTCAAAACATCAGCTACACTTGTAGAACCTTGTTTTTGAATTTCTTCTTTCTCAATTATGTAAGTGGGAGTAGACAAAGGTAGAGTATCTTGTTCTCCTGTTACTTCTATTTCTATATCACCTTCGTTAGTAGTATCGTCAGTAGTGGGTGGTTCTGTTTCTGCTTGCGCTACTGCTGGCAAAATTATGTTTTTGCTAACTTCATTTGATGTAGACTGCTGAATTAATAATTGAGCATTTGTGGCAGGTAGCTCAATTTCACTTAAACTAGGAATTTCTAAACTAGTTTGCTGTAATTTCTGGACAGGTTTCTGATTTTCTTCTGTATTATCAGCAAAGGCGGGATAGGCTATCAGTAGACTCGGTAAAGTAACTGACAGTAAAAAAAGACACTTATTCACTTTTTGATCACTGCTGGTATAAACACTCAGTGACATTTTTACGATTATTGGAAATAGCTGTCAAAAGACAAGCTGTCATATTTGAAAATAGGGGCTAGGGGCTAGGGGCTAGGGGCTAGGGGTTAGGGGTTAGGGGCTAGGGGCTTTCGTTGTGAACTTTGTTCATGTAGTCTCTTACATAAGTCGATGTTTTTTGAGATGGAACCACAGATGGACAACAATTAAAAGTTTTTCCTCTGTCTTCCCCCCTCTTGAGGGGGGATAGAGGGGGGTGGACACAGATTATCTGTGTCCATCTGTGTCCATCTGTGGTTAATTATCCTCAATCATAAATGTGTGCAAGAAGTCTAATAAAGCAGAGTAATTACTACTGTGGATGGTATTTGTTGTTGCACGGTCTTGATTAAATCTAATGTTTTTTCATATGCCAGCTTTTCTCCTTGGTGTCCAAAGTATCTAGCCGCCTTTTGTAAGTCTTTTATTGCTGCTTGTTCGTAACCTAACTGATGGGAAACTATCCCTCGGTTAATATAAGCCTTGCCATCACTGGGGTTAAGTCGAATTACTTCAGTAAAGTTACGTAATGCACCTAAAAAATCCTCTTTTTTAGCACAAGCACAACCCCGATTAAAGTAGGCTCGGTAGTCACTGGTATTGAGACGAATTGCCATATTAAAATCGAGCATGGCAGCTTGCAGGTTTGCCAACTCTAAACGCGCCAACCCTCGGTCATTGTAAATATCGGCAAGCAGAGGATTAGGTATTTGGGAAATTTGACTTAAGGCAAGATTATAGTCTGTTATTGCTTGCTGATAATTTTCCAAAGAAGCATTTGCCACGCCTCGGTTATAGTAAGCTCTAAACTCATGGGGTTTGAGTGCGATCGCTTTATTATCATCAAAAATCGCCGCTTGATAATCTCCAAGTCTGTAGTAAGCAAGTCCCCGGTTTAGATAAGCCTCAATATTGTCAGGCGTGAAATTTATTGCTTGTGTACAATCAGCAAGTGCATTATGATAATCTTGTATTTCTAGATAAGCAAGACAGGAATTACTATAAGCTGCGGCAAAATCCTTTTTCACCTGAATTGCTTGTTGGAAATCTTTGATGGCTTCCTGATAATTGCCGTACCGCATTTTCTCCACCCCTACTTGAAAAAATTCATCTGCTGGATCTTGGGTAATAGAAGTGGGTAGTGAGTATGCAGGTGAAGTTAGAAAAAAACACAAAAGTGTGACGGCAATTATTAAATAATTGAGAATAAATTGATAGCAGCAATTCATAATTATTTAATAGTTAATGGTTAATGGTTAATGGTTAATGGTTAATGGTTAATAGTTAATGGTTAATAGTTAATGGTTAATAGTTAATAGCCATGAACCATTAACCATTAACAATGAACCATGAACAACTAATAAAGCTTTACTTCCAGCCTTTATCAGCTTGTTCCAATACGTATGCGGCTATATTTTCAATTTGGTCTGCTTTTAAACGACCTTTAAAAGCTGGCATAGCACTTTTACCATTCGTAACTTGGGCAATAATCGCTTCAGATGAGTACATCCCGTACTTTTCCAAGTCCTCTTTTTTCAAGCTTTTATTAGGTTGAACCAAATTCTTACCACCAGCGTGACAAGAAGCACAATTAGCACTAAAGATTTTGCCACCGCTAGCAGCGTCTGCCGCCATAGCAGGACGACTAAAAGCAAAAGTAAATATTGCTATGCCCAGCAATAATACTGAAAAAAATCTTTTCATTCCGTGTTCCCTCTGCTACTAAGCATCCTAGGATCAATATCATCCCTAATTCTCGGATTCACGGCTTTATATCGTCAAAAGACAAGCTGTCAAAGTTGGGCATGGGGCAATGGGCAATGGGCAAGGGGCAATGGGCAAGGGGCATCGGGCAATGGGCAAGGGGCAATGGGCAATGGTAAGAAAACCAATGCCCAATTCCCAATGCCCAATGCCCAATTCCCAATGCCCAATGCCCAATTCCCAATTCCCAATGCCCAATTCCCAATGCCCAATGCCCAATTCCCAATTCCCAATGCCCAATTCCCAATTCCCAATGCCCTATTCCCCACTCCCTAATTGAGTAAGCGCCTCTCCCGTAACACGACAAATTCTCCATTCATCTAAAATAGATGCTCCCATGCGGCGATAAAATGCGATCGCTGGCTCGTTCCAATCCAAAACACTCCACTCTAACCTACCGCAATTCCTCTCTACGGCTATCTGGGCTATTTTTGTCAAAATTGCTTTACCAATACCTTTTTGTCGGTATTCTGGTAAAACAAAAATGTCTTCTAAATAAATTCCTGGTTTTGTTAAAAATGTTGAATAATTATGAAAAAACAGGGCAAACCCAATTGCTTGCCCTGTATATTCTGCTAATATTGCCTCAGCATATTTTCGAGAGCCAAATAAATGCTCTTTCAATGCTGAGGCGTTGCCAGTAACAGCATGAGATAATTTTTCGTATTCTGCCAGCGCTTTAATTAAATCAAATAAATTGTCGCAATCACTAGGTTCAGCAATACGCAAAATCAAATCTTTATGTGAAGTCATTAGTCATTAGTCATTAGTCATTAGTCATTAGTTATTAGTCCATAGTCAATAGTCCATAGTCAATAGTCTAAGGTTCTTAAATCCTAAACAAATGACAAATGACAAATGACAAATGACTTCTTACACAAGCCAACCCTTTAAACGTTTGGCTATATGGGGACGCCGCAATTTCCGCATTGCTTTACTTTGAATTTGTCGCACTCTTTCACGGGAAAGATTGAACATATTGCCAACTTCTTCTAAAGTACAGGGTTCGCTAGTTGTTAACCCATATCGCAGTGAAATTACGTCTTTCTCCCGTGGGGTGAGTACGTCTCCTAATACTTCCCAAATCTCCTGGCGCATCATGCTTTCATTCATTTTTGCTTCTGGAGATTGGTTATCTTCGTCTTCTAATAAATCCATCAATTCCGTGTCTTCTTCTTTACCAACACGGTGATTGAGAGAAAGGGCTTGACGCCGTAGTTGTTGCAGTTGGCGTAGTTGTTGCGGCGGAATTTCTAAAGCAGCCGCCATTTCGGTTTCGTTGGGATTACGTCCTAATCTTTGTTTGAGTTCTCTTTGTGCTTTTTTAAGTTTGTTAAGCTTTTCAACAATATGAATTGGTAAACGAATTGTTCGTGCATCATTGGCGATCGCTCGTGTTATTGCTTGTCTTATCCACCAATAAGCGTATGTAGAAAACTTATATCCTTTATCTGGATCAAACTTTTCTGTAGCACGATTTAACCCCATTGCCCCTTCCTGAATTAAATCCAGGAAAGGTACTCCGCGATTTAAATATCGTTTCGCAATTGACACGACAAGGCGCAGGTTTGAACGAATCATTTTCCGTTTCGCTACCCGCCCTTGATACAAACGATGTTCTAATTGCCTTTCTGTCATTCCGAATTCTGCTGCTGTATCCGCTTTTGTCGGTATATTTCCCAACTTTTTCCGCAAGGAAGCTTGAATTATGCTCACTTCCTCTAAAAATCGCACTCGCCGCGCTAATTCCACCTCTTCATCAGGTTTTAGCAATGGATAACGCGCCATTTCTTTAAAAAACGCGCCTACGGCATCATCATATTCGGTTTTGTTGTATCCTGAAGGCCGTGCTTCAGCCATTGCGTCCCCATTGCGTTCATCAATTTCCAGATTTTCTAAACTTTCTGGAGTCGGGGCTTCTTCTTCTGCTACTGCTTCTAAACTTTCAACAAGAATTTCTTCTTGATCAGCAGCATTTTCTATCATTTCCATTGTTCCCAATTCAGCAATATTCATAGCTTCTTTTAGGGATTGTTGCTTTGTTTGGTACATAAATAACTTAACAGCTGCTCTCAGATACTTTTTTAGTTTTTATAAGTGAGAATGCACCTGTTTAAGAGCAAAAAATTATTTTTTGCTAATTTACATCATTACGAAGATTAATCTTTGCACATCATTAACCAAATTCACCAGAGATAACAAGAGGGAAACGCCTTGGCTAATCTTATACCCTAAATTGGATTTTGGTTGATGGTTCATGGTTCATAGTTCATGGTTCATAGTTCATGGCCATTAACCATTAACCATTAACCATTAACCATTAACCATCAACCATTAACCATTTCCCAAATCTTATTCTCTGTTCGACGATCCATATAATCCTCATTCTTTTTCTTAGTTACAAAATATGTCAAACCCCCTCAATCAAAATTGCTCAAACTTAACAAATATAAAACTTAACTTGAGCAGACCAAAATCTTAAAACTTCATATATTTTTAGATAATTTTTATCTTTTTATGCCTGACCATTTGTTGAACATCTCAGAATCTTGCTGATGGGGTTGTGCATTCTTTGTCACTTTCCCTAGATGAAGACGATTTGACAGCAAAAGCTATGGCAATAACTTGCCTGGATAAAAGCTTCTCATATGCTGAGAGCGTTTAATATCTATCAATAGGGAGAAAAGCTCTATTCCCTATTTAGTATACAGAGAAAAATACATCAAAAAAAGGCGGGATTGATGACTTTATCCGGTCTACATTAAATGCCTATTACAGCATATAGATAAGATAAATTCCTCTGCTGGATTTACATAAGAGGAAACTTATCAAGTATTATGTCGGATGACAGTATTGCGAAATACATTTTTAATTCCCGAAGGTAGACAGTTATAGTTTAGTGAGTAAAGATAATTTTCAGCAACCGGGAGAAAAAAATATATCTATAAATTGAGGAACTATGTATATTAATGACGTAAGTTTACCCTCTTTGGTCGTAGCTCAACCAAGGGGAACCTATAATTCAGGTGAATGTGAAAATCGGTGGGTTGAAGTCCTGGTAGACTATCCAGGAGCAGCAAGAGAAGTTCCCACAGAAGCAGAAGAAAGAGAAAAACTGTATACCTATAGATTACCTCCAGGGTTAAATGTAAAACCAGGGGATATTTTAAGTGTGCCATTTGGAATGCAACAACTTGGAGGAATAGCCATTCGTTTACTCGCACAACCTCCAGCAAACCTCGTACCTGAAAAAATCAGGGATGTGGAAGATGTTGTTCATCCCAAATTATTTCGAGAAAGCTATTGGCAGTTGTTAGAACAAGTTTCACAGTATTATTACACTCCATTAATTCAAGTTATACGTACTGCTTTACCACCGGGTTTGCTAGGGCGATCGCAAGCCCGTCTTCGCCTTAAGCCGGAAAATATTCCTAATGGGGCAAATGAATTTGTTAGTTTAGCGGCCCGGGAAATATTAAAAATTCTTCAATCTCAAGCCGATGGAAATTATAGCTTTAAATTTCTCAAACGTCAGGTAAAAGGATTTTATCAAGCAAAAAAGCAATTACTCCAACGCGGTTGGGTGGAAAGCTATGTAGAAATGCCCAGATACTCCCGACCCCAAACAAAACCAGTAGTAACGTTAATTGTTAATGTACCGCCCCTCGACCTCAGCAACCGTCAGCGAGAAATTTTGGAAGTGCTAAGGCGTCATGGTGGTGAGTTGTGGTTGCAGCAGTTTCTAGAAATTTGCAACACGACTACCCCGACTTTAAAGAGGCTAGAGGAAAAGGGCTGTATCGTTATTGAAGAAAGGGAAGTATTGCGAACCGAACGCGGGCCAGTAGTGGTGGCGGATCTACCAAAATCTTTAAACGCTGCTCAATCTCAGGCATTATCCACCATTAGGGAAATGGATGGATATGGGACTGTACTGTTGCATGGGGTAACAGGTTCGGGAAAAACAGAAGTTTATTTGCAAGCGATCGCCCCCCTCCTCACCCAAGGGAAGTCCGCCCTCGTTTTAGTACCAGAAATTGGACTCACACCCCAGCTAACCGACCGTTTCCGCGCCCGGTTCGGTAACAAGGTTAGTGTTTATCATAGCGCCCTTTCAGGTGGGGAACGTTACGACACCTGGCGACAAATGCTGACGGGAGAACCTCAAGTAGTTATCGGGACGCGCAGTGCGGTTTTTGCTCCTTTGCCTAATTTGGGTTTAATAATATTAGATGAAGAACACGACAGCAGTTTTAAACAAGATTCCCCCATCCCCACCTACCACGCCCGTACTGTAGCCCAGTGGCGTGCGGAATTAGAAAATTGTCTCTTGATTTTGGGTTCGGCGACACCCTCGTTAGAGAGTTTGTTGAGTATTGGAGAAACCTCACCCCCTAGCCCCCTCTCCGCAAGCAGAGAGGGGGAACAAGAAATAATTCAAAATCTACAATCGAGTACTCAAAATCTACAATCGAGTACTCAAAATCTACAATCGAGTACTCAAAATCTACAATCGAGTACTCAAAATCAGCAATCGACTATCCAAAATCAGCAATTGAGTACTCAAAATCAGCAATTGAGTACTCAAAATCAGCAATCGATTACTCAAAATCAGCAATTGAGTACTCAAAAGCTACAATCGACTACTCAAAATCAGCAATTGAGTACTCAAAATCTACAATCGATTACTCAAAATCAGCTATCGACTACTCAAAATCTACAATCGACTACTCAAAATCCAAAATCCGCAATCGACAATCCAAAATCCAAAATCCAAAATCCAAAATCCTATTACCTTTCTCTTCCTGAACGTATTAACTCCCGTCCTTTACCACCTGTGGAAGTGGTGGATATGCGGCAAGAGTTACATCAGGGGAATCGTTCTATATTTAGTAGATCCCTGCAAGATGCTTTGCAACAATTAAAACAACGCGGTCAACAGGGAATTTTATTTATTCATCGGCGCGGACACAGTACTTTTGTGTCTTGTCGCAGTTGTGGATACGTGCTGGAGTGTCCTTACTGTGATGTGTCGCTGTCTTATCACCATACTGAAGAAAACGCGCCACAAATATTACGCTGTCATTATTGTAATTATTCGCGATCGCATCCCAAAAATTGCCCAGAATGCACTTCTCCTTACTTAAAATTTTTCGGTAGCGGTACGCAACGAGTAGAACAGGAATTAAAAAAACAATTTCCCGAATTGCGTTTGATCCGTTTTGATAGCGATACCACTCGTACCAAAGGGGCGCATCGTACCCTACTTACGAAGTTCGTCAATGGTGAAGCAGATTTATTAGTCGGTACGCAAATGCTCACTAAAGGACTGGATCTACCGCAAGTGACACTTGTAGGAGTTGTCGCCGCCGATGGATTGTTGCATTTATCTGATTATCGTGCTAGTGAAAGAGCATTTCAAACTTTAACCCAGGTAGCTGGACGTGCTGGTAGAGGGGAAGATCCAGGTAGGGTGATTGTGCAAACTTATACCCCCGAACATCCAGTAATTGAAGCAGTGCGAAATCATGATTATCAGTCTTTTACGGATGCGGAATTAGAACAAAGGCAAGCGCTGAATTATCCTCCCTATGGTAGATTAATTTTATTACGGTTAAGTAGTTTCGATCCTGTTGAAGTAGAGAATGTTGCTCAGATGATAGCATCTGCCTTACCGCAACAAGAGGGATTAGATATACTGGGGCCAGCACAAGCTAGTATTGTACGGGTAGCCAATCGTTATCGCTGGCAGATAATGCTTAAATTTGCCCCCGACGCATTACCACAATTACCAGATTGGGAAGAAGTGCAGAAACTTTGCCCAAAGACTGTAAGTTTGACGATTGATGTTGACCCGTTAAATATAATGTAATATCAAGTCTGCTTAATCACTTATCATTCCCCAAGCACCCCACCCCTCAATCCCCTCCCCGCTTGCGGGGAGGGGAGGTGAAGCGTAGCTTTACCGGGGTGGGGTGCAGTTGGCGTGAGAATTATAACTAATGAACCGAACATGATATAATCCACTCCACTGGTTCATTTAAATTTTAAAAACACACCCTAAACCCATTAACCATTAACCATGAACCATTAACCATTAACCATTAACTATTAACAATAAATCAAATTTTGTTATTAGAATTGAAGCTATCGTGGGAAGATTTCGGTGTCAACGTCATTAACGAAATCAAGGTGAGTTCCATTAGTTCTATATAAGCTTCAATATCAACCTGATCCGACAGCAGCATATCTCGATACTGTTGCTTGATTTGAGTTAGCTTTTGTAATGCCGCCTCTGGATTAGTCTGCAACGTTGCTTGCCATTCATCTAGTAGTAAAAGTGTGTCCATAATAAACTTTTTGCGCTGCTGTTCTATGAGAGTACGACACTGATCAGCAAAAGTCTGTGTTTTGTGCCGGAGTTGTTCGTAAACTTCCGTTGACACTACACCCTCAATGAATGTAAGCCGATTTTCCTGGCTCAAATCTTCAATTCCATCCAATGCTTGCTGCGGATGATCCGGTAAGAGTGATTTGAGTTCACTAATCCGGTTGTTGGTTGTAGTCATAATCTTCTTAGATTTTTGTCTGTGCCACTGTCGCAACAGTAATCCCAGTACACTGGTTGTTACTAAAATGAAAACTCCAGCCTGCAAGTCGTTATTATTTTCCCAGTAACGAATCAGTACGGCGCGAGGATCACCCTGTTCGTATACTACCTCTGCCCCTGGGTGAATATAGAACAGCCCTTCTCGCATTAATTCTTCTGCTTTTGAGCTTTGCAATTCCGGATAAAATGGGGAATAAGTACGGGCTGTGGAGAGAATCGACCAAGTTACCAATCCAACTGTTTGCCGATTCATGTCAGGACGAGTTACTAAAACGGTTGCAGTTGAGAGAGTTGGTACTTCCCGATTTGGAATTGCTGGACGCGATGCGTAAGTTCCAAGGGGTAGAGTTGCACTTTCATAGGAACTAGGGTCTAAAACCGTCAAATTATTCACTAATGCAGTTCGGATCGGAAGTAAATTAAAATCAGGGTTTTCCAAAAATATTTGCCTCAAATTTTCACTAACACCCAGACTTCCTACATAAATAACTGCATCCACTTGTCGAGATTTTAGTTTATTAAATGCTTTGCCAAAATTAGAAGTATCTTCTTGAATCTTTAGCTTGTCTGCTTGGTTTAACTGCCTAGCAGTAAAGAGAATTCCACTACCAGGAGTACCAACAGCGACTCGCTTTCCCCGAAGGTCATCAAATGTTTTTAAACCAGAATTTTTCCGAGCAATAATGTGGACATATTCCTTTGCCAAAATCGCGATCGCCTTAACTTTTCCCTGTCGCATCGCCTCGTTAGCAACATCCAATTGCATAATCGCAAAATCGACCTGGTTAGCTAGCAATCTTTGCAGGTTTTCTTGAGAACCTTGAGAATCCAAATTCTGAACCGAAAGTCCTACCGTCGTGCTGGTAGAATAATTAATTTGGTCTCCTAGGCGGTTGTAATAACTACCGACAGTACCACTGGAGAGAGTCACGCTATGTGGCTTTTGACTGCAACTACTCAAAACTGATAGTAAAACTCCTCCCGCTAAGCTACTGAACACAAGAAAAACATATTTAGGTTGGTAGATTAAGCGAAAACACTTGAATGGTAGTTTCACTGATTTATCTTGCAATAAAAGTGAGCTATTTGGCAATAAATCTCATCTGCCAACTTATGGAGAGTGCATAAGTTGATTTTGTTTGCATCTAATAAAAAAATAGAAATATAAGCCAGGTTCTCTAAGTTTAACTTTCGTTATGTCAAAAAATATAGCCCTTATCATGCTTTTTAATAAAGGTCAAGATAGATAAATTCTATTTAAATATCCTTTCAAACTGATATCTTGCACCAGTCCCAATAATCGCGAGGCGGAGCCTCCAAAACCTCGTTACCAGGTTGAACCTGGTAACGAAAATTAGAGCCTCTGGCTCTTGTTGAAAATGATGCAAGATATCAGTTCAAAAAAATATAGCCCTTATCATATTTTTTAATAAAGGTCAAGATAGATAAATTCTATTTGAATATCCTTTTAAAGCACTAAATTGCGCTCTTCCTAACTTTAATACATCAATTATTATTACAATATTGCACAAATTCGTAACAAATTAAAATCAGAAAAACGGTTCTTCCGTACTTAGTGGGCTAAAATATTAAATAATAACCAGAAATAAGTAA
>JBHYDF010000038.1:0-52062 GCA_051861145.1 Nostocaceae cyanobacterium
TAACTCCTAACTCCTAACTCCTAACTCCTAACTCCTAACTCCTAACTCCTAACTGATTCGAGAGCTTTAAGAGCAGCTTGAATAATGCTGTTGTATGGGGGTTGAGAGATATCAACCTCTTTTGCATTTTCACGATTGGTTCCTAGTAAAGCGATAGTGTGTCCTTGTTGAACGGCTAAGACTTTCCCTTCAGGATTTTTAATTCTTAATTCCGGTGAAGAACCATTTTGATAGATACCACAATTATACTGGCGCTGGTTGTATTGAAAGTCGGCTCTTAACGGATGAGGATGAGAAGGGAAAAGCAAATATGGCTGAGTGGGGAGTCTGACGCCAATTAACTCCAACTCGATAGTAGTATTGCCATTAAAGTGATTTTCCCGCAGTTTATAAGCTATATCTATTCGTTTTGGTAGAGGAAAGTAGTCACGCCACCGCCAAGCGATCGCCTTAATTTTGAATTGTTGATTATCGATAGTTTGGGCAACTGTCAGTTTAATATGACCTTTACCGATAGTTTGCTGTTCAAGTATTTGTACATCAGCAGTCCAAAATACCGGATCAGGATTATCGATACCGCAGGGTTCTAAAGCGTTAAGCTGTTGATAGAGTTCCCGGTCAACTTGATTGAGGTTCGCTTGAGTATCAATTTTCAGTAGCGGTTTGAGATGCTGCGGTTCAAGACATTTATTCGCAAATTCACTCAAGCGCGATCGCAGTGCTTCTAAATTTTCAGCCGGAAAAGAAAAACCCCCTGCGGCTTTGTGTCCGCCAAATTTACCTAATAAATCTTGGCAATATTCCAAAGCAGCAAACACGTGAAACTCTGGTATACCTCGCGCCGAACCGCGAATTTGATTTTCATCCTCATAAGTGGCGATGAACACAGGAACACCATAGCGTTCAACCAAGCGAGAGGCGACAATACCAATAACCCCATGATGCCAATTAGGTTGGACTACGAGCAAAACCCGGTCTTCCTGTAGAGACGTACCATGGCACGTCTCTACAATTGCGATCGCTTCTTGTTCAATTTCCTCACACATTTGCTGACGGCGCTGATTAATTGCTTCACACTGCATCGCCTTTTCCAGCGCTATCCCCATATCATCTGTAGTTAGTAATTCAATCACAATTTGGGGATCACCGATTCGACCGATCGCATTAATTCGCGGTCCGAGACGAAACCCGATATCTTCAGGCTTAAGGGATTTTGGATTGGAAGAGTTAGGAGTTAGGAGTGAGGAGTTAGGAGTTAGGAGTGAGGAGTTAGGAGTTATAGGAATTTTCCCCGCCTCCCCTTGTCCTCGCGCCTGTACTCCAGATACTTGAATTAAAGCTTGCACACCAGGTAACTTAGACTTGGGTAATTGCTGCAAACCGCGTTTCACCCAACGGCGATTTACTCCAGTTAAAGGGGCTAAATCTGCAATAGTTCCCAATGTAAACAGTTCCAGCATTGGTCTGATAATACCACTATTAGCCTGACCTAGCTGCTGTGCTAAAGACACTGCCAAAATGTAAGCAACGCCAACACCAGCTACACCGCGATAAAGTGAAGATTCTGGTAGTAGTTTGGGGTTAAGAATGGCATTAGCTGGCGGTAATTTTTGGGGTATATCGTGGTGGTCGGTGACAATTACCTTAACACCAAGTTCTCTGGCTCTGGCAATGGGTTCAAACGCAGAGATACCATTATCAACAGTCAGAATTAATTTTACATCTTCGCTGTGGAATTCTTCCACAATACGTTTATTTATACCATAGCCTTCATGCATCCGACTGGGAATAGCGTAATTTACATTAGCGCCTAGCCAGCGTAAACTACGCAATAGTAAAGCAGTACTAGTCATGCCATCAGCATCATAATCTCCACAAATAGCGATTTTTTCTTGGGATGCGATCGCATTTTGCAACAACTCCAAACTAACACCTAGATCCGGAAATTCCTCTAACGGCAAAGGTAAATTTAATGACTCTGGATTTAAAAAAGCTTGTACTTGTTCAGGCGTTTCAATACCGCGATTCATCAGTAGTTGGTTAATCAGAGGCGACAAATTTGTTACCTTGACCAGATTTTGCGCTAATTCTGTTTTTTGGAGAGAAATTTGCCAGCGCTGATTTGGTAAGCGCCGACGGGTATTTACTGCTGCAAATGAGGATTGGTCTTGCACAATCAGAGTAAGGAATTAAGAGTTAGGAGTTAAGAGTTAAGAGTGAGGAATTAAAAATAAAAACTCACAACTTAATAACTTATACCTCATAACTCCTAATTCCTAACTCCTAACTCCTAACTCCTAACCCCTAACTCCTAACTCCTAACTCCTAACCCCTAACTCCTAACTCCTAACTTTTACAGCACATTTACGCGACCATCGTCAAGGATATAAATAGCGCGATCGCCGGGAGAATACCAAGTTGGACGCAGTTCCACGCGCAGTGTAGCAAAGTTTGGTTTAGAAACAGTTGCTTTCAGCGGTAATCCGGTTTCATCCCAAAATAACAGAGATATATTTGGTTCTGTACCATCTCCCTGCTCTAACTGTAATTCTTGTCCAGCTTGTACTGATATTGGGGCGGTAGTAAATGGCTTCTGTAAATGTAGCTGTCTTGGTGTGCGATTTACAACTTCTATTCTCAGGCGTTGACCAGGCGAAAACTGAATCGGACGAGGGCCACATTTAGAAGCACAAGTGCCAGCAAGTATAAGTCTAGAATAATCGTTGCTATTTGGTTGTTTTTGCAATCCATCTGTTGCAAATATTTTTCCAAATGGTGTGAGAATTAGGGTAGTTGCTATACAGATAACTGGTAAAACTTGAGACATAAAACCCAAACTAGACCTGACATGTTTGTTACAAATATTACCCTAAGCAACTACCATTCAACCTCAGAAAATTCTCTAGAATTAAAACAGTTCTCAGTACCTTTGCGCCTTTGCGCGCCAGTCGCCTGCGGAGGGAAACCCTCCGTTTGTCCTAAGAGGACACGCTACGCGAACAACGCTGGCTTGGCTTTGCGTGAGCTTTTCACAACCCGATACCACAGCCAGTAACCTGCGATTCAACAGTAGCATTAGGTACCACCGCCACCAACTCTACGTTACCATCGGCAGCAACAACCCATCCTTGCGCCTCCACAATTCTTTTTTCTGTCATCTGCCTTTTGTCCTCAGCCTTCTTTATTCCTTCACTCCTCTGAGGTTTGCTCTCTATTTTCTGTCGTGATGACAAATTCCGCATATCATACCATAAGGTCTGACCACGTAGGGTATAGTTGGGATTTTCTGGTAAGCCACCCCGACCACTGACGACAAAACGATTGCTTTTCGCCGTAGTAGCGCAACCTGTAGCAATTTGCTGGGAGGGGTCGGTTAAAGTTGTCGGTAGTTCCACTAACTGGCGAGATGGATCTACATCTAGCGTGTTAACTTGCACCGTACCATTAAACTGCGCTCCCAGTTGCGAGGAGGCGGTAATGTCACTTTCTGGAGTAGGTTGATCGCGGAACTGGGTACCAAAAATACCTTGCGCATTTATCACTACTCGTCCGCCAAAACCTTTTTGAGCATTTGCAGTGATATCGCTATTTTTTTCAGCGACTAAAGTATCAGTGGAGATGGTAATATTACCGCCACTGGAACTGTTGGCATTGGTACTGATTCCACTCTGATTACGCATCAACAAATTTTGCGATTGAATAGTGATGTTACCAAAATCACCAGCGTTAGTCTCAGCAGTAATTGTGCCTTGATTTTTCAGTAGCAGGGAAGGGGCGTTAATTTCAATACTACCCGCAGCCCCTGTACCGGGTCGAACTTGCTCTTGACTTTGGAAATTGCTAACACTGATGGTAGCACCATCGCGAATAGTTAACTGATTAGCATTTACTGTGATATTGCCCCCATCGCCATTTCCTTGGAAAGCACCAGCAAATAACCCACTACGACTTATTTCGCTAACACCTACTAACTCAATATTGTCAGCGTTAATTTGCAAATTACCAGCATTTCCTGAACCCTTGGTAGCAGAACCTATTTGGCCGCCATCCACCAAGCGTAAACTTTGGGTTTGAATCTTCACATTCCCACCCTGACCATTACCAGAATCTGGAAATCCTGGTATTTTTTCGACTGTGGCTGAAATTTGGCTCGGAGCCAGTTCTGAGACACCTTTCACTTCTATATCAGAAGCATTAATATGTAATTCTCCAGCTTGACCCAAGCCAAAGGTACTAGTAAGTATCTGAGCGCCTCTTTCAACTTGCAAACTGCCAGTTTCAATATTTAAGTTACCCCCATTACCAGTTGCTCCTGGATTAACCGGGGAAAATATGCCACTTACTCCGATTGGAGAATCGCCGATAGCTTGAATATCCCTAGCTTTCAAACTCAAATCGCCAGCATCACCAGCCCCAAAAGTTGCACTTTGTATTTGACCCCCATCAGTTACCTGCAAGGTTTTGGTTTCAATGGCAATATTGCTGCCATTTCCCGTTGCACCTGGTGCCACATCAGCAAATATGCTAGTCCAATAATTTGGATTATCAACTATCCCTTGTACCTTTAGGGATTCAGAAGCGAAGACATTCAGTGTTCCTGGTGTGCCATTTCCCAAAGTGTCTGTGACAATGGCTGAACTGTTTGTCAGGCTAATGTTTTCACCTCGCAGTAGAATACTACCTGCACTGTTACCACTAGTATCAATAGATGCCGCATTTAGCAATTCTATGTTACCGTAATCAATTCCTTGTCCTGGTTGAAGTTGTAACTGTTGATTGTTGTTGGTTAAAGCAATTTCACCACTGTTGACTGACCAAATTTCCACTCTTCCCTCTGGGAGTGTGACATTTCCCCCATCCAAAACCACATTCCCACCCACCAAAGCGATGGTTTTACCTGTTTGGGTGGCGTTATGCAGTCCCAGTGGGCGGTTACTACGGTCTACGTAACCAGAATTAAAATCGACTAATAAATTGTTGCCATTACCGTTGACACGAATGCTACTGTTGGGATTTGACCCGTATTGCAAGCCAATAGGAACGCTAACTGTTAGTAGTGGATTGGCTGTAGGGTTAGTGGCGCTAAATTCTGTACCGTCGGCAAACTTCAATTTATCTGCGGTGGTAGCAAAAAAGGAACCGCCTATATCCAAACGGGCATTTTCGCCAAAGATTATGCCACTGGGATTGATGAGAAACAGGTTGGCACGACCGATATCTGTGGTTCCTTTAATCAGTGTTTGAATGATGCCGTTAATTTGAGAAGGCGAACCCCCAGTAATGCGGGTGATGATATTATCAATTCCTTGGGAATGGACAAAACGGGCTGTGTCTCCTGATTGTACAGAAAAATCTTTTAAGCTGTGGAAAAGATTAGCTCCGTTATTAGGTTGGGCACCGCCAGTAATTTCATAGACTCCCCCACCACTATTATTGACGTTGGTAGGTAGGGTATTATCGGGAGTAATTTGGGTTTGCGCCCTAACTGGCAAGGGAGTTTTTAAGAACAGAGAGATAATAGTAATCAGGGGAAACAAGTATTTCCTTTGCACAAAGGAATTGAAAGCTTTCTGTAACATTGTTGTCAACTCAAAAAACATATAGTTCCATCCCATTCCAAACCTGAGAGAGTATTAAAAGGAGCTTGCAAGAAGAGAAAAAATACCAATCAGGGGAAATATAGCGCTTTTCGTTTGCTCCCGGTACATGGGTAGGGGCACAGCATTGCTGTGCCCCTACGACAGGCTGTACTTCACAAAGAATCAAAACGGCTATAAGTATTTCCCCTATAACACGGATTTGGCATCAGAGATGGTTGGTGCTTTTAACAGCCATTTTTGGTTCAGAGAAGTTACTTTTTGGTAATATGCCTCCCATTTCTCGTTAGCAGAGGCACGCCATAACAAGCACTCAGATGTGTTGTAATTTTCTGGGTCTTTACAAAATTTTTCTAGAGAAGACTCTTGTGAAGGCTCAGAAACAGAAGATCCATCATCATCGTCATCATCGTCATCATCGTCATCGTCGTCATCGTCCTCTTCCACATTAGTGGTGTTGTCCACGGTTATAGGATTTACCAGTGGAGGGGGACTACTCAGAAACCAAGTAGAGACATTTGCCATTTTGTTTTCCGCCGTAGCCTTGGCTTGATTGTATAGAGTTGGTAGGTTAGCTTCTAATTGCTCTAATCCCATAGCAGGCGATCGCACATCCCAACCAACTAAATCCAATGCGGTGAGGTCTGTATCTGCAATTACTTCTCTCTTACTTGTTTCCAAATAAGGCTCCATCATGCCCTTTTTGTCTTTTAGCCAGTGAGAAGCTTGGTCTCCATCGCCACCTAAGCTAGTATCTTCTCCTTTTGCCATGTCTTCAACCTTTGACTTGCCTTTATCAAAAGTGAAGAAAGGATCGCCACCAATTGATAAGTCTGGTATTCCCTTAATATCGGTGCTGTCATCATCGTCACCTGATATTACCTTGTTTTTGCTTAAACTAGAGAAGCGGTATAGGTCTAGTGGAGTGATACTTTTCTCGACAACAGAATCGCTGGTGTTATTGTCTTTTATCGCCTTTATCAAGTTGGGATTATCCACCCCATCAATAAAGCCGAGCATATGACCCATTTCATGTATCGCTGTGGTCAAAAAGTCTAAGCTGTCAGACGGAATCGAATTGTTGGTGTAATTATAACTCCATGTCAATGGCTCGTTTGGGTCAGTACTGAGGTTAGTTAGGTCTTTATCTAAAACAATATGACCATCAAAACCAGTGTCTGAACTGGAAAGCAGTCCGAAAGCTTTGGCACTAGCACGGGTAAAGTTGATATAGTCAATACCCGATATCACTCGATTCTTAACCATTACGCTCAACCCAGAACTATCATCATCATCGCCCGTCTTTTGAAAGTTTTTGTAGGCAGTAGAATCATTCTGTGATTTTTTATCTGCATTAAACTTCGAGAGAAAAGTTTGGTATGAAATCTTTGGTACTAGCATTTCTGCTGTTGCAGATCCAAGAACGTCTTTAGGTAATCTATTGGTAGTCGTAGCAAACAGCTTGACGCTAACATTATCGGCAAGGTATTGGCTCCACACATTAGCCGCCAATTCCATACCAATCATCTGGTCTAGGGTAGTCTCAGGCCCGTAGTAGATTTGGATTTTTGTTGTCGTTGTCGAACCATTGGTAGTATATGTTGTGGTTTGTGCCTGTACTAACTTGAGGTTAGCTATAATAGTCATACAGACAAGTAATGATGCTAAAGACAGTTTCCCATGACGAATAGCTCGCTTTATCTTATTTGTGCTACTGTACATGGGAAATTTCTGATTGCTAATGCTTCTTATCGCAAATTTTGCAACTGACAACAAATGCTTTCTTTTCAGGGTCATGAAAATCTTCTGCCTTACTATCCTCTGTAAAAGTGATTGGTAGTATGCATCTGATAATTTTTCAAGTATAGAAAAAATAGTTCTAGCAATTTTCTTGGGACAAACTTAATCTTCTTTTCTTTCCTACTAGGGGAGGGGGAAATTAATCCGCCTTTGTTTGTCCCCCAACAGACCCAGAGTAGCAGATGGTTCTGGCACGGAGGATTTGGCATTAGAGATGATTGGTGTACTTGGCTGCCATTTTTGGTTCAGAAAAATCATTTTTTGGTAATATGCGTCCCAATATTTCTGGTTAGCAGAGGCACGCCATAACAAGCAATCGGGTGTGGACTCATTTTTTGGATCTTTACAAGATTCTTCTAAAGATGGATCTAGCGAATACTGTGAGAAAGTCTTGACTTCACCTGTGTCTGAAATGCAAGATGTAGTACCGTTGTTCGAGCTACAGGATGTACTTCCGCTTGAGTTATAGCAATATGTAACACCGTTGTTCGAGCTACAGGACTGACTATCGCCTTCACCGATTGTATAAGTAACGTTGGCGTCTCCCCCGACAGGATTTACTAGTTGTGGAGGGGAAAGCAAAAACCAAGTAGAGGTATTTGCCATCTTTTCTTCGGCTATTTTCTTGGCTTGATTGTATAGAGTTGGTAGGTTAGTTCCTAACTCGTCTAATCCTATGGCTGGCGATCGCACATCCCAACCCATTAAATCCAATGCAGTGAGATCAATATGTGTAATTACCTCTCTTTTTCCTGATTGCAGATAGGGATCCATGATACCATCTGTACCTTGTTTCCAGTGAGAACCCTGTTCGCCATCGCCACCTAAGTTAGCCTCTTCTCCTGTTGCTGTGTTCTCAACTATTGAATTTCCTTTATCAAAGGTCAAGAAAGGACTGCCACCAATTGATAAGTCTGGTATTCCTGTCCAAGAGTACTTGTCACTGTCATATTTTATTGCCTGATTTTTGCTTGTATTAGAGAAGCGCTCTAGGTCTAGTGGAGTGATAATATAATCTATAACGTCATCTGTGATTGGATGCTCTGTATCTCTGACCGCCGCTTCCAATCTAGGATTATCCACTCCACTGACAAAGCCTAGAATATGACCCATTTCATGTACCATCGTAGTCAAAAAGTCTAAGCTGCTAAGCGCAATCTCGTTGTTGCTGTAGTTATAACTCCATGTCAATGAATTTCCATCACTGATGTTTTTTAGGTCTCTACTTAGTACAATATGACCATCAAAATCACTGTCTGTACTGGAAAGAAACCCTAGGGCTTTGGCATTAGCACGAGTGATGTTCATTTTGTCAACATTCTCTATTACCTTACCATTGAGCATCACGCTCAGATAAGGAAACTTCAACATGTTTTGGTCAGCAGTAGAATCATTTTGCGATTTTTTGTCTTTAGACAGTTGTTTGTAAAATTCTTCGTACGAATGCCTGTTTTTCAGCATCTCTGGTGTAGAAGAACCAAGAACATTTTTAGGTAAACCATTGGTGGTTGATGCAAACAACTTGATGCTGACATCATCAGCAAGGTATTTTTCCCAAATTTTGGCTGCTATCTCCATGCCAATCATCTGGTCTAGGGTAGTCTCAGGCCCGTAGTAGAGTTGGATTTTTGTTGCCGTTGTTGACCCTGTGCTAGTATATCCGGTGGTTTGTGCTTGCGCTAGTTGGAAGTTACCAATAATTGCAGCACTGATAAATATTAGTAGCAAAAAAAACTTACCACGACGCATAGCTTGCTTTATCTGATTTTTGCGACCGTATATGGGACGCTTCTGATGATTAATGCTTTCAAAAGCCAGTTTTGCAACTGATAAGAACTTCTTTATTTTCAGGATCATGCAAATATACTGCCTTATTCGACTTCTATTTAATGTAAATCATATTGAAAGTTTTTTTGGCACGATTAATATACTCTAATTTCAATTTCTGTATGTATATATCAGTAAAATTAAATACTATAGATTCAGTATATTTATAGAAAATATAAATTCTCTGAAGAGAGATAATACAGTTTAAGTGTCAGATTGGGAAACATTCAACTAGTGGGATACTATACATTTAAAAACAGTTTGTATCTTTTAAAACTCATCAACCTTCAGATAGCATGATAATCATTTTGCTTGAACTATAAATATTATTTAGAGATTTGGAATACACATAATTTCTACGACAATCTTAACCGGACTAAGATTTAATCATCCACATATAATAAATTTGCTGATTTTTGGGAAATTTTATTTCTAATTATTGACAATTTGCCTGTTTTACGGACTAGTGCAAAACCAAAAAAGATACTAAAATATTTATGAATATTGGTATTTTATTACTAGCGAATACATAGGAGCTGATGTCTCAGGTAATGAAGATAGTGTATGCAAGAGGAGTGTAGCTTTATGCTTAAATACCGTCTATTGGGAAGCGCCTTGTTAATATCATTGTCTTTTATCCCTTTGGGGGTAACACCAAGTGCAGCTCAAGTCACTTTCAGACCTCCACGCATACTTGCACCAAGGGAGTCTACAGGTGGAGCCTCTCGGGATAGTAACGGTTGTCATTTTGCTCAAACAGCAAGCCAGAAGGCTTCGGTAACACCCGTACTTCCAACAAGCAGAATTGGCTTGACTGTGAAGGAACGTCCGACAATGCTTGTCTACATTCCACAGACTAGCGCCAAAAAAGCATTGTTTAGTCTGCAAGATGAACAAAAAAGAAGCCTCTACCAAACAACCATCAACTTGCCAGAAAAACCTGGTGTGATAGCAATCAAACTCCCGGAGTCTGCGCCAGCGCTCAAGACAGCCAAGAATTATCAATGGTCTTTGGCAATGATTTGTTCTGCCCAATTAGAGCCAGATAGTCCGTTTGTAAGTGGATGGGTTAAGCGAGTTCAAGCCCCTGTCAGTTTGAAAAATCAAGGTAATCTATCTCCTTCCCTAGAGTTGGTTTCTCACTTAGCCAATAATGGCGTTTGGTACGATACAGCCTCTGAACTAGCCCGATTAAAGAAAGCCCAACCTTACAATCGTACCGTCACAGGTTCTTGGCAAAAACTGTTAAATTCTGTGGGTTTGAATGCGATCGCTGATGCACCCTTGATAAATTAACTGATTGTAGACTAGTACACACCAATACCATATTATTGGCAAAATATTTGCGACAGATGGGTTGTAAAAACAAACAATTTGCAAGGTTTTACAATCCAAAATCCAAAATTCCGGACAGTTGCCTGGGTCGGGAAACCCTCCCGCAGCACTGCCCTTAAAATCTAAAATCCAAAGATTGGTTGTAAAAAGAGCCAAGTAGCAAGGTTTTACAATCCCTTCGGGTTCGGCAACAGCGAGTGGGGAGCCAGTGGTGCGTTGCTCATGTGACCAAAGTTGTAGCAACTGGCGTGGAAACCCCCAAGACCGCGCTACCTCACCAAAATCCAAAATCCAAAATCCAAAATCCAAAATCCAACTATCCCTTATCGCAAGCAAAAGTACAATGCGATTCAATTGGAAAACCTTACTTCAACGTGTCTCCCCATTCTGGAAATCTATACCCAAGCGTAGTAGGGCGATCGCACATTGGCGCTTTGTACTGATGACAGCACCGAGTGTGGCGTTTTGCGTCATAGCTGGGGGGATGGTTGGATTGTTTCAGATCCTAGAATGGGAAACCCTGGAGCAATTTTATAATCTCCGTTCTCTGGAACCACGAGACAGGCGCATTCTCATCGTTGCCATTGATGAAAAAGATATCTCCCAAGTCGGTAAATGGCCAATTCCTGATACTTACTTAGCTGATTTGCTTATCAAACTAAAAGAACAACAACCAGCAGTGATTGGCTTAGATATTTATCGAAATTTGCCTGTAGAACCAGGTCATGAGAAATTGGTTGATGTGATGAAGTCTACGCCGAACTTGATTGGTGTCATGAAACTAGCGGGACACCATGTACCTCCACCCCCTACATTATTGCAACGAGACCAAGTAGCTCTTGCAGATTGGGTTGAGGATAAAGATGGTAAGGTACGGCGAGGCTTGCTGTCTGCTGGTAATGAAAAAGGTGATATTTTTTTGGGGTTAGCAGCTCGCACGAGCCTGATGTATCTAGAAAAACAAGGCATTTCCTTACAACCCCTAGATAAGAGGGGGGATACTTTGCGGTTGGGTAAAGCGGTATTTACACCCTTCGAGGGCAAGGAGTTTAATTATCAAGGAGCAGATACTGGGGGATACCAAATTTTACTCAATTACCGAGGCTTTGGGAATCGTTTTGATACAGTTAATCTGCGCTCAGTGCTGAATGGTTCTGTAGATCCGGAATTGATACGCGATCGCATTGTTTTAATTGGCTCTACAGCTAAGAGTATCCATGACGAGTTTTATGTAGGCTACAGTCAGAATACAGTAAATAGTGGGACACCGATGCCCGCAGTAGTACTGCACGCCAATTTAACCAGTCAAATTATAAGTGCAGCAACTGATGGACGACCTCTAATGCGAGTTTGGTCTTACCATGCAGAGTGGTTGTGGGTTTTGTGCTGGTCTTTTATTAGTAGTAGTATGACTTGGGCGTTGCTGTACTTCAAAGACCAACCTCAGCAACGAATTCAGGGATTGTTGGTTTTGGCAATAACATTTGCCATATTGATTATCCCAGGAACTGGCTATCTGGCGTTTCTGTTCGGATGGTGGATTCCCTCTGTTTCACCCTTACTAGCTTTGATTGGCAGTGCAGTTATCACTATCAACTTTTATAAAAAATTCCAACTAGCACAAGCCAACAAGCGACTACAGGAGTATTCTCGCACTCTTGAGCAAAGAGTCTGGCTGCGGACTAAAGAATTACGAGCAGCCAAAGTCTCCGCTGATGTAGCAAACCTTGCCAAAAGCGAATTTCTTGCTAATATGAGTCATGAGTTGCGTACACCCCTCAACGGTATTCTCGGGTACGCGCAAATTCTGCAACGCTCTCCCACCCTAACGAAATCTGAACTCGATGGCATTAACATCATTCATCAGTGTGGTTCCCACCTGCTAACCCTGATTAACGATATTTTAGACCTGTCCAAAATAGAATCTCGCACACTAGAACTGTACAAGAGTGATTTTCATTTTCCATCCTTCTTAACAGCAGTGGCGGAAATGTGTCGTATCCGTGCTGTTGAAAAAGGAATCTCTTTTACTTACCAAGCCGATTCCCAGCTTCCGGAAGGAGTTTGCGCTGATGAAAAACGTTTGCGGCAAATTTTAATTAATTTACTAAGTAATGCCATTAAATTTACTGAGAATGGGGGAGTCACTTTCAAAGTAGAACTATTGAGAACAAAGAAAAAATCGGAATCCCTGATCCACAAAATTAGATTCCAAGTCGAAGATACAGGAGTGGGGATAACGCCAGAACAAATAGAAAAGATTTTTTTGCCTTTTGAACAGGTTGGTGAAAAAAAGAAAAGAGTAGAAGGAACGGGTTTGGGGCTAGCAATTAGCAGTAAACTGGCTGAGTTAATGAGCAGTAAAATCCAAGTCGAAAGTACTTTGGGTTATGGCAGTAAATTTTGGTTAGATATAGATTTATTGCTGGCCAGGGACTGGGTAAATACAGCCGTCGTCGTCCAAAATAAAAAGATAATTGGTATTAAAGGTAAAAAGCCAAAAGTTTTGATTGTCGATGACCAAAAGGAAAATCGTTCCCTTGTGATCCAACTACTTGAATTAATTAATTTTGCTTGCTTTGAAGCTAGCAACGGTCAAGAGTGTTTAGATAAATTTCTAGAAATTCAGCCAGACTTAATTTTCACTGATATCAAAATGCCAGTGATGGATGGCTTGGAGATGATCCGTAGTATTAGGAATTCATTTCAACTGGAAAATCTGCCAATTATTGCCTCCTCTGCTAGTGTGTTTGAGCTTGATCGCTACACAAGCTTACAAGCAGGAGCAAATGATTTTTTACCCAAACCAATACAAATTGATGACTTGCTAAAACTGCTCAAGAAGTATTTACAATTGGAGTGGATTTATGAAGAAACCACTAGCCAAGAGCAAATTTCTTTACCTCCGCCTTCTGTTGTTTCTAAAACTGAATTAATACCACCACCAGCAGCGGAACTGAAAAAACTATTAGATTTGGCAATGAGAGGAAATATTCAAGGTATAGAGATGCTATTGGATGAACTAGAAAAATCAGACGAGAAATTTATACCTTTTAATATAAAAGTTCGCCAATTAGCCGACAACTTCCAAATCAAGAATATTCGTGAATTTATTAAATCTTTTCAAACTGAAGTTTCATGAATACTATTACTTCTGAAAATGCCATCATCTTAGTTGTTGATGATAATCCCACAAATTTGAAAGTACTGTGTGGTGCCATTGCCAATTGTGGTTGGGAAATTTTGGTTGCTACTGATGGTGAAAGTGCTATTGAACAAGCAGAATATGCTCATCCCGACTTAATTTTATTAGATGTCATGATGCCGGGAATGGATGGGTTTGAAACCTGCCAGAAACTCAAGGAAAATTCAATAACTGAGGATATACCCATAATTTTCATGACTGCTCTTGCGGAAACCATTGATAAGCTTAAGGGTCTATCTCTAGGAGCCGTAGATTACATTACCAAACCTTTTCAACCAGAAGAAGTCATAGCTAGAATTAACATCCATTTACAGCTGCGTTCTTTGACTCAACAACTTGCAGTTCATAATATTGAGCTAGAGAAACGGGTACAAGAACGTACAGCAGAACTTACTAAAGCATTGCATGAATTACACGAATCTCAACTCCAAGTAGTACAATTTGAAAAAATTTCTTATCTCGGTCAGTTAGTTGCTGGTGTTGCCCATGAAATTAATAATCCTCTGACTTTTATGGAAGGTAGTTTAAGCTTTTTGGAAAATTTTATCTCTGACCTATTTTATCACTTGAAACTTTATCGTCAATATTATCCTAATCCAGTAGAGGAAATTGTAGAAGATGCTCAAGAAATAGAATTAGAGAAAATGATTTTAGACATACCAAAAATGATTTCATCTATGAAAGTAGGTACAGAACGTATTAAAAAAATTAGTACCAATCTACGCACTTTTTCTCGTTCTGATATTTACCAAAAAACCCAATTTAACATTCATGAAGGCATCGAAAGTACTTTGGCACTCTTGAAGTATCGTCTACAAAATAAGAAAAATCGTTTAGATGTTAAAGTCGTGAAAAATTATGGAGATTTACCAATAATTGAATGCTTTCCTGGACAATTAAATCAAGTTTTTATGAACATTATTTCTAACGCTATAGATGTTTTTGATGAATACAGTAGTAAAAATTTCAAAGAAGGAGAAAAATTTGAATGTATTATTAATATTTCTACAGCAGTCAATGAGGAAAAAACATATGTTATCATCTCGATGAAAGATAATGGACCAGGAATGTCACCCGAAGTTAAAGAAAAAATATTTGATAAATTTTTTACTACCAAACCTGTAGGTAAAGGAACCGGTTTGGGTTTGCCAATTTCTCGACAAGTTGTGGAAGAACAGCATAAAGGTAAATTAAGTTGTTTTTCAAAATTAGGAGAAGGAACAGAATTTATAATTGAAATTCCGATTGAGTAATACACTAAATTTGGCATTGCTAATTTATAGTATGAAAATCTCACGCAAAGCCGCCAAGACGCCAAGGTTTTCTTTGCGGCTTTGCGCGCCAGTCGCTACAACGGGGGAAACCCCCCTTCGGGTTCGCCAGTTCCCTACGGAGGGAGACCCTCCTATGTCCTAAGAGGACACGCTACGCGAACAGGACTGGACTCACCGCAACGCGCTGGCTTGGCTTTGCGTGAGAACCAAAAAAGAATTCATACTCCAGCAACGCCCTAAATTGGATTTTAGATTGTGCAAGCCTTGTTTTGTCATGGTTTCAAAAATCCATCTGTAACAAACATATTTTCAAATTGATATAAGAAAACAGAAGGATTTTTCAAAAATGTGCAAAAACAACGAGCCAATGACATCTGTGAACTTCAGTAGCTGCTGGGGACTGCTGACATTTTTGCTGATAAGTAGCGATTTACCAGTACTAGCAAAAACTGATTTGGGATTAAGGTTAAAAACTGGAAAGTCTGTATCTTTGGTAAGTTCTGCTGCTAGCAAAAGTAGCAAATCTCAAGTTAATAATACTCAATTCCAACTTGAACAAGGGAGAGTTTTGTTTGAGGCGGGACGCTTTGCAGAAGCGGCTAAACTCTGGGAAGAGGCGGCTATTGGTTTTCAGCGCCAAGGCGATAATATCAATCTAGCTTGGAGCTTATCGTATATTTCTTTAGCCTATCAAAATTTGGGAGTGTGGCAAAAAGCTGATAAAGCTATTAGCAGCAGCCTCAATCTCTTACAACAGCAAAAGGGAAATTCAGGGATATTCGCAGTAGCACTTAATACTCAAGGACATCTCAAACTTGCACAAGGAAAAGGGGAAGAAGCCCTAAAAATATGGCAGCAAGCAGAACACGCCTACGCTGATGCTGGCGATACGGAGGGGGAAATAGGTAGCCAAATTAATCAATCTCAAGCTTTGCAATCTTTAGGGTTGTATCGAAGAGCGCAGAAGTTGTTAGCTAGTGTAAATGGAAAGTTGCAAAATCAGCCTGATTCCCTAATAAAAGCGCAAGCATTGCAAAGTCTGGGAATGGCTTTAGAAATCGTCGGAAATTTACAAGAATCTGAGAAAGTCTTAAAGCAAAGTTTGCTAATTAGCGATCGCCTCAACTCTAGTGCAGACTCCAGTAATATTATTTTGAGCTTGGGAAATACTGCAAGAGACTTACAGCAAACCTCAGCAGCTTTGAATTATTATCAACAAGCAGTGGGGAAGACAACCAATCCTCAAGTTAAATTGCAAGCCCAGTTGAACCAACTCAGTCTTTATACAGAAACCTCACAGTGGGAACAAGCTAAGTCTTTATTAGTACCAATTAAATCTCAACTGGATAACCTTCCCCCCTCGCGCACATCTATCTATGCAGCTGTGAACTTTTCCCGCAGTATTTCTATGTTGGTGAAACACGGTAAAATAAAGCCTACACAATACCACGAGGCGGCGCGGATTTTGGCTCGTGGCGTACAGCAAGCAGAAAACTTGGGGGATATGCGAGCTAAAGCTTATGCCTTAACTCAGTTAGGAGGATTATACCTGCAAACGCGGCAGTTAGCTCCGGCTTTGAAACTTACGCAACAAGCCCAACAAATAGCCGAGGGGATGAAAGCTTCTTCTATTGCTTACCAAGTTTATTGGCAAATGGGACGCATCCACAAAATTCAAGGGGATACCAAGGCGGCGATCGCCGCATACAAATTATCCGTTGATGCTCTCAAATCTTTGCGTACTGACTTGGTAGCGATTAATCAGGATGTACAATATTCCTTTCAGGAGAGTGTGGAACCCGTTTATCGCGAGTTTGTGGAACTGTTGTTACACTCCAACTCCACCCAAGAAAACTTAAAACAAGCTCGAGAAACAATTGAAGCCCTGCAATTAGCCGAATTAGACAATTTCTTTCGCGAAGCCTGTTTAGAAGGCAAACCGCAGTCAATTGAGCAAATTGATGCAACTCAGACCACAGCACTTATTTATCCCATTATTTTACCCGATCGCTTAGAAGTTATTGTATCTATTCCCGGAAAATCTCTTTTCAGCTACAAAATTTCTTCATCCAAAGCTGAAGTAGAAAACAGCATCAAACAGATGCGACAATCTCTTAATCCTGCTTACTCCAATGAGGAACGTTTGCGGCTGTATCAACAACTATATAACTGGTTGATTCGTCCTGCGGAGTCTGAGTTAGCCAAAAGTGGAGTCAAAACTTTAGCATTTGTGCTAGATGGTTCCTTGCGGAATCTACCTATGGCGGCTTTACATGATGGTAAACAATATTTAGTTCAGAAATATAGCCTTGCTATTTCACCAGGAATGCAACTTTTGCAAGCGCGATCGCTCAAAGGGGAAAATTTGCAGGTGATTACAGCCGGATTAAGTGAAGCCCGCCCAGGCTTTAAAGCTTTGCCAGCAGTAAAGTTGGAAGTCAAAAAAATTGCCTCGCAAGTTAAAAGCCAACAGCTTGTCAATGAAAAATTTACTCACACTAATCTACGAAAAACTGTCCAATCAAAGCCTTTTTCGATTTTACATCTAGCGACTCACGGTCAGTTTAGCAGTAATTCTGAAGAAACTTTTATACTTACATGGGATAAAAAAATTAGCATCAAAGACTTATCCGAATTAATCCAATCTAGAGAAGAAAACGAAAATAGCCCGGTAGAGTTATTGGTTCTCAGTGCTTGCCAAACAGCCAAAGGGGATAATCGCGCTATCTTAGGATTGGCAGGAGTAGCAGTTCATTCCGGTGCCCGCAGTACCTTAGCTACCCTCTGGGCTGTCAAAGACGAATCTACAGCCAAATTTATGGGGGAGTTTTATAAACAACTCAGGAAACCAGGAATAAGTAAAGCGGAAGCATTGCAAAAAACTCAAATGGCATTTTTGCAAGAAAAAGATTTTGCCCATCCCTATTATTGGGCACCGTTTGTTTTGGTGGGAAATTGGTTGTAAGTAATGTCTTGCAACATTTTCAAGAATCGAGAGGCGGAGCCTCCAAACCCTCGTTACCAGGTTCAACCTGGTAACGAGAATTAGAGCCTCTGGCTCTTGTTGAGAATGGTGAGACCAGCGCACATTTTCAAGAATCGAGAGGCGGAGCCTCCAAACCCTCGTTACCAGGTTGAACCTGGTAACGAGAATTAGAGCCTCTGGCTCTTGTTGAGAATGGTGCAAGATGTCAGTTATAAGTGATATCTTGCATTATTCGCAATCAAGGTTCAAATAAGCCCGGAAATAAATTTCGGGCTTATAGCTAAAGTCGGTTAAAAACCGACTGTTTAAGAATTTGAATCCGTTTCAACGGGTTTGTCCCAGACGTGCCATGGCACGTCTCTACACAGCCGGAAATTTATTTCACGGCTTATTACTGTTTCTGTAAAAATTAAAGTAAACGTAACTGAGAATTATCTCTATCTTGTGATACTTGACTAGCTAGATTGGTGCTGTTCTCCTCACTGCTTTCTAACCACTCTTCCTCATCTGTAGCTAACAACTTGTGTGCTGCTTCCAGCATCGATGTTGCTATATCTTTCAAATCTTCACGGTTGTTTAAATATGTTTTCAATGCTTCTATTGGGTCGATGCTGTTACTCGCACTTAATTCCGGAACACGAGGACGAGCTAACTGACTCACCAATTCTGGTTGAATAGTGTAAGTGTGAGCTTGACTTAATACTTCATGCAGTGCAGCGTTATCGATTAAATCTAATTGTTCAGAACGGAGTTTGTAAATTAATCTGATAACCGCATCTTGAATATTGTGTTTGGCGATCGCTTTCATTATCGCCGCTTGTGGATCTTCTGCTTTCGACACATCCACCTCTATCGTGCGAAAAGTCCGCACAGCCAAAGGACAAAACTCCCACTCGACGTTACCCCGCTCCAATTCAATCATTACATAACCTTTGTCTTCCTTCTCCTCGCTAAAATCCACCCGTTCAATACTACCTGGATACACCACCGGCGGATTATTAGATTTATTCAAATTCTGGTGACGGTGAACGTGTCCTAAAGCTACATAATCAAAACACGATCGCGCCACCATTGATAGAGGAATTGTAAAGCCTTTACCCACCGCCAAAAAGCGCTCAGCTCCAAAGCTAGCATTATCCGCCATCATATGAGCTAAAAGAATAGTCGGCATATTCGCGTCAAGGCGGCGAATTTCTCCTTCTAAAACAACTTGCAGACGTTCAATTAACAGTTGATTTACTTCCGTCAGAGATAAACTTTCTGTTTCTTGGCGAGTCATCAAAGTAGAACGAGTTAGCCAAGGGAGAGTGATAACTTGCACTCCTCCATTACGGGTTTGGATGCGGTGAGTAGTTAATGAATCACCCACTATAACTCCTGGCACACCCAAAGTGCGGTAAATACATAAACTCGCTCCCCCTTGTCCTTGGGAATGTTGGTCGTGGTTCCCTACCAACAACACAGTCGGAATTTGGGCATCTACAAGGCGGCGAAACTGACTGGCAAAAGCCTCTTGGACGTAAGGCGGCGGTGTCGCATCAGGAAAAGCATCACCGCCAAAGATAACTAAATCCACAGGTTCTGCCATAGCTCGGTCAATACATCGGGAAAGGGTATTGACAAAATCCTCTAATCGTGTATTAAATCCTGTTTCTGGATTAATGCGTCCGTGGGAGAAGCCGCTTCCCATATGGATATCAGAAAGGTGGAGGATTTTAATCATATTTGTCATTTGTCATTTGTCATTTGTCATTTGTCTAATACTTTAATGACAAATGACTACTGAAAACAGACAAAATGTCTCTAACGTCTCCAATTTGTCACTTTTTCGTCCTCAGTTTGTCACCTTAGCTTGTTTAAACTGAATCCACATACACCTACCAATATCCTCGCAAATTTTAACTAAGGGCAGGCAGTGATTATGAATTACTACAACGAGTCGCAGTTTGGGAAAGTTATCTACTTCAATGTAACAATCAACGGAAAAAGAGATATGGTTCCTATGCAAGTGAACGATGATGGTTCACTTAAATATATCCGCCGATACGTAGAAGACCAAACAATTGATTCAGAATCAAGATAATATAGCAAAATTGTTACAGTTCACGACGCCAATATCAAAGCAAAAATGCTCTTAACGTGACCAACGCTTCTTCTCGTGGATTCTGCACCCCTCCAAGTCATTTTGGAGGGGTTTTATCTTTTTAGATGTGAATCCCACATTCTGTTTTACCAGTACCCCGCCAGCGTCCAGCGCGTTCGTCTTCACCTTCGCCTACTGGGGTAGTGATGGGTTCATCGCCAATGCTGGGATAACCTTTATCGTGTAAAGGATTGTAAATCACGTCGTGTTCAGCAACGTAAGCCCAAGTTTCTTTGCGCGTCCAAGCCGCTAGAGGATTGATTTTGAGCCGGCCCTTACCATCAATTTCAAATATAGGCATATTAGCGCGAGTAACGGCTTGATCGCGGCGGCGTCCGGTGATCCAAGCGACGGTATTTAGTTCATCAAGACCTCTTTGCAAAGGTTCGATTTTGGTAACATCGTGGAATTTGGCAATATCTTTATCCCAAAGGGCTTCTCCGTATTTTGCTGTAAAAGCTTCGCGGCTGTCTACATCAGGAGTTTTGTAAACTTTCAAATCCAGGTTGTAAATTTGCTTGGCTTTTTCTACCAACTCCAAGGTTTCGCGGAAATGGTACAGCGTGTCAAGAAATATTACAGGTGCTGGGTGCTTAAGTTCACAGTAGAGAATATCGGTAATTAAAATGTCATCAACATTAAAGGCGCTAGTTTGCACCAGTCCCGTAGGAATGTTCTCTACACACCAAGCTAGTATTTCTCTGGGATGAGCAGTCTCATATTTCTGATTTAATTGCTCTAAGTCAAAATTGCCGGTTTGGTTTGTAGATACAGAGGAAGTTGTCATAATTATTTTCTGCTCAAACAGTTCCCTAGCTAGAATACAGTTAATTTTACACCACAAAGACACATAATTTGGTCGGGTATTGGGTAATTATTTTTGTGGGGAGTGGGGAACTCGGGGCCCCCTCTGGGGATTAGGGGCAATGGGGAGTAGGGAGTAGGGAGTAGGGAGTAGGGAGTAGGGGCGCTTGGGCGCTTGGGCTAGGGGACTAGGGGAATAATTAATGACCAATGATTAATGACTAATGACCAATGACTAATGACCAATGACCAATGACCAATGACCAATGACCAATGACCAATGACCAATGACTAATAAATTAATTAATCACTATTGACTTTACTAAGATAAGTAAAGCTATTTTAAGTTTTACAGTACTTTGATTGATAAATATACTGATTTTGATATCGTTAAAAGAATAATCAAAGATTAAAAGGTTTAGCAAATGAACGATATAAAAACCCCAAACCCATTGAATCAATCTCTTATGATGGGAGCGTTGGTCATGATAACTAGCGCCAGCGTTATTACAATAATGAGTTTGTTCTAAGACCCGGTTTGTGAAATATAGCAAAAAAACTTTACAAAACCCCTCTCATTACTGAGAGGGGTTTTTACATTATTGATAGTTAGTCCTCACTTCCTAATTTATCTAGGAAGTTATTGTTTGCTTTAGTGTCGCCTGTCTTCTCAACTTGTCGTAGAACTTGATTTTTTAGCTGTTTGGCAAAAATCAGCGAGGATAATTGTTTAGTATCTGGGAGTTGAGAATAACTCTTGCTGAATTTTTGATAACCCAGATTGAGCGTACATAGTTTGCACATAATTACTCAAATTGGAAGTTTTGTAACAAATATCTTTCAGTGGGACATTTACAGGATTAGTACGCGATCAGCCGAAGGCTTAAGGGTTTCGCCCCATAGCACAAATTTAACCTAAAACTCTGCGTCCCTCTGCGTTAACCTCCGCGTTACTCTGCGTTTCAATTTAAACCTCCTTAATTCGCCACAAATTTACACAAACTTGTACTTAGCTCTTTTTAACGATGTAGTAATTATTTTGGAAGTCATGGTCAAGACGTTTCACTTCAACACTTGTAAAACCAGCTTCTTTGAGCATTTCTAATGCTGTTTCTTCACCCCATACAGCACCAAGTCCGGCTCCATTCATTGCCAAGGAGACTGTCATACAATGCATACAGGATATGGTGTATAAAAATGGCGCAACAGGATGGTCAAGATTACCATGAACATAGCTAGAAGCACGGATATCCTGCATAAGATAAATACCATCAGGGCGCAGTGCTTGAGCAATTCCACGTAGAACTACATCTGGTTTCGCTTGATCGTGGATGGCGTCGAAGCTGGTTATTAAATCGTATTGGTTAATTTCATCTATGGTAGCGGTGTCCTTAACTTGAAACTCGACGTTAGTTAAACCAAGATTTTTGGCTTCGGCTGTTGCTGTAGCGATCGCCTCTTGGGAAAAATCATAGCCTTTAAACCGACTTTGCCTAAATGCCTGTGCCATTGTATTGATAGCATGACCGCTACCACAACCGACATCCAAAACATTAATACCCTTTTGCAAAGCCTCAATTAAACCAGGAACAAGTAATAAAATAGAATCCATCAACGCTGCAACTACGGTTTGATTGCTTTCTTCCGCCATTACTTGATGGAAGCGCTTATAAGCTGAATAGGGAACTCCTCCACCCTTGTAAAAACATTCGATAATTTGGTCTTCAACCGTTGCCAGCAATGGGATAAATTGAAAAGTAGCTGCGAAATTATTGGGAATAGCTGCCCGTGTTAAGAATGCGCTATGTTCTGGTGGTAGAAAATAAGTACTATCGTTGGCATCGTACTCAACAACACCACCCGTTACCATTGCTCCCAACCATTCACGCACATATCGTTCATTCAATCCACCTGCATCTGCTATCTGTTGGCTGGTAGATGGTGGTAACTGCGCCATTATATCGAATATTCCAGTCCGATGACCGATAGAAGTCATGAGTGCGATCGCGCCACTATTAAGAATATCCAACAACCGACCAGCAAAAACTTCTGCTTTAGTTTCGTCTATTTGTTTAAATGTTTGTAAAGTCATAATTATCTCTTCTTGTTAGTATTTATCTGGCATTACCAGTAAGACTTGTAATCAGGGAAGAAACAAACAAGTTCAGCCCAAAAATCCTCGCGGCTTTAGCCCGAAGAGTGCTAAGGAATGCAACTATATAATCGGCAAACCTTTATTTAAATCTTTAGTAGATTTATCTGAAGAAGAAAAGGAATTTACGCAGCCACCACACAATTTTACATTTCTTTGCATTCTTGCCAGATTCAGCGATGTGGAAAAGCTTATCTCAACTCACCGGAATGCACCTTTAAGTATAAACTGCTAAACAATAGATAAAACAAAATAAATAATACAAGAATTAAACTGATTTAATCAGTCCTCTTATAGAGGACTTTTGCTATGAGACAGGGACTTACAGTCCCTGGCTGGCTGCTAAACAATAGATAAAACAAAATAAATAATACAAGAATTAAACTGATTTAATCAGTCCTCTTATAGAGGACTTTTGCTATGAGACAGGGACTTACAGTCCCTGGCGGATGTGAACAAAGGCGAAAAATATCTAACTATATAGTATTTTTTGTAACTCAATATTTTTCAAGTGCAAGATGTAAATCAATAGACTTTGGGTAAAATTTTAATTCCGGGTTAAATTTTAGGATTATATAGGAATCCGGTTTGATTATTGAAAAAATCTAAGTCTGTAGGTGGGGCTATGCCCTACAAAGCCCATATATGGTGGGTAGTGCCCACCCTACATTGAATTCGCCAAAAGTATCCAAATCTAAAGATATAGAGTAAAAAAACGTAACAAAAGATTAATTATTTTAAACTAATATAATTTTTAACGAAATAATCTTTAATAATTTTCTATTAAGTGCATTTCATACTAATTTTTTTCAGAAAAACAATTGAAGGCATCTTTAATTTTTTTTAAGATACACATTTAAAAATCCTTATCTAGTAAGGATTTGAGATTTTGAGAAATTCTTGACTGTCATTGGAACCAGAAATAGCCTAATTTGTGAAGCATATGAAGATTTTACTGGTAGAGGATGACGAGATTATTGCCAAAACCCTAGAAAATATTCTTACCAATCACCATTATGCGGTGGATATTGCTAGCGATGGTGAGATGGGTTGGAAGTTTGTAGAGGCGTTTGGATATGATTTAATTTTGTTGGATGTCATCTTACCGAAACTGGATGGGATAAAGTTTTGTCAGCAGTTGCGCAAGCATCACAATCAAACCCCTGTAATGTTATTAACCGCCCAAAATTCTCACACCCATAAGGTGATAGGCTTGGATGCAGGAGCGGATGATTATTTAGTAAAGCCTTTTGAAGTGTCTGAATTATTGGCGAGAATTCGGGTTTTACTGCGCCGGAAAAGTGTACCGATACAGGCTATTTTGCAGTGGGAAAACTTGTGTCTTAATCCTGCTAGTTGTGATGTTACTTACAAAGGTAAACTGTTAAATTTGACTCCCAAAGAGTACCGTTTGTTAGAACTTTTTTTACGTAACAGTAATTCTGTTTTGAGTCGCAGTAAAATATTAGACTATCTTTGGTCAGTGGAAGAAGCACCAAAAGAAGATACAGTTACGGCTCATATTAAAGGCTTACGGCAGAAATTAAAAGAAGCGGGAGCAGAGAGTGATTTAATTGAGACGGTTTATGGTTTAGGTTATCGGCTGAAACAACCTAATTCTAAAACTTCATCGTTGGCAGATTCAAAACAAGGTAAGCAAAAGCAACAGACACAAGCAGCGTTAGCAGAATTATGGACTAGAAGTGAAGGAAAAATAAATCAACGCCTCGCTATTTTAGAACAAGCAGTGTCTGCATTGTTAGATAATAGAGAAACATCTAAACTTCAACAACAAGCGCAACACGCTGCGCATAAACTAGCAGGTAGCTTAGGAGTTTTTGGTTTTACACTGGGTTCTAATATTGCTAAACAAATAGAAGAAAAATTGCAAACAACAGAGAATTTAGACGATAATGAAAAACTGCAAATAGCGGAATTAATTAAAACCCTCAAGCTTGTTTTATTTTCAGATAGAGGTTGTAATGAACCATCCACACAGACCAAAGCGAGAGGTAATAATGGTTCTCCTGTAGTGCTAATAGTTGATGATGCCAAAGCCGAAACAGGAATCGTTAATTTGATATTGGCATCAGGAATGCAAATAGAATTAGTGCCCAACTTAGAAGCTGCGGTGGTAGCGATCGCTAATTCAGAATCGGATGTGGTGTTGCTACAATTAAACCTCGCCAATACAGATGAAAAGAGTTTGGCACTTTTAGCAGAATTAACGAACCGCACACCACCAATACCCGTATTACTATACACAGCAGACGATGATTTTCACCAGCGGTTAAGAATGTTGTGTTTTGAAGCTCATGTGTTTTTACAAAGTTCTTATTCTCCAGAGAAAGTCTTAGAAATTATCAAAAAATTAGTGCAAGCACAGCATGTGGATTCAGCCCAAATAATGGTAGTGGATGATGACCCACAAGTGCTAGCAGGAATTACGGCGTTACTAGAACCTTGGGGGCTGCAAATCACCACATTAGATAAACCATTGCAGTTTTGGAATATATTTACAAAATTAGTTCCAGATTTGCTGGTTATCGATGTGGAGATGCCAGAAATAAACGGAATTAAAATTTGTCAATTAGTCCGAAATAATCCAACATTTTGCAATTTACCAATCATCTTTTTTACCGTTCATCAGGAAACGCCAATTTTGCAACAAGTATTTTCTGCTGGTGCTGATGAATGTTTGAGTAAGAATTTAGCAGGGCAAGAATTATTAACTCACATATTCAATCGATTGGAAAGAGTCAGGTTACTGAAAAGTGTTAATGGTTAATGGTTAATGGTTAATGGTTAATGGTTAATGGTTAATGGTTATGAACTATGAACCATGAACCATTAACCATGAACAATCAACAACTAACAATCCAGCAAAACTATGGCAAGTGAAAAACAAATCTCTTCCCTAGAAACTCTGTTACATCGGATGATGAATCGCATCCGTCAGTCCCTAGAATTGCCAGAAATTCTCAGTGGAACGGTTGCCGAAGTTCGTGCTTTTCTGCAAACTGACCGGGTTATGGTGTATCAATTTCATCAGGAAGGTTGTGGAGAGGTGGTAGCAGAATCAGTTAACTTAAAACATCTACCATCTTTGTTTGGACAACATTTTCCCGCAGAAGATATTCCTCCAGAAGCACGAGAATTATTTCTCAAAGCGCGACAGCGTTCAATAGTAAATGTAGCGGTACAAAGTATCGGTTTAAGTTCTTTAGATTGTCCAGAAACAGGAGAATCATTAGATACTAATGATATTCGGTTTCGACCTGTTGACCCCTGTCACATAGAATACTTAACCTCAATGGGAGTACAATCTTCCTTAGTAGTGCCGATATTGTATCGTAACCAATTGTGGGGATTGTTGGTGTCTCATCATGCCCAACCGCGACAAGTGACAGCACGGGAATTACAAGTAGTGCAGTTAGTTGCAGACCAAGTTTCTATTGCGATCGCTCAATCTACTTTATTAGAGCAAACTCGCGCTCAAGCCGCAGCGGAGGCTACAATTAACCGGGTAGCAAAACTGCTGCATTCTATGACTCAGATGCAGTTACAAGAAGCATTAGAACAAACTGTATCAGCCTTACAGGGAGTGGGTGGCAGAGTTTACATTACTCCCCAACATCCAAATCAGACAGCCCAAGTTTATACTTGCGGGACACAACCGGTCGGAAATGGGGAATGGGGCATCGGGCATGAGGCATCGGGGAGCCAGCGCCGTGCTTTGGTTTCCAAAGTTGAGGCGACTGGCGTCAACGGGCAAGGGCCATCGGGCATGGGGCAAGGGGCATCGGGCAATGATAAGAAAATCAATGCCCAATCCCCAATCCCCAATCCCCAATCCCCAATGCCCAATTCCCAATGCCCAATTCCCAATGCCCAATGCCCAATGCCCTACTCACAATTAGAAGAATGGTTGGAAACACAACAGACGGTAGATGAAGGAATTCAAACTTGGGCGATCGCTGATTTATCGCGTGTTGAATTTCCTTCAGATTTGCGAGAAGCATTTCTTAACAACCGGATTCGTAGTTTGTTAGTTGTGCGCTTGCAATATCGACAGCATGTATTAGGCTACTTGAGTGTTTTTCGCCATGAAATTGAGATCGAAAAACTATGGGCGCGACGACCAGATCGTGATGATCCACGACATGAGAAACCGAAAGCATCTTTTGAAAAGTGGCGCGAGTTAAAGCAAGGTCAAGCAAAAGAATGGAGTGTTATAGAAATTGAACTTGTAAAAAGGCTTGCCAGCCACTTTGCAATGGCTATCCATCAATATAAACTGTATCAAGAAGTCAAAGCCCTAAATAGTAACTTACAAAAAGATATTCAGGAACGCAAGCAAGCAGAAAGGAAAATTAGCGCCTTGAATGCCCAACTAGAACAGCGAGTGCAGGAGCGAACCGCAGAATTACAGCGTGCCAATGTAGAATTAAAAAGGGAAATGAGCGAACGTGAACGCAATGAACGCGATCGCAAACAAGCTAGAGCCTCTCTTGAACGTCTAAGTAGGCAACATGAGTTAATTTTAAACTCAGCAGGTGAAGGAATTTACGGATTAAACTCCCAAGGCAAAATCACTTTCATAAATCCAGCAGCAGCCCGAATGCTTGGATATAAAGTTAAAGAAATCTGCAATCAGTATATGCACGCTATCTTAAACCACTCCCAACCGGATGGAACTCTTTATACACTCCAAGACAATCCCATTTATACTACATTGCAACACGGCACAGTACAATACATTACTGACGATATATTTTGTCGGCAAGATGGGACAAAATTTCCTGTTGAATATGTATCAACACCCATCCGCGAACAAGGAGAAATAGTAGGTGCAGTAGTTATCTTCAAAGATATTACCGAACGACAGATAGTAGAGCGGATGAAAGATGAATTTATCTCCGTTGTTAGTCACGAATTGCGAACACCTTTAACCTCAATTCGTAGCGCCTTGGGTTTACTTGCTAGCGGTTCTTTAAAAGAGCAACCAAGCAAAAGTCAAAGAATGTTAGAAATTGCCTTTGATAATACTAATCGTTTAGTACGTTTAATCAACGATATTTTAGATATTGAGCGCATCAATTCCGGCAAAGTCACAATGCGCAAACAAAAATGTAACGCCGCCGATTTAATACAACAAGCAGTTGATGAAATGCGAGCAATGGCAGAAAAAGCCGAAATTACCCTTTGCTCCATACCAACATCAGTAGAAATATGGGCAGACCCCGACAGAATTATTCAAACCCTCACCAACTTACTTAGTAATGCAATTAAATTTTCACCTCCAGGTACAACAGTGTGGCTAATAGCAGAAACAAGAGAGAATAGAGAAGCAATTCAAGAAAACAGAGAAATATTATTTCAAGTAAAAGACCAAGGAAAAGGAATACCTAATGATAAAAAAGAAACTATATTTGACCGCTTTCAACAAGTAGACGCATCTAACTCTCGTAGTCAAAGCGGCACAGGATTAGGATTAGCAATTTGCCGCAGCATAGTGCAACAACACGGAGGCAAGATTTGGGTTGAAAGCATTTTAGGCAAAGGTAGTAACTTCTATTTCTCCTTACCAATAACCCAAAAAAATAAGAAATAAAAATTCACTTACAACTTACATAGCAATCCCAAATAATAAATAACAAACCCTCTTTATCTCTTTTCTTCGTGTCCTACCCTGCACCGAAGCCACTTCGTGTCTACGTGTCCTTTGTGGTTCGTTAACTGATATCTTGCACCTTTACGCATAAACTACCTAACGCCGAATATAAAGTTATGCTTTTTACTAAACAATAATTGATTTCTGGCGTTGCTGATTTGAAGTATGAATATGGGTGTAGAGACGTTGCAGTGCAACGTCTCTACAAGGTTTTTGGAATTAGGCAACATCATTTTCATACATGGATTCAGCAAGCCTGATTTTTCAGTCCTCTTCTAGAGGACTTAAGCTATTAGACTGGGACTTACAGTCCCAGGCGAATATAAACGCAGTCGAAAAACCTGTATATAATTAGTGATTTTATTTACATATAATTTGGATGGTGCAAGATGTAAGTTAAAAAAAATCTCACAACTCAAATAGCACTGCTACATATAACACCTAAACTTTAAAAATCTTTATGAAACGCATTTTAATCATTGATGATGAAGATGATATCCGAGAAGCAACCCAGATTTGTTTAGAAGTAGCAGGAGATTGGGAAGTTCTCACAGCCAGTTCCGGGAGAGAAGGTTTACATCAAGCCGCTTCCCAGCAACCAGATGCCATTCTGCTCGATGTAATGATGCCGGATATGGACGGTTTGACCACCTTAGAAAACCTCAAAGCCAATCCGATTACACAAAATATACCCGTAATTTTACTGACAGCTAAAGCTCAAGCAGCCGAACAGCGTCAGTTCATTCAATTAGCGATCGCAGGAGTAATTACCAAACCTTACGACCCTTTCACACTAGCTGACGAATTAACCAGAGTGTTGTCTTTGTAGTATTTCTGGGCTTTATACCATTTCACAACTCGTAATCCAAAATCTAAAAACCAAAATCCAAAATAATCCAGTTGCTTCATTGGTTATTCATATTCTTTTTCTATGTTAGAAATTGAAGCTAGCAATCATTCCTAGCTAAGTATTTATGCTAACCAGTAGCAAAACCAATGCTTATAGTGGCAACCCGACGAATCATACTGATTGACAAAGAAAATCCTATTCAAGAACTGACTCAACTGTGCTTAGAGACAATAGCAGGTTGGGAAGTATTAACAGCGGCTTCCCTCAATGAAGCGATTGTTAAAACAGAGACTGAAAATTTTGATGCTATCCTCTTAGACTTTGAGGCGATTAATTCAGATAATTACTGGATTCAAGGTTTTGAGCGTCTACGTAATCATCCTCAAATTCAGCAAGTACCAATAATTTTGTTAACTACATCTGAGCATTACCAACAGATGCCACAATTGCAAACCTTGAAAGTAAAAGCAACTATTACCAAACCCTTCAACCTCCTGACTCTAGCAAGCCAAATAGCAGCAGTTTTGGGATGGAAGTAGAAAGGGAGTAAGGCGAAATGGCACGCTTATTAAGCGCTGAAATAAATTTCGCGCTTCTTCGCTTAAACCCGTTGAAATTGACATCTTGCACCATTCTCAACAAGAGCCAGAGGCTCTTATTCTCGTTACCAGGTTCAACCTGGTAACGAGGTTTTGGAGGCTTTGCCTCCCGATTATTGCGATTGGTGCAAGATGTCAGTTGAAACGGGTTAAAAATTTTATCTGAGTTAGCTTTTAGCTAACTTTAGCTTTAAGCCCGAAATTTATTTCAGGGCTAAAAATATCTTAACAAGCGTGCCATTCGGAGCAAGGCCAGATCAGCACAAATGACTAATGACCCCTCCGGGGTTCGCCAGTCGCTCATGGGGGAGACCCCCAAGACCGCGCTGGCTCACTAATGACTAATGGCTAATGACCAAATTGTAACTTTTTTTTAAGCTTCCCATTTCTTTCATAAGTTCTTCAGATTTATTTCCTATTCTGTCAAGAGAAGACGAATTCAAGCACGCAAACATACCTGACTACTCAATATTAAAGGACTTACCTAAATCACACATTTATTCAAGCTTGTAGTAAGCACTTAAGTGCTTACTACAAACCTCAATTTTACGCTGTAGATGTGTTACGTAAGTCCAGTATTAAATAGATGTAGCCCCTCCGCTACATTTCTACTCCCATGATGGAAAAGTTCTCGTTCCTTTTATTACAGAGAGGGGAATTTCCATGACGATAACTCCAGAGCGAGAGCGAAAGGTAAGGGTTGTAGTCGATAATGATCCGGTGCCTACTTCTTTTCAGAAGTGGTCACAACCGGGACATTTTGAACGCACTCTTGCTAGAGGACCCAAAACCACAACATGGATTTGGAATCTACACGCTCTCGCCCACGATTTTGATACTCATACCAGTAATTTAGAGGATATATCGCGGAAGATATTCGCCGCGCACTTCGGTCATTTAGCCGTAGTATTCCTTTGGTTGAGCGGTATGTATTTTCACGGGGCGCGCTTTTCCAATTTTGAATCTTGGATGACAAACCCCACGGGTATAAAACCCAGTGCCCAATATGTCTGGCCTATCTTCGGACAAGAAATTTTGAATGCTGATATGGGTGATGGTTTCCACGGCATTCAAATCACCTCCGGACTGTTCCAGATGTGGCGTGCGGCTGGCTTTACGAATACTTTCCAGCTTTACTGTACTGCCATTGGCGGTTTGGTAATGGCAGGTTTAATGCTGTTTGCAGGCTGGTTTCATTACCACAAACGCGCTCCCAAGTTGGAATGGTTCCAGAATGCCGAGTCGATGCTAAATCACCACTTGGCTGGTTTATTGGGTTTAGGTTCCCTTGGTTGGTGCGGACATTTAATTCATGTGTCTTTACCAACTAACAAATTGCTGGATGCAGAGGTACCACTTGATAAGATTCCCTTACCCCACGAGTTCATTTTGAACTCCGACTTAATGACAAATTTGTATCCCAGCTTTAGTAAGGGTTTACTTCCCTTCTTTACCCTACATTGGGGAGCCTATAAAGATTTTCTCACCTTCCACGGTGGTCTTAACCCTGTGACAGGCGGCTTATGGCTAACGGATGTCGCACACCATCACTTAGCGATCGCTGTACTGTTCATTTTTGCGGGACATATGTACCGCACTAACTGGAAGATTGGTCGCAGCATCAAGGAAATTTTAGAGGCTCATAAAGGGCCCTTAACAGGTCAAGGACATAAGGGTTTATACGAAGTCCTCACGACCTCTTGGCACGCACAATTAGCAGTGAATTTGGCAATGATGGGTTCCCTCTCCATCATCGTTGCCCATCATATGTACGCGATGCCACCCTATCCTTATTTGGCAACAGACTATGCCACAGTGGTATCTTTATTTACTCACCACGTTTGGATTGGGGGCTTCTTGATAGTCGGTGGTGCGGCTCATGCTGCTATTTACATGGTGCGTGACTACGACCCAGAACTGAATATGAATAATGTTCTGGATAGAGTACTCCGTCACCGGGATGCAATTATTTCTCACTTGGCTTGGGTGTGTCAATTCTTGGGTTTCCACAGCTTTGCTATGTATTGCCACAACGATACAATGCGGGCTTTTGGTCGCCCTCAAGATATGTTCTCAGATACTGGTATTCAATTGCAGCCAGTTTTTGCTCAGTGGGTACAACATATTCACACCTCAGCTGTTGGCTTAGCCGGACAAGCCGCCCAACCTTTAGGTAATGTCTTCGGTGGATTGAGAAATCTGGAAGTTGGAGGATTGGGAACCACCGCACCTAACTTAATAGACCCAGTGAGTCATGTTTTTGGCGGTGGTATCGTCGCCGTAGGTGGTAAGGTAGCAATGATGCCGATGACCTTGGGAACCGCAGATTTCCTGATTCATCACATCCACGCTTTTACGATTCACGTTACCGTACTAGTACTACTCAAAGGCGTACTCTTTTCCCGCAGTTCGCGTTTGATTCCAGACAAAGCAAACTTGGGTTTCCGATTCCCCTGCGATGGTCCGGGTAGGGGTGGTACTTGCCAAGTATCAGCTTGGGACCATGTATTTCTCGGTTTGTTCTGGATGTATAACTCCCTGTCAATAGTAATTTTCCACTTCTTCTGGAAAATGCAATCGGATGTTTGGGGGACTGTGGGACCAGATGGGGTAGTCACGCACATTACAGGTGGAAACTTTGCTCAATCGTCGATTACCAATAATGGTTGGTTGCGAGATTTCCTCTGGGCGCAATCTGTGCAAGTGATAACATCCTACAATACAGCGCTTTCAGCTTACGGTTTGATGTTCCTAGCTGGACACTTCATTTTCGGCTTCAGCTTAATGTTCTTGTTCAGTGGACGTGGCTATTGGCAAGAACTGATTGAATCGATTGTTTGGGCACACAACAAACTGAAAATCGCCCCAGCAATTCAACCCCGTGCTTTGAGTATTGTTCACGGTCGGGCTGTGGGAGTAGCGCATTACCTCCTAGGAGGAATTACAGCTACTTGGGCGTTCTTCCTAGCGCGAATGACGGCACTTGGATGAGTTAGGAGTGAGGAGTTATGAGTTAGAAGTTATGAGTTTCAGGGCATTACTGAATTTAAGTATGAAATTGAATTCTAAACTCTCACTCTCTGCGCCTGGTGCGCGACGCCAGTTCGCTCAAGTCGGGAGACCCGCCCACGCGACTGGCTCCTCTGCGTGAGGTCATACTCTTAATCAGCAACATCAGTTTCAGAAAGACCCAAAACTCAAAACTCCTAACTCTTAATTCCTAACTCCTAACTCTTAACTCCTAACTTTTGAAGCTATGTCTACAAAATTTCCCAAATTTAGCCAAGACCTTGCTGGCGACCCAACGACGCGACGTGTTTGGTATGCGATCGCCACTGCCCATGATTTGGAAACCCACGATGGCATGACGGAGGAAAATCTCTATCAAAGGATTTTCGCTTCCCACTTCGGTCATCTAGCAATTATCTTTCTCTGGGCATCAGGAATCCTATTTCATGTTGCTTGGCAAGGTAATTTTGAACTCTGGATTAAAGACCCCGTACATATTCGCCCCATCGCCCACGCGATTTGGGATGCTCAATTTGGTCCACCCGCAATAGAGGCTTATACACAAGCGGGTGCATCTAACCCCGTTGATATTTGCTACTCAGGTGTTTACCACTGGTGGTACACCATTGGGATGCGGACGAATAGCGACCTGTACACAGGTGCAATATTCTTGATACTCATAGCGGCAGTATTCTTATTTGCCGGATGGTTGCATCTCCAACCCAAATTCCGTCCGAATCTAGGTTGGTTCAAAAATGCTGAGTCGCGTCTCAACCATCACCTAGCAGGTTTATTCGGTGTTAGTTCCTTAGCTTGGGCTGGTCATTTAATACACGTAGCCATACCAGAATCTCGTGGACAACACGTAGGCTGGAACAACTTTTTGTTTACTCCACCGCATCCAGCAGGCTTGTGGGCTTTCTTGACAGGTAACTGGGGAGCATATGCCCAAAACCCCGATACTGCCCAACATGTATTCAATAGTTCTCAGGGTGCAGGTACAGCAATTCTGACATTCTTAGGTGGATTCCATCCTCAGACACAATCTTTGTGGCTGACGGATATGGCACATCATCATTTAGCTATAGCCGTTATCTTCATAGTTGCAGGGCATATGTACCGCACCAATTGGAGTATCGGTCACAGCATCAAAGAAATGTTAAATGCCAATAATTTCTTTGGTAGGCAAGTTGAAGGGCCATTCAATCTACCTCATCAGGGATTGTATGACACGATTAATAATTCCTTACACTTCCAATTGTCTCTAGCGCTTGCTGCTTTGGGCGTAGCCTGTTCATTGACAGCACAGCACATGTACTCCATGCCACCTTACGCCTTCATCGCCAAAGACTTTACCACGATGTCGGCGCTCTACACCCATCACCAGTACATTGCCGGATTCTTGATGGTAGGGGCATTTTCTCACGCTGCTATCTTCTGGATACGGGACTATGACGCAGAAACTAACAAAGGTAATGTACTTGACCGGGTGTTAAAGCACAAAGAAGCGATTATTTCCCACCTGAGTTGGGTATCAATGTTCCTCGGCTTCCATACTTTGGGGCTTTACGTTCATAATGATGTAGAAGTCGCTTTTGGCAGACCTGAAAAGCAAATCTTAATTGAACCAGTATTTGCCCAGTTTATTCAGGCTGCTCATGGTAAAGTGATGTACGGCTTCAATGCCCTACTATCCAACCCAGATAGTATTGCTTCCACAGCATGGCCTAATCATGCCAATGTTTGGCTACCAGGGTGGTTAGATGCTATTAACAATAGTACTAACTCACTATTTTTGACAATTGGACCTGGTGACTTCTACGTACATCATGCGATCGCTCTTGGTCTGCACGTCACTACCCTTGTTCTCGTCAAAGGTGCGCTAGATGCTCGCGGTTCAAAATTAATGCCCGATAAAAAGGACTTTGGCTACGCATTCCCCTGTGATGGTCCAGGACGTGGCGGTACTTGCGATATCTCTGCATGGGATGCATCATATCTAGCAGTGTTCTGGATGCTCAATACCCTTGGTTGGATAACCTTCTATTGGCATTGGAAACACCTATGTATATGGCAAGGAAACGTAGCTCAGTTTAATGAGTCTTCCACATACTTAATGGGCTGGTTCCGTGACTACCTATGGGCAAACTCAGCCCAGCTAATTAACGGCTATAATCCTTACGGGACAAATAATCTAGCCGTCTGGGCTTGGATGTTCCTTTGGGGGCATCTCGCATGGGCTGTTAGCTTCATGTTCTTGATAACCTGGCGTGGTTATTGGCAAGAGTTGATAGAAACACTCGCTTGGGCACACGAACACACACCGCTATCCTTTGGTTACTGGCGAGATAAACCTGTTGCCTTGTCAATTGTTCAAGCACGTTTAGTTGGCTTAACCCACTTTGCTGTTGGTTATATTGCCACCTACGGAGCATTCTTAATTGCCTCCACAGCCGGTAAATTTGGCTAATCATTTCCGGGTGAATTTATCAGAAATATTTCTCTAAATTCACCCGGAATAATTCAACAATACAAACTTTTAGAAATGTCCAAATTTATTCCAAGGAGTTACATCGCTACACCATACATAAATCTTCAACTCCGAAGATAAAGTTTCGACCTCCTCTCCTGATAAAGGACATCAGGAGATTTTCCTAATATTACTTTGTTAATGGTTAATAGTTAATAGTTAATGGTTAATGGTTAATAGTTAATGGCAATAAACAAGAGCGCAATTAGCAATGAACCATGAACCATGAACCATGAACCATGAACCATTAACCATGAACCATTAACCATTAACAAACGACTAACAACACCCAAAAACTATGACATACTCTCCTGATACAGATTTGATTAAACCTTATAAAGGAGACCCTTGGTTAGGAAATCTATCCACACCTATCAATGATTCTCCTTTAGCTAGAGCTTTCATTAATAACCTACCAGCTTACCGTCAAGGATTAACTCCTTTCATGCGCGGCTTAGAAATTGGCATGGCTCATGGTTATTTTCTAGTAGGTCCAGAAGTGGTAGTTGGACCTTTACGAGAAACAGCGCATGGAGCAAATTTAAGTGGATTAATTACAGCAATTTATATTGCTGTATCAGCATGTTTAGGAATCTCCATTTTTGCTATTACCACCTTCCAATTAAACCCCAGAGGAGCGTATAATGATTACAGTCATGATCCACTAAGACCACTAAAAAATAAAGAAGAATGGAACCAGTTAAATGGTGGAATATTTGTTGGTGCAATGGGTGGAGCAGTATTTGCTTATTGGCTGTTAGAAAATTTTGATATTTTGGATGACATTCTGCGAGGTGCAGTGAACATTCAGTAAGCCAAATAGGGGTGTATCTATCCCAAAATGGTGTTAAAAACAATTCTTGTCTTGTGGTTTTGTGGTGCGGGCATCTTGGCATCGGGCGGGCTAGACGCCCATCCCACAAGATAATCAGAACCCTCAAAATCAATCAAATAGGAGGAAAATTTATGACAGACATGACACAGTTAACAGGTTCATATGCTGCGTCTTGGTTGCCTTGGATAATGATTCCTTTGATTTTTTATATCTTACCTTTTCCTATTTTTGCCTTGGTTTTTCTTTGGATAGAAAAAGAAGAAACTGAAGAAGCTTAATTAGATTTGGTCAAACTCCCATCAATCTCTTGTATGAATTGTGATTCTTTCCTTTTGGAAAAGAATCACTTTTTTTATCAGGACTTACGCAAAACATAACGCGCATTTGCGGTAATTCATGAATTACCGCTACGCAAGAATAAGATTTTCGGCCACATCTTGTGTAAGTCCTGTTTATATAATTCACACCTTGTTTCTGAATCAATCTTGAAAAACCTCTAAGTAATGTAGGGTGGGCACTGCCCACCCTACATGTATTTCAAAAATCAAATAGAAATCCTATATGTATCGTTATTAACATGAAATAGTATCAAGCAAAGGTGTAAAGATTTTTTGTACTTTTGCGTGAGTCTTTCATATTTACAGCCATTTTCAAATGATTAGACCACAAATCCTCGGTAGAGCAATACCCACAAAAAGCCTATATGATGGACATTTGAAGTATTGGTGGGCAATGCCCACCAACAAAAATGATTGATATAAGTTTTTTATAAAGTTTTGTAACAATCATATTTTCTTCATAGGTTCTTCATGTTTTTTTATTATTCTCTTTCATAGTCTTCCTTTTGTACTGGCGTCTAACATCGATATTGTCTTATCTGCTTTAGTTTGAGTAGAAAAAAAACCCCATTGTTTTAGCAAATAAAATCGCTGCAATGGGGAATTCTTACTCATGAGCCTGAGGAACCAATCAAAATGATACAAAAGTCAGATAATGTGGTTACAACATCGACTTCTTTTGATAGCGATAATCAAACAACAGCAACTAATGTTTTAGCAAAACGTGAAAAAATTCATTTGTGGGAAAGGTTTTGTCGATGGGTCACAAGTACTGAAAATCGGATGTATATTGGCTGGTTTGGAGTACTAATGATTCCCACACTATTAACAGCCACAACGGTTTTTATTATTGCCTTTATCGCTGCTCCACCTGTAGATACATATCAGCTAGGAGCGCCAATTTCTGGTTCATTATTAGATGGCAATAATATTATTACCGCTGCTGTAGTTCCTACATCTAATGCGATAGGTCTACACTTTTATCCAATTTGGGAAGCTGCTTCTATTGATGAGTGGCTTTATAATGGTGGACCTTATCAATTGATAGTGCTGCATTTCATAATTGGCATCATTTGCTATCAAGATAGGGAGTGGGAATTAAGCTACCGTTTGGGAATGCGTCCTTGGATGTCCTTAGCTTTTACTGCTCCGGTTGCTGCTGCAATGTCTGTATTGTTAATTTATCCAGTTGGACAAGGCAGCTTTTCTGCGGGTATGCCATTAGGAATTTCTGGCACTTTCAACTTTATGTTGCTGTTGCAAGCTGACCACAATATCTTGACAAGTCCTTTTCATCAGCTAGGAGTGATTGGAGTGTTAGGTGGGGCTTTTGCAGCCGCTATGCACGGTTCTTTAGTCACCTCCACCCTCATTCGTAATAGCAGCGAAGATGAATCGATAAATGCTGGATACAAACTTGGTCAAAAACAGCCTACTTACAGCTTTAGAAAAGCCCAACACTATTTGTGGCGATTAATTTGGTGGCGTGCCAGTTTTCCTAACTCGCGCAAATTGCACTTTTTCTTAGCAGCTTTACCAGTTGCAGGAATATGGTCTGCGGCTTTAGGAATTGATATTGCTGCCTTTGATTTCCACAGCTTTAATTTCCATCAATCTGCATTGCATAGTCAAGGGCGAGTGATTCACACTTGGGCGGACACGATAGATTGGGCAAACTTAGGAATAAAAGTTATGAATGAACGCCAAATTCATAACTTTCCCACAGATTTAAGTATGGGTCATTAGTCATTGGTTAATAGTTAATGGTTAATAGTTAATAGTTAATGGTTAATAGTTATGAACCATGAACCATGAACCATGAACCATTAACCATGAACAATTAACTAATAACAAAGAACAAACTGTTTTGAATTTTGAATTGTTTATGACTACAGTATCTCAACGAACTACGAGAAGATTCCCTGCATGGGATAGATTCTGCAATTGGGTTACTAGCACTGAAAATCGACTATATATAGGTTGGTTCGGTGTCTTAATGATTCCCCTATTAGCAGTTTCCACCTGCGTCTTTGTTATCGCTTTTATTGCTGCTCCCCCAGTGGATATTGACGGTATTCGCGAACCGGTATCAGGTTCATTACTCTACGGTAACAATATCATTACCGGCGCTGTAGTTCCTACATCCAACGCGATTGGATTGCACTTTTACCCCATTTGGGAAGCCGCATCTATAGACGAATGGCTGTATAACGGCGGCCCATATCAAATGATTGCTTTTCATTACATTCCTGCGCTTTGTTGTTACATGGGGCGCGAGTGGGAATTATCCTTCCGTTTGGGAATGCGTCCTTGGATTGCAGTCGCTTACAGCGCTCCGTTAGCTGCGACAACCTCCGTATTTCTGATTTATCCCATCGGACAAGGTAGCTTTTCTGACGGCTTACCTATGGGTATTAGCGGTACTTTCAATTTCATGTTTGTGTTCCAAGCCGAACATAACATCCTTATGCACCCATTCCACATGTTAGGTGTGGCGGGAGTTTTTGGAGGTTCTCTGTTCTGTGCAATGCATGGTTCTTTGGTGACATCCAGCATCGTTCGCGAAACTACTGAAATAGAATCACAGAACTACGGTTACAAATTTGGTCAAGAACAAGAAACTTACAATATTGTCGCTGCTCATGGCTATTTTGGCAGGTTGATTTGGCAATACGCAAGTTTTAATAATAGCCGTTCTTTGCACTTCTTCTTAGCAGCTTGGCCCGTAGTTTGTATTTGGGCGACAGCCTTGGGTATAAGCACAATGGCATTTAATCTTAACGGTTTTAACTTCAATAATTCCATCCTTGATTCTCAAGGAAGAGTGCTTCCTTCTTGGGCTGATGTATTGAATAGAGCCAACTTAGGTTTTGAAGTAATGCACGAGCGCAATGCACATAACTTCCCCTTAGATTTAGCTTCTGGTGAACCTATTCCAGTTGCATTGCAAGCACCTGCAATTGCTAGTTAGTCATTGGTTAATGGTTAATGGTTAATGGTTAATAGTTAATAGTTAATAGTCAATGCTTTATAGCTATGAACCATGAACCATGAACCATTAACTATGAACAATTAACTCATGACAAAGGATAAATAAAAAAGGATAAATAACAATGAGCATCGTTACAGAATTAATTCTCAATGCGGATACAGAAGCCCGTTATCCTGCTCCTAAAGAACTTAAGATATTTCAAGATTTTCTCAAAAGTGGAGACCAAAGAATTCGTATTGCCAGAGTTTTGGCAGAGAACGAACAAAGAATTGTACAAAATGCCAGCATGAAATTTTGGGAAAAAATTCCTAATACTCCTAGTAATAGTGGTAACGAACGTAAGACAGCTTCTTGTCAGCGTGACCAAGGTTGGTATGTTCGTTTAGTCGCCTATTCTATCTTAGCCGGAAGTGAGAAACCTTTGGAAGAGATAGGCACTATCGGAATTAAGGAAATGTACAACAACTTAGAAATTCCACTCAGAAATTTAGTGGAGGCTATGCGCTGCGTTAAAGAGGAAGCTATCTCCATGATGAGTGAGGAAGATGGGGTTGAAGTTGCACCTTATTTTGATTACATCATTAGAGCGCTTTCTTAAAAAGTGAGGAGTTAGGAGTTAGGAGTTAGGAATTATAAGTTATAAATTATTATTTATTGATTCCTAAGTATTAACTCCTAGTTTCTCATCAATTAGCTGAAAATAATAACTCAAAATAAAGGAAACTAGAGCTATGCAAGACGCAATTACAACTTTAATTAATTCCTCTGATGTTCAGGGAAAGTATCTAAATAATGATGCTTTGGACAAACTAGAGCATTACTTTCATAGTGGCGACATGCGGGCTAAGGCTGTTACTACTATTAGTGCTAATGCTAAAACAATTGTGACAAAAACAGTCGCTAAGTCACTACTTTATACAGATATCACTGCACCTGGTGGTAATATGTACACTTGCCGTCGTTATGCTGCTTGTGTACGCGATTTGGATTATTTTTTACGCTATGCTGCATACGCGATGTTAGCTGGAGATACTTCAATTTTGGATGAGCGTATTCTCAATGGTTTAAGGGAAACTTACAATTCTTTAGGCGTTCCTATTGGTGGTACTATCCGTGCTGTACAAGCAATGAAGGAAGTTGTTACCAGTATGGTAGGTGCAGATGCTGGTAAAGAAATGGGCGTCTATTTTGACCATATTGCTTCTGGGTTGAGTTAAAAATTTGGGAGTAGCGAGTAGATTTATTATTCCCTATTCCTACTCGCTACCCCCTATTTATCCTTACCTATTCCTAAAACCAATGAGTATTATTACAAAATCAATTGCTCTCGCCGATCGCGAATCTCGCTATTTGAGTCCGGGCGAATTACTAGCCATTAATGGCTACTTTGAAAATGCATTGGAACGGCTACGTATTGCCACAACTTTAGCAGAAAATGAACAGGAAATTATCGAAAGAAGTAGTTTAAAATTTTGGGAACGTTGTCCCGATACTCCCAGTAATAGCGGTAATAGAACCTATCGTGCTTCTTGTCTGAGGGATTTAGGTTGGTATATTCGACTCATTACTTATTCCCTTGTTGCTGGAGATACGGAACCCCTGGCAGAAATTGGCGTTGTTGGGGTTAAGGAAATGTATGATTCTTTAGAAATTCCTCTCAGAAATTTAGTTGAGGTTATGCGTTGTCTTAAGGAAGAAGCTTTAGCGCTTTTTACTTTAGACGATGCTACCGAATTAGCACCTTATTTTGATTATTTGATTCAAGAGTTAGTTCCGTAGTTAGTCATTAGTCAATGGTTAATAGTTAATAGTTAATGGTTAATGGTTAATAGCTATGAACTATGAACTATGAACAATTAACTCATGACAAAGGACAAATCAGAAAGGATAAATTAAATGAGTGTAAAAACAAGTGGCGGAAGTCCTGTTACTCACCCGCAAAGATATCAAACTTTACCTGTTTCAGTTATTTCTCAAGCTGAACAACAAGACCGCAATTTAAAGCGTACTGAATTAGATGAATTGACTAAATTTTTTAGTTCTGGAAGTCAGCTTTTAGAGATTGCAGAGATACTGACTGCCAATGCAGATGATATCATTGCTGCTGGGGCTAATCGCATTTTTTATGGCGGAGACCCAATGGCTTATTTAGAAAAGCCTCAAGATCCCATAGGTTTACCAGGTTCTGGTTTCTATGTTGGTGAGGATTATTTGACGGCGGCGAGGCGATATGGTTTGACATTGGTAAAGGGCGATCGCCTAAAATTAAACCAGCCCCAATCTTTCAATCCTCTGCGCGATGTCTGGGAAAGTGTAAAATCCCTGTTTTCTGAACGCGAACCCGTCCCCGGTGGTTTCCGCTTTATCAATATCTCGCGCTATGGCCCAGTGAGAATGAAAAGGTCTTTGCGTGACCTCAGCTGGTTTTTACGTTATATCACTTACGCTATTGTCGCTGGTGATGCTAGTATTATTACGGTTAATACTAGAGGGTTACGCGGTGTCATTCCTGAAGATGTAACTGAAGCTACTGTTGTCGCACTCAAGCAAATGTGCCGACAAGCTGTAACTTATTTCCCGGAGAATATAGAAGCACAAGATTTGGTCAAAAGTTATTTTGATACTTTAATTACTGAGTATCTCGTAGAAAAACCCTCAGTCAAATTGCGACCAGGTGCTTCTAATGACCAGCAAGGTTTACAACTACCCGTAAGTTATTATCTAGCAGCGGAAAGACGACCATTATTCGTCATGAAGCGCAATTTGTCGGAAACGCAAAAGCAAGAAGTTATTACAGCTGCTTACCGACATATATTTGAGCGTGATGTTACGAATACTTACGGATTACCTGTCACAGAATTAGAATCTCAACTCAAAGGCGGACAGATATCAATGAAAGAGTTTGTCCGCAGGTTGGGTAAATCTCGCCTTTATCGCCGACTCTTTTATGAACCATATGTCATCAGTCGGATTATTGAATTGGCGACACGTCATTTTTTAGGAAGAGGGTTAAGTTCGCAAGAGGAATTCCAAAAATATTTTGCTGTAATTACTAAAGGTGGTCTACCTGCGTTAATAGATGCTTTAGTAGATTCTCAAGAATACGCTGATTACTTTGGTGAAGAAACAGTACCATATCTACGAGGTTTGGGACAAGAAGCACAGGAATGTCGTAACTGGGGCCCGCAAATTGATTTATTGAAATATAGCGGTTCGGTTCGCAAAGTTCCCCAATTTATTACGGTGTTTGGTAAGTATCAAAAACCCTTACCAGACCAACACCCTTACGGTGCTAGTCACGACCCGCTAGAAATTCAATTCGGAGCTATTTTCCCTGAAGAAACTGGTAAGTCTCACAACAAACCTGCATATTTTAATAAAGATACAAAACGCATTCTCATCAGTTGCAGTGCAGGAAATTCTGACACTCTAAACAATGGTGCTACTTTTGGAAAAGTACCAGGTTCTTTAGGTTCCAAAGTGCTGAAATTAGAATCTTTTAGTCACTCCAATGCTAAACTAAATAATAACCTTAGCGTTGCATATCATTCTCCTGAAGCGGTGATAAATGCAGCTTATCGACAAGTATTTGGACGTGAGCTTTATGAAGGTCAGCGTTTAGAAACCGCAGAAATTAAACTAAAAAGTGGCGAAATTAGCATGAGGCAATTTATTCGCCAGTTAGCAAAATCAAAAATCTTCCGCAACTTGTATTGGGACAAACTCTATATCACAAAAGCAATTGAATATATCCATCGTCGTTTGTTAGGTCGTCCGACTTACGGACGCGAAGAAATGAATCGTTACTACGATATTTGTGCAACCAAAGGTTTCTATGCACTAATTGATGAAATGTTAGATAGTCGCGAATATCTGGAGGTATTTGCAGAAGATACCGTTCCCTATGAAAGGTACGTGACATCGAGAGGTTACGTAATGCGATCGCACTATCAACAAAGTCTCTTCCCGAAACCATCACACCCAGAAACGAACAACTCCCCAGATAAATTTATCGCCCAAAAAGACAACGGTAAAGTTGTAAATCAAATTGAAACTTTACCTCTTACAAATCCTTCCCCCGTAACCTTCATAAACGAAGAAAACTATGAGCTTAGTCAAACAAGTGATTCTTAACGCCGATGAAGAAATGCGGTATCCTAGCCCTGGTGAAATTCGTTTATTTCAAAACTTCTGCAAAACCGGCGATAACCGCCTTCGCATCGCCAACACCCTGGTTAAAAATCAAAATCGCATCGTCGAAAGAGCAAGTCAAAAATTCTGGCAAAAGTGCCCGAAAACACCTAGCAACTCAGGAAACTTTCGGAAAACATCATCCTGTCAACGTGACCAAGGCTGGTATATCCGCTTAGTAGCCTACTGCGTAGTAGCAGGAAACGAACAACCTTTAGCAGACATCGGTACTATTGGTATGAAAGAAATGTATCAATCTTTAGGTATCCCCTTAGCAAACTGGGTCGAAGCAGTGCGCTGTATCAAAGAAGAAGCCATAAGCATTCTCGGACAAGAAGATGCAGTCTACGTCACACCCTACTTTGACCATATCATCCAAACCCTTTCCTATCCCGGCGCACCCTACTTCATGAACAACGGTTCAGTGGAATGGTGAACAGAGTTAGGAGTTAGGAGTTAGGAGTTAAGAGTTAGGAATTAGGAATTAGGAGTTAAGAGTTGAAAAGAACTCATCTATAGCAATCCGTGCAACATTTGCAAGAATCTCTCTTAATCTCTTTTCTTCGTGTCCTTCGCGTCTTCGCGGTTCGTTTCCAATAATAATCTTACAACTCAAATAAGACTGCTATACTCTCTCAATCTTACTTTCTTGGCGCTCTTGGCGTCTTGGCGGTTCGTTCAAATAACCTCACAACAGGAAAAATAACATGACTATCGCTATCCAACCAACACGTTCAGCCGGTTGGGGATGGTTTCGCGTCCTCGACGACTGGCTAAAACGCGATCGCTTTGTTTTTATCGGCTGGTCAGGTTTGCTACTATTCCCCTGTGCTTATATGGCAATTGGTGGCTGGTTTACCGGTACAAGTTTCGTGAGTTCTTGGTACACTCACGGTATTGTCAGTTCTTATCTCGAAGGTTGCAATTTCCTCACCACTGCTGTCTCCACTCCCGCTGATAGCATGGGACACTCCCTACTATTTTTATGGGGACCAGAAGCTCAAGGAAATTTCACCCGTTGGTGTCAAATTGGCGGTTTGTGGAATTTTGTCGCATTACATGGCATCTTTGCTTTAATTGGCTTCATGCTGCGACAATTTGAAATAGCCAGACTTGTAGGTGTTCGACCCTATAATGCGATCGCTTTTTCTGCACCCATCGCCGTCTTTGTTGCAGATTTCCTCATTTACCCTCTCGGACAATCTTCCTGGTTTTTCGCACCCTCTTTTGGGGTAGCCGCAATTTTCCGATTTTTGCTATTCTTCCAAGCCTTCCACAACTTCACGCTCAACCCCTTCCACATGATGGGTGTAGCAGGTGTTCTCGGCGGTGCGCTGTTATGCGCTATACACGGCGCAACTGTGGAAAACACTCTATTTAAAGATACTCGTGGCTATAACACTTTCAGTGGATTTTCACCCACTCAATCAGAAGAAACCTATTCTTTTGTGACAGCCAACCGCTACTGGTCACAGATTTTCGGTATCGCCTTTTCTAACAAACGCTGGTTGCACTTCTTTATGTTGTTTGTGCCAGTTACCGGCTTGTGGATGAGCGCCATTGGCGTAATCGGTTTAGCTTTTAACCTACGCGCCTATGACTTTGTATCCCAAGAATTACGGGCAGCGGAAGACCCAGAGTTTGAAACATTTTACACCAAGAATATCCTTCTCAATGAAGGTGCTAGAGCCTGGATGGCTCCCCAAGACCAGCCCCACGAACATTTTGAATTTCCAGAAGAGGTATTACCCCGTGGAAACGCCCTTTGATAATACTAAAACTACAACTTCAATCGCCGAGAGCGACGTAAAAACACGTACTAATGTGATCGACCCTGTTACCGAAGGTCGTGACCAAGCTTCTACAGGTTACGCTTGGTGGGCGGGAAATGCCCGATTTATCAACCTATCCGGTCGGTTTTTGGGTGCGCATGTCGCCCATGCTGGATTGATTGCCTTTTGGGCAGGAGCGATGTTGTTATTTGAAGTCGCTCACTACACACCAGAAAAGCCCATGTACGACCAAGGCTTGATTTTAATGCCACACATCGCCGCCCTTGGTTTCGGTGTGGGTCATGGAGGTGTAGTCGTAGATACCTTTCCCTTTTTTGCCATTGCCGTAATCCATTTAATTGGTTCTGCCGTCCTCGGTTTTGGCGGGGTTTATCATTCAATTAAAGGTCCAGAAAAGCTGGCTGGTTTCTTCGATTTTGATTGGAGTGACAAGGATAAAGTCACCAGCATTTTAGGATTTCATCTTATCGCTTTGGGTATTGGAGCTTTGCTGTTAGTAGCTAAAGCGATGTATTGGGGTGGTTTGTATGACACCTGGGCCCCTGGTGGCGGTGACGTGCGTATTGTTACTAATCCAACTTTAGATCCAAGAATCATTTTTGGTTACGTAGTCAAAGGATTAACAGGTGGAGCAGGTAATATTGTCAGTGTAGACAACCTAGAAGACTTAGTTGGCGGTCATATCTGGGTTGGTGCAATGTTGATAGGTGGTGGTATTTGGCACGTATTAACTAAGCCTTGGAAGTGGACAGATAGAGTTTTCATCTGGTCAGGTGAAGCTTATCTTTCCCAAAGCTTGGGTAATGTGGCTGGACAAGCTTTCATTGCAGCAATGTTTATTTGGTTTAACAATACTGCCTATCCCAGCGAATTTTACGGACCCACAGTTGCTGAATCTTCTAACGCTCAAGTACTGAATTTTATCGTCCGAGACCAAAATTTGGGGGCGAGTATAGGTGCTGCTCAAGGTCCTGTAGGATTAGGAAAATATTTGATGCGATCGCCTACAGGAGAAATCATCTTTGGTGGCGAAACCATGCGCTTTTGGGATGTCAAAGCACCTTGGCTGGAACCTTTACGCGGTACCAATGGTTTAGACCTCGACAAATTACAGAATGATGTGCAACCTTGGCAAATTCGCCGTGCAGCGGAATACATGACCCATGCACCCGTAGGTTCTATCAATTCCGTTGGGGGTTTGGCTACTGAACTGAATTCTTTTAACTTTGTCGGTCCGCGTACTTGGTTAGCTTCTGCCCATTTTATCTTCGCTTTTCTCTTCCTAGTTGGTCATCTTTGGCACGCAGGACGTGCTAGGGCAGCGGCTGCTGGTTTTGAAAGAGGTATCGACCGCGAAGATGAACCAGTACTATCTATGCCTCCGTTGGATTAGAGAGTTAGGAGTTAGGAGTTAGGAGTTAGGAGTTAAGAATTTTATTTAACTTTTCATTCTTTTCTCTTTCCTAACTTTCTAAAGGTTGAGGATAATAATCACAAGGATTGATGGAAATGTTTTCTGAAAATGTTTTCAATAACCACAGAGGCGCAGATAGGGCAGAAAAAGAGAGGAAAAGAGTTTCAGGAGTATTTTGGATAAAAGATTTCCTGAGAAATTGGTTTTTAGAACCCTTCATTTATATCACTTTGCTCTCATTCTTTTGTGCCGCTTTGTTTGTCTTAAAAAACTTTTTCCCTAAATCAATATCAGGCACTCATTTGCGATTACTTGTTTAAGTGAGGAGTTAGGAGTTAGGAGTGATGAATTACAAATTAGAAGTAATGAGTGAGAAGAGATAAGCTTTAAAAATTTAGTTTTAACTCTTAACTCTTCACTCCTAACTCTTATACAGACAAGATTAACCCTTGTCTCTACAATTCCTAACTCCTGACTCCTAACTCCTAACTATTCAAAAGGAGGATAATCAATGGGACTACCTTGGTATCGCGTCCATACAGTGGTATTGAATGACCCAGGACGACTGATTGCTGTACATTTAATGCATAATGCTCTTTGTGCGGGTTTTGCTGGTTCTATGCTTTTGTTTGAACTGGCTTTGTATGATCCTAGTGACCCAGTTCTTAACCCGATGTGGCGACAGGGATGTTTTTTAATGCCTTTTGTAGCACGGTTGGGGGTAACGAACTCTTGGCAAGGCTGGAGTATCACAGGTGAAACTGTTGCAGACCCTGGTTTTTGGACTTTTGAAACCGTTGCGATCGCTCACATTGTATTTTCAGGTCTTGAGTTTCTCGCTGCTTGTTGGCACTGGGTTTACTGGGATCTTGCTACCTTCTTCGACTCAGAAACGGGTGAACCGACTTTAGATTTACCAAAGATTTTTGGTATTCATCTATTTCTAGCTGGTTTACTTTGCTTTGGTTTTGGTGCTTTCCACCTCACAGGCGTATTTGGTCCGGGTATGTGGGTTTCTGACGCTTACGGATTAACTGGTCACGTCCAAGGTGTTGCACCAGTCTGGGGACCAGAAGGTTTTAATCCTTACAATCCTGGAGGTGTTGTCGCGCACCATATTGCAGCCGGAATTGTGGGGATTATTGGCGGACTTTTCCATATACTTGTTCGACCTCCGGAGGTACTTTATAGAGGCTTGCGGATGGGAAATCTAGAAACAGTTCTCGCCAGTGCGCTTGCAACTTTCTTTTTTGCGGCTTTTGTCGCGGCTGGAAGTATGTGGTACGGTACTGCAACCACACCGATTGAATTGTGGGGACCGACTCGTTTTCAGTGGGATCAAAACTACTTTCAACACGAGATTGATAGACGAGTGCAAACTAGTTTATCTGAAGGTAAAACTCTCTCACAAGCTTGGTCAGCCATCCCAGAAAAACTGGCTTTTTACGACTACATTGGTAACAACCCTGCCAAAGGCGGCTTATTCCGGGTAGGTCGAATGGTAGATGGCGATGGAGTTGCGCAAAACTGGCTTGGTCATCCAGTATTTACAGACCAAGAAGGACGGCAATTGACAGTACGTAGAATGCCTACTTTCTTTGAAACCTTCCCTGTAGTTTTAACAGACAAAGATGGTATCGTCCGTGCAGATATTCCCTTCCAACGGGCAGAAGCAAAAATGAGCTTTGAGCAAACTGGCGTTACAGTCAGCTTCCTTGGTGGCGCACTAGATGGTCAAACATTTACAGACCCAATGAATGTGAAAAAGTATGCACGTCAAGCACAGCTGGGTGAACCCTTTGAGTTTGACCGTACAACCTACAATTCTGATGGTGTCTTCCGAACCAGTAACCGAGGATTCTTTGCCTTTTTCCACACTTGTTTTGCTTTAGTATGGTTCTTTGGACACATCTGGCATGGTTCCCGTACCATATACCGTGATGTCTTTGCAGGTATCGATCCAGAACTTGATGAACAGGTAGAGTTTGGCGTCTTCCAGAAAGTGGGAGATACAACCACGCGCAAGAAACAACCTGTTGGTTAGAGCAATAAAAACCCGGTTTATACGAAAAAATGCTTTTCTTGCAATCAAATATCAACGAATAAACCGGGTTTACAAACGTTTTTTAAATAAACATAGACATAATCCAACCTACATCTTAATTCAAAAAATACCATCCCAAATCATCAGATAATTCCATGCAAACACCAAAATTTCAAACTAAAAAAACCGCACCCGTGCAGTATTTATTCAAAAAATTGAACACAGAAGCTGGCAAAGTTACACCAGGATGGGGTACTACACCACTAATGATTGGCTTAATGCTGTTGTTCTTTCTTTTCTTGTTAATGATTTTAGAAATAGTCAATTCCTCGCTGATGCTTGAAGGTATCAACATTAATTGGTAAACCCAAATCGAATTTTAGATTTTGGATTTTAGAGTTTGGATTGCTCACTTGAGAGGTAATTTCATGCAACACGCCTTTTCAACATATTTTTTAGCATATGGTGAGGGGCAATTTGCCTCAACCGCAACGGGAGTGTTTTTAGGTTTATTAACCGCTGTCTTGTTTTGTTTGCTGCTGATATTCTATGCAGCAAATACTTATCCAGCAAATCGACCGTAATTGTATTATTTAGTTGGAAAAATCACCAAGGAGAAACTTATGAAACGAATCGCATTATCTCTGATACTTGCAATTTTTCTTTGTTTTAGTGTTGTTCCTTCTGCCTTAGCAGAAAATAAAAACCTCGTGCCTTGTAGTGAATCACCTGCATTCATCGAACGCATGAATAATGCTCCTGATAGTTATTACACTACCAAACCATTTCAGGCATATTCTAAATTACTTTGTGGTGATGATGGTTTACCTCATTTACCACTTGACCGCCTCTCTCTTGCAGTAGATGTGGTGATTCCAATTGTCATGTTTCTTTACATTGCCGGTTGGATTGGTTGGACTGGTCGTTCTTATTTAATATCCATCAGAAAGGAAGGTGCAGGTGAAGAAAAAGAACTATTTATTGATATGCCTTTGTTCGCTCGTTGTATGATGATGTCTTTGACATGGCCCTTATTAGCATTCAAAGAATTACTGAGCGGGGAATTAGTTGCAAAAGATGAAGAAATTCCAGTGTCAGTTCGTTAATTTAAATTTGGAGAAACTATCATGGAAACACGTTTTTTAGTGAAATATCTTTCCAGTGTACCTGTTGTTGCGACTTTAGCAGTAGTGATTATTTTCACTATCTTTGTCTTTCTGAACTATTGGTTTCCTGGTTTGCAGTATGGTACTTTTTTCCATCCTGTCTAATTACTGACAATATGATAGGACTTACGCAAGAATTCTCCCAAACTCTTATTCCTATGTCCCTCCGGAACACACTACAAAAGACGTGTACGAGTGCGTACGAGTGCGGTTAGTTTTTTGATGATTTTGCGTCAGTCCTGTATGAATAGGAATCCGGTTTGATTATTAGACTTATTGCAAAAGTGTGTTTTAAGAAAATTAAACCACAGATGGACAATAAATAAAAGTTTTTCCTCTGTCTTCCCCCCTTTTTAGGGGAGCCAGTGCGTTGCGGGGGTTCCCCCCGTTGTAGCAACTGGCGTGGGAATGAGGGGGGTGGACACAGATGGATACAGATGAACATAGATAATTCATCTGTGTTTATCTGTGTTCATCTGTGGTTGCAATATCCTAAAAACCGATTTTTGCAAGAAGTCTATTGAAAAAATCCGTACACTTTAAGCTTAAGTCTAGGTAGGGCATAGTCCCACATATCCGGATATGTGGGGCTATGCCCTACCTACGTATATTTCAAAAATCAAATAGGAGTCCTAAATTATGCGATCGCTTTACAAAACTTTGCGATTTCTGTGCTGTCTTCTGGGGATAGGGAGGAGGAGGATCTCACAGTTTGAAAACACGCCCTAGTGCTTCACTCACCCAACAGCCAGTAAAAATACAGCCGAATTTGAGATTGTGGTTTGGCGATCGCTCTTTTTTTACAGCTGAAACAAAATTACCTTTAACTATATGTATTTTCCCGGTTGAATAACTTAAAAATGTGTATTAAAAAGTGAAAGCAAGTGTTTTTATGAAACCTTGAATATCAGAAATATCACTATTTTTTAACAACGCAAATAATATTAAATATTTTTGATATATATGACAATAATTTTTGATGGTAAAAATTAAAATATGTCCAAAAAGCTGTTAGATAAAAATGAAATTGCATTGCTTGGTGCATCGTTAAGACAAATTAAGCCAAATCTCCTCAAGCAAGGTCAGAAACAAGGTGTTACTAGAATTTGGTTTCAAGGAGCAGAACCTTATTTTGATGTGTTTTTTGAATTAGAAGATAATGAAATAGTATGGTTTCAATTTACCTTACGTGGCAAATCTCTGTCTTGGGATAGTAAAATACCAGGATGGCAAACAGGTAATACTAATGAATTTAAGATTGATGATGTAAGTTTTTATGCGGCTAGTAAAACAATTGAGAACGATATGGAAACTGATTGGCAATTTGTAAATTTAGTCAAATCAATTATTCAAACTAGGGCAAAGGAAGAAATTTTTGACAAAGTATTATTGCTATTTAATTCATGATGCGTGGATTGCTGCGCTTTGACAATCACTAAAAAATTATACTTCATAGTTCATAGTTCATGGTTCATAGTTCATGGTTCATAGTTCATAGTTCATA